>JAIRON010000015.1 GCA_031257495.1 Puniceicoccales bacterium
CAACCCGCAAAGCCTGCTAATGTTAAGCCATGACTAAAATTTAAACTTGGATGCGTTTAAGAAACCGAAAATGGTTAGGAAAATAACCAATCACAATAGGTGGAAAATTTTCCGCCATATATCTCCTTGTTTCTCACTTTTTAGCCACATAAAATTACAATCAGGGAGTTATATCTATGAACTCAATTTGCGGATTATGATAATAAATTTGATAATCTCCTCACTTGTTACTAACACAGGCCTGCCACACTCCTTTGTCATGTACAAAGTATCACCACTGTCCATCATACTCTCGTTGGCATACTTGGCGGCAATAGCGCGTAATTCGTCGACAGCACGACATAACCTTCCGATAGTATTTTCAGAAAATTCTACTCCTTTTCTTAGCTCACTGATCTGTGTGTAACATAAAAATTTTAATTTTGGCTCTGTTTGACACAAACTGGTTTCGCTAAAAGTTACCGTTTTATCGTTCTCGATGCGGCCTCCGATGTTTGTAAATAGACCTCTCAGGGCCTCTCTTCGCTCTTCGAGCTCTTTACTAACAATCTCTAAAATCTTTTTTTGTATCTCCTTAGGCTGCAGTTATACCATCACGCGCTATTATTCTTTAGGCGATTTAAATAGATTATAATGTTTCCCTTTCTTTTGCCACTACGTCGATGGATCTGATTTTTTTCGTCCAAGGTTTTTCTGCTTGTGGTAATACGGAGTATTAGGTCGCACTACCCTAAATATAGATAAATTCATGATATTTCCTTTACTTGCTACGCAAATGAGAAATATAAAATTAATATGTAATTGCAATATTAAAATTGCCAAAAACAGATTTTGTGTCCGAAAATATACAGTATACTGCATAGCCTTAGCTAAAGACCGGAAAAGTTTAGCGAACATGAGCTTATAATTCATCGATTTTAGTCTTTTTTTGTGAATTAGCGTGAAACTCAGAAATGGTATAGCTTAGATTCTAACTAATGTCGCCCATCGAAAAGTTTAAGTTTTGGTAAAATCAATTTGGATTAATTCAAATTGATTTTCATTGTTTTTTTTAACTTAGGATTTGAGCGGCCTAAAAACTGGTACCTGGCCGGGGACTCGAACCCCGAACCAATTGATTAAGAGTCAACTGCTCTGCCAATTGAGCTAGCCAGGCGCTTGACCCGCTCAGTAAAAGCTCAAACAAGGGAAAATCAAGAACATATTTAGTAAAATCATTTGCTGGCAACAGAGTTAAAGCTTGGCATTGCGAATTAGGAAGAATGAAATCGGCTTCTTTTTGAAGCACAGAAATGGTTTAATAGGAACGTGTTTAAAAAGGGTATCTCCAGTGCCGAATTAGAGATTTTTGGTAAGGTGAACGAGATAAAGCCCATTATTTTTACGCTTTGAATTGGTTTATCGTGAGTTTACGTGTGTGCACGCTCACCAATTGCTTAAGGTTGCTTATTAGCAATTATGGAAAATGTATTGAAAAATCTTTACTTGACAGTAAATTTGGTTTCTGAAAGTTTGCGCAAATTGTGATGGAACGTAACAAAGCAAACTATTTTGCTGGTATAGCCTGGTTTATTGCAAGTTTGTTCGTGTGCATATTTAATGACTCTGTCACAAAGCTACTCGTTGGCAATTACGGGGTGGCACAAATTGTGTTCCTTCGCTATTTGTTCGCGACCATTTCCCTCATACCTTGCATGGTGATCCGAGGCTCCCATACATTCAAGACGAGGCACGGTGTAATTCATTCAATTCGGGCAATCATGCTGGCTTTGGCCATTGCTATGTACTGTTTTTCTCTGGATAAATTGCCACTTTCCACAGTGATAACCATTAATTTTACAATTCCCATATTTACGCTTTTGCTGGCATACGTTTTTTTGAAGGAAAAAATAGGCAGGGTGAAATTAGTGGCAACGCTTGCCTCTTTCATCGGAATATGGATTACTTCCGAACCGGCAAACGCCAATTTCGCATCCCACGCCATCGTAATATTGGTGCTCTCCTCCATAATGTTCGCCGCGCTGGATGTGATAAACAAAAAATTTGCCACGAAGGAGGATACTTTGACAATGCTCTTTTATACAGCCATTGTAACGCTGATCGTGGTCGCGATGCCGACGTGGGTATCCTGGGGTAACGTGCAAGCCGCCGATTGGATTTTTTTCATTTTGCTAGGTTGTGGAGCAAATTTGCTGCTATATTGCATATTAAAAGCCTTTAAGCAGGTTACTGTGTCTGCCGTGGCACCGTTCAGGTACATCGAATTCATTCTATCCGCAGTGGTGGGATTTTTCTGCTTTGGCGAAATTCCAACGCGGGGAACGGTATTGGGGGCTTGCATAATAATCCCTAGTACACTGTACATAATATTGGCCGAGTCTAGGAGTCTAGATAGGAACTCTCACTGAGGGACAAACCGCCATTTGATAGAAAAAACGTTTTATCGGTCAGTTTAGCAAGTTGCTGATTGTGAGTAATGAGCAGCAAGGAACTATTGTTTAATTCACAAATATCCATCATCAAACAAAGAGCTCTGTTTGCATTATCTTCATCGAGATTGCCCGTTGGTTCGTCGGCTAAAATCACACTTGGCTTATTTACCAATGACCTAGCCAAGGCAATCCTTTGCTTTTCTCCACCGGAGAGAACATCGATAGTTTCATATTTTTTTCCTTCAATGCCCACTGCTTTCAATAGGGAATTGGCAAAATTTATATCATTTTTTGAGATTCTTCCACGCACCTTTAGAGGAAGTAGAACATTTTCAATGACATTGAGTTCGTGTATTAAATTATGGTTCTGGAAAACAAACCCAAACATGGAACTGCGAAGCGAACGAATATCCTTCGCGCACCTATTCAACACCATTTCACCATTCCAAAAAATGTTGCCCAAGTCCGGTTGTTCTAGCAAACTGATGATGTTTAGCAAAGTGGTTTTTCCCACGCCTGAGGCTCCGCATACGCTTATCGATTCACCACGAAAAAGGGAAAGTTCGACATCCTTCAACACCGAACAGCCTTTGAAAGATTTTCCTATGCCGCGTAGCTCTACAATCGGGTTTTCACTCATTTCTCAAGGCATAGGATGGGTTAATTTTCGCTACGGCCAGAGCGGGTATTAGGCCAGCCAAACAGCAAACAAATATCGTAAAAGCGACAATTGTAGCTATCCCGTCTACTGAATACTTCACCGGTAACTGTGCGAAATCGTAGAACTTAAGCAAAAAATCATTGATTCCGACTAACTTTGTCAAAATAGCCAAAATGTTGTTTCGAAAAGCCAAAGCAGTGTATCCAAAAATTAATCCTAGGGCGGTGCCGAAAACGCCGATAACGAAGCCTTCGAGCAAAAATATCAAGGAAACATCTCTTTTGCTAGCTCCAAACGAGCATAATAGGCCAATTTCACGGCGCTTTTTTACAACGGCAATCATCAGCGAACTAGCTATGGAGAAGGATGCAACGAGTAAAATGAACAGTAGCACAAACATCATCATCGTTTTTTCCAATTTCAAAACAAATAGAAAATCTTCGTTCATTTCCTGCCATCCCAAAATGCGCAACCCGGGAAAGCTTTCCCGCAACTTTGTCACGGATTTTTCCAAATTTTCCCCATTGCGTAATTTTAGTGTTAGACCGTGTGAATCGCCATCCTCCATGCCAAATAATTCCTGCATAGCCCTCAAATTAAGCAGAACAGAGTTTGCGTCCACCTGATTCCAACCGGTGTTATAGATCGCGATAACGTCGAAGGAACGGGGCAGCAGCAATTCGTCGCTTTGCAAATCTTGTAGCATCAGTGGAGAGTATACCTCCACGCTATCTCCAACCCTAATTTCTAAGGCGTTTGCCAAGCCGGAACTGACGATAATTGCGGAATCGTCCAATGCATCCACGTCACCCGCGCTTATGAAATTTTTCAATGGCAGGACTTTGGCCTCCGATTCGATATCTATCCCCTTTGCGAATGGGAAAGCTGGTTTATTGCCAAATTGTACCATAAGCACGCCCATGGCGTATGGAGCTGCATGTTCAACGAAAGGATAGTTCAATAAGCGGCGGCGAATGACCTCAAAATTGTGAATTATATTGTTTGAATCTACCCTCACCTGTCCCTGAGTGGCAACGATTTTTGAGCGTATCTCCCATTGAAAGCCATCCATAACGCTGTTCACAACAAATAAAACAACCACCCCCAGTGCTACGCCGAAAATGGAAACCACCGATAAAAATGAAAAATTTTTACCGGTTGGGAATAGGTACTTCATTGCCAAATACCAACTCAACTTTACGTTAGCAAACACGCCGTATTTGATGGCATGTTACGGGAAATAATCAACAAAAAGAGTAATTTTAGTAAATTTAACAAATATTTTGCTTGCATTCATTTGGTAAAAAATAAACTTGAAAGTCGTTATGTTGTACAATACATCAAATCCAATTTTAAGTGCTAAGAATTTTGAATGTTCCGGTGGTCAAATGGCTACAACGCTCAATGGTGTGATTAATCGTTGTTTGATTTTGTTTGCCATAGTTATGGCTTCCGCTGCCTTTGCCTGGAAAAGCAAATATATTTCCGTGGAGTCGTTGGGGGCAAAGCTGACGCTGTTTTCGATTGTTGCTCTCATTGTAGGGATTGTAACAGTAGCCAAAAAGGAATGGGCTGGTTACACTGCCCCTCTGTATGCCATCTTTGAAGGGCTTGTTCTTGGGAGCATATCTAAAATTTTTGAACTACAGTACCATGGCATTGTTTTTCAAGCCATCGCACTTACCATTGGCACGGCAGTGGGAATGCTTCTTCTCTATAAGTATAGAGTTATTACCGTTACGGATAGGTTTCGCGCCATAATACTAACGGCTACATTTGGCATAGCAATTGTATACATTATCAACTTAGTGATGTCGATGTTTGGCGGTGGTATGTCGTTCCTTCATTCCAGTGGTACTTTTGGCTTACTTTTCAGTGCTTTTGTTGTGGTGATTGCAGCTTTAAGTTTAATCTTGGATTTCGACTTCATCGTAAAGGTTTCGAACCGTGGTTTGCCGAGTTACATGGGGTGGCTTGCAGCATTTGGGCTTACGGTGACGCTCATATGGCTCTACGTGGAAATTTTGCAAATGCTAGCCAAATCGAGGGATAGGTAAGTAAAATTTTACTTGGTTGTTGATGTCTAGCAGGCCGCTTTGTTTTGCGGCCTGTTTGTTTTTTCATTGGGAAGTAAACGTCCAAGCATGGCAGCAAGCAACCGCTATGGCATCTGATTCGTCAGTGGAAATTTCCCGATCAATATTTAGAAGATTTTTTATGGTTCCCATGACTTGCTCCTTGGACGCACGGCCAATGCCGGTAACTGCCTGCTTGATGCGCAAAGGTGGGTATTCACAAATTTCGATTCCCCGTCCCATTAATGCAGCAATAATGGTGCCTCTTACCGATCCTAGGGTCTGGGCAATCTTGTAATTTTGAACGAAAATAGTCTCCTCCATTGCCGCATAGTCTGGGCAATATTTTGCTATTATTTCATCTACTTCTTTAAAAATTTTCCCCAGACACCCATAGAACGAAAACCGCGGGGCAAGGGACAGCCTTTTGGAAAAAATAAAATTGATCCGATTTCCACGTGATTCTAAAATGGCAATTCCCGTTCCACGCAAACTTGGATCGATGCCGATTATGATCCCTTCGCACCCACGCAAGTGGGCCATGGGAGTGTTTTTTGCTTTGTACAAAGCTAAAGATCCGCTTGCCAAAGCGTCAGTCCATAGCCGTCTTGCTGATTTCCTTGCCACGGCTAACTATAGTTGCGATATAGCAATAAAGGCAAGAAAAAAGCCAGCCAATACCAGCCAGCTTTTCCCCCAAACAAAAATAAAGTTTCCTAATTTATCTGCCAATTGTCGCCAACCAAGACACTCGCAATGCCGGACTTTATTTCCAATTTTTCCCAAATATTGTGCATGATATCCATATAGTGATCCCGCAAAGCCACCGCATCCCCCTCGGCTTCTGTAAAGTATAGCCTAATCGGCGAAGTTGGAAAGGTCACTTTTTTCCCATCCCGGATAAATGAATCATCAAATTTGAGTTTCCTCATTTCAACGTCAATCCTCTCCGCATCACCCAGAGCATTGTGTATAATAGTCACGAACTTTTTATTGGCCATTTGCTTCCTGTCTCTACTAGTGTGAAATAGGATAACCGAAATCATAAACCTAATCAAGCAAAAACTTAAGACATATGGGGCAATTTTTCATAACATGGCGTTTTGCTGGACAATATTTCCTACCGTATTCGATCATTTGAATGTGCAGATCATGCCATAATTCAATGGGAAAGAGCTGCTTTAACCTCTCTTCGATTTTGCGCACGTTGGAACTTTTAGCTAAACCCCACCGCTGTGATAGGCGGGCAATGTGGGTATCGACTGGAAATGCCGCTTTATTAAAAGCCTGTGCCATGACCACCGAGGCTGTTTTGTGCCCCACGCCAGGTAAAGATTCAAGTTCTTCGAATGTATCGGGTACGCGCCCACGAAACTTTTCCAAAAGCAGCCTAGATGTGGCCAGGATTGCTTTGGATTTATGATTCACAAGTCCGCATGGTCGAATAATTTCAGCGATCTGATTTTCCCCTAATAGGACCATGGTTTGTGGATCATTGGCTAAATTGAATAGCATCTTCGTAACTCTGTTTACGACCAAATCCGTACATTGCGCTGACAGCATAACGGCGACCAGCAGAGTATAGGGATCGCCATGAAATAGGGGAATTTGTGGATTTGGAAATAACAGATTCAGTGTCGTTGAAATAAAAATTGCCTTTTCATGCACATTCATGGAAATATGCTCCCAACATGGGAACAATAGAAAATTTTGCAAAAAACTTCTTTGCCAATCGCATTGGAGGTAAAAATTTTGGTAAAGATACCAAAATTTATAAATTTGAAAAGATCAAGCGGGCCAAACGGGAAGCTCAGTCCAAATATCCCAATAGAATTTTGCTAGACATGGGTGTTGGAGAGCCCGATGAAATGGCCGATCCTGAAACGATAAATGCCCTTTTCCAGGAAGCGAAGCAATTCAAAAATCGCGGTTACGCCGACAATGGTTGTTCCGAATTCAAGGAAGCGGTGGCGAAATACATGGCTTCGGCGTTCAACGTTGCCCTAGATTCCGACGGTGAAATACTACACTCCATCGGGTCAAAAGCGGCACTATCTATCCTGCCTCTCTGCTTTGTCAACGATTCCGATACGGTTATTACAACGACGCCTGGGTATCCGATATTTGGAACGCATTCCCATTACCTTGGCGCAAATGTGATAAGCTTGCCTCTGTCGAAGGCAAACAACTATTTGCCGGAGTTAGAAAAGCTTAGCGAAGAAACACTGCGCAAAACAAAGGTAGTTTCCATAAACTATCCCAATAACCCCACCGGGGTGACATGTACGCGCGAATTTTTCAAAAAGGTAATTGAGTTAGCTCACAGATATGGGTTTTTGATTATAAATGACGCGGCTTATGCCGATCTAGCTTTTGATGAAACGGATCGCCTGTCAATTTTGGAAATAGACGGTGCAAAAGAAGTTGCCCTTGAACTGCACTCCATGTCCAAAGGATTTAACATGACGGGTTGGCGCATCGGCTGGGTTTGTGGAAATAGATACCTGATTGGCGCCTATGGAAATGTCAAAGACAATAGTGATTCTGGGCAATTTTTACCAATACAAAAGGCAGCGGCTAAGGCCTTGACTAACAACTCCATAGCAGAAGCAAACGGGGCGCGATATTCACGGCGAATGGATGCTGTCATAGCGCTCATGGGGGAGTGTGACTTCAAATTGAAAAAGCCCAGAGCTGGTTTTTTTTTGTATGGTTTGATACCTGCTGGGGCTAAGTTTAGCGGAACAATAATTTATTTTGGCTCGGCGGAACAATTTGCCCAATGGATGATCGCGGAACTCGGCATTGTCTGTGTCCCTTGGGATGACGTTGAGCCGGCAATAAGGTTGTCTATGGCGTTTACTTCGGACACGTTGAGCGAACAACAAGCCCTGGAACTTTTAAAGAAACGCCTTGAAACTGTTAGGTTTTTTGATACAAAGATTTCGGAGAAAATTACATCTTTTTAAGGGTCGTCATGCCGAGCAAGTTTAGGCCTAGTTCAAGCACAAGCAGGGTGCGCTTGCATAGTATGAGTCGGCGATTCCTCACCGTGACGTCATTAACTAGGACACGGTTTGCATTGTAAAAACTGGAATATTCTCCCGCCAATTCGTATAGATAGGTGCACAAATAGTGCGGTCGTAGATCCGAAATTGCCTGCTTAATCACCAAAGGAAAATACATCAATTTACGCACCAGCACCCGTTCCTCCTTGGTTTCAAGATTATTTACCGGAGCATCCGTCTCTTCAATCTTTCCCAAAATGGAATGCATACGAGCAATGGCATATAACAAATATACGGCAGTATTGCCATCAAAGGATAGCATGTTTTCCCAGGAAAACATGTAGTCACTTGTGCGATTTTGCGCCAAATCGAAATAGCGGATGGCATTTATCCCTACCGCCGATGCAATTTCGTTTTTTTCTTCTACGCCTAAGTCCGGATTTTTTTCAGAAACAATCTGGTAGGCACGCTTCCTTGCTTCGATTATCAAGTTTTGCAGATAAATCGGTGATCCATCGCGGGTTTTTATAGCTTTGCCATCCTCCCCCAAAATCGTCCCAAACCAAACGTGGTGCAAATTTGGCGAGGCTAGATTTCTTGCCTTAAACCACTTATCAACGGTCATGAACAATTGTTGAAAGTGATCTTGCTGGCGACCATCGGTGACGTAAATTATTTCATTGGCGTGAAAATGTTCCTTGCGATACTCCACCGTAGCGAGGTCCGTTGTTGCGTAATTGGAGGCGCCATCGGACTTTCTTATGAGGAAGGGCTGGTCTTTGAATTTCCCATGTTCATCAAAAAAAACAACCAAAGCTCCGTTGTCTGAGCGCGCTATTCCGTATTCCTCCAACGACTTGCACACAGCATCCACTCTATCGCGGTAAAAGGACTCGCCCAAGACGTAATCGAATTTCACATTGAACTCAGAATATATTTTATCAAAGGCGGCGTAGGATATGGCGTTGATCTTTTCCCAAATTTTTATGTTTTCCAGATCTCCGTTTTGTAACTTAACCAGTTCATTTCTAGCGCTGGACAAGCAGGCTTCATTTTTTTTTATTTGGGAATTGCCTAGCTTGTAGAGGCGCTCAATTTCGGCCAAAGCGGCGTCCGTTGGCAGCTTGTCAAGGTCTATATTTTCTCCCTTTATCATCGCAATCAAGATGCCAAATTGGGTGCCCCAATCTCCAATGTGATTATCTCGGATGACCTTTGTACCACAAAATTCCAGCAGCCGACATATGGATTCCCCAATGTTCATCGAACGCAGGTGGCCAACATGCATTTGTTTGGCAGTATTCGGTGAAGAATAATCAACGACAACGGTTTTTCCGAGAAAGGAATTTACACTCGGCCGAAAGGAATTGGCGTCGAAATGTTCATTCAGCCATTGGCATAAAAATTCGTCCCTTAATTTAAAATTGATAAATCCTGGACCGGCCAATGAAGCTTCGATATTTTGCTTAACTTCTTGCTTGGCAGATAGATGGGAAATAATTTTCTCAGCCAATGTGCGTGGGTTTTGCCCATATTTTTTTGCATATTGCAAGGCGCCATTGGCTTGAAAGTCGCCAAATTTCGGATCGGATGGTCTGATTTCAGGGGAAAAGTTTTCACACCCACTCGACAGTGCCGCTTCAATGACAACCTTTTCCAGCCAAACATCAATTTCCACCCGTGCAAGATGGGGAAAGTTTTTTAAGTTATCAAGATAATAGATAAATTGCGAAATTAAAATTTTGCAGCTTGTATAAAATTTCCTTGCTTTTAATTTGTTTTTGGCAAAAAGTGTTTCCACCTATGA
This sequence comes from Puniceicoccales bacterium, assembly GCA_031257495.1. Lineage (GTDB taxonomy): Bacteria > Verrucomicrobiota > Verrucomicrobiia > Opitutales > JAIRKQ01 > JAIDVZ01. The sequence goes on from JAIRON010000015.1 coordinate 9,984, forward strand.
AATCAACAAATAATATAAGATTTGTTTCGCCTGTGGTCGCACAGGCGTCAGTTAGTGTAAGTAAAAACGATCTGGTGGAACGACCGGCTCCGTTGAAAAATCGGCCAAGTGGTGAAGAGATTAGGCCACCTGAAGAAATTGTTCCGCCTGCGCCGTTAGTAAACAGGGAAAGCTGCGTTTGATTCTGGTGAAATATTTACCTCAGAATCGAAAGAAGCTTCCGAGTTGCTTAGTGACCAGAAAAAATGGCAGGAATATCAAAAGAAATTGCAAGAAGCTACTTTTTATGGGCAAGTATTATTTGGTCCAGGCAGTTTGGATAAGCTTGGAAATATACTAAAGGAAGGAATGTGGCGGGCCCGCGATTTTAGGGGACAGAAAGCTTTAATTGTCGCATCGAAAGGGTCGGCAAAGAGAGGCCATTTGAGAAGGGTGCAAGATCAACTTAGAATAGCTAACATAGATTATTGCGTATTTAGCGATTTTTCATGTAATCCAACAAATTCGCAAGTCCAAGCGGGATTGGATATGTTTGAAAAAGAAAAGTGCGGTTTTGTTGTTGGACTTGGTGGAGGGAGTAGCATAGATACGGCAAAAATGATTGCCTCTGATTGCAATGATTACAAGGAAATAAATGTAAAAGTAATGGCAATATTAACGGCACCAGGTAACGGAGCTGAAGTCAATAGAAGGGCGATTGTTTTTGATGAAAGGGAAAAAATAAAAAAACCAGGTTGGGCGCCGATTCCTACATTTACAATCATTGATCCCGATTTAATGCTGTCCGTACCTGCCATCATGTCGGCCTACCAGGGCTTTGATGCTCTTTGTCAGTGCATGGAGGATTATTTGAGTGCGCTAGGTGAAGAGAGCAATTCTGACAATTCTTATAATAGCAGACATTTGAGCTGTTCAATGGAGGCGTTTCGTTTAATTATAAAAAATCTGCCAATTGTTGTTGAAAATCCAAATAATGTAAAAGCACGCACCGAGATAGCCTATGCGAGCACGTTGGCTCGTGTTCGTGGAATGCCAAGGGAATTATGTGGAATTCGCCCCATGGTGCGGGCCCTCGCCAGTTGTTACCCAAGCATACCCCACGGTGCTAATCTTGTATTGCTCAGTGGTCCGTATTATACTCAACTTGCCCAAAGGGTGGATAGGGAGGTAGATGTGTCGTTGAGAGATAAAATGATAAAGCTAGCCAAAATACTCGGTAAAGAAGATGCGCAAAGCGCTAAAGATTTTCCCATAGCTTTGGAAAATTTTAAAAAGAGATGTAATATCGGACTGGATACACTGAAACTGTCTAATTTCATTGGAGAAAAAAATTTCAACGAAAAGGACGTGGATACTTTGGTCAAGAGAGCAAGAGAGTATAATCCTCCCTCTGTTTTTAACAAACGCCATGGAAAATTGTTCCGCTCCAGCAAAGAGGAAGTGTCACTCGAAGAGGAGGACGTGGCTTATAAAAATATCTTCAGAGAAGTGCTAGGTTGCTTGCCTAGTGCCTAGAAAGAAAATTCAACGAAAAAAACGTGAACCAAACCACACCAGGCCATCATTAAATTTCACTGAAAAATATATAGGCTATTTAAATTTAGTGAAGACTTGGATTCCCGAATCGTAGGTAGGGTACGCCTCGCCTACGATCAAGGGTGATGCATATTTGAAAAATGAAGCGTCTACGGCGTTTTCTTCGTTGCTATACCAACCGGATGGAAAATCTTTTTGTTTCCCTATGGTATTTGAAATGTCTACGCAGCTTGTTTCGCAACTATACTTTTGACTGTCGCTACGTAGCAAAATCATCATTTTGCAACTCACTTCATTTTCTAGCGCTAGTTCAACGGCACGCTTTGCGCAACTTGTTGTTTCGGCAGAATCCGTGCCGGAGATGGTCATGCACGATGTCCGCTTCCAATCATTCAAAATAACCAAGTCCACGCCGATATCAAAATTTGCTTCCGTTATAAACTTTATATATTGACCAGGTGTACGTCCCTCAGTCATACTTTTACCGGAGCGATTTTTTAAACACCCTCCCACCAGGATAACACAATTGCCATTTGTATGTATGCACCCGTGAACCCTTTTCACAAGGGCTTGCTCTTCGAATAAATCGGCAAATACCAAATGTGGTGCCAAATTAGAATCGGGGTGCACTTTGGCCAGCGTAGCACCACATAAACTCCACATGTTATCACATCCGCTCAGCTCAACAATAGTCACACTGCCGGAAGCCTGCATTGACTGAACATCTGCCACAACACTAGTAAATAACGACGAAATGTGTTTCAGCAAAGAACCGTAGCCCAGACAGTGATCGGTTAGAGGCAGGGCATTATCGGCCGAAAAAGGAATCAGCATCAGTCGCATTTCATGGCCCGCATTCGCTGAGGCTTCCTCTATTTTTAAGCAAATTTTTGCGCTTTCTTCGTCGCCGAGGACAAACATAAATCGGATGTTTTTTTCTTTCAAAGTAGAAGCTATGCCATTGAAATCCTCATCGGAACAATCAATAAGTCGCGACCCCAATGCCGCTCCGGGGGTGTAAGATAAGTTATTGATATTTTTTTGTTGTTGAGAGGCAAGATCTATGAAAGTTCCGGTAATCAACCCCTCAAGTCCACCGATGCAACCGTAAACATCTTCCACAGTATCATAATTTAATACACTTTTTATAAGAGCCGCCAATCCCACATTCATGAGCGCCGATGGTCGTCCAATTTGCATTAATAAAACATTTCCTTCTAATTTTGTCATAGCCTATTTCCCTAAGAATCATTAGCCTGCCTTTTAGGCGAATCAAGGCAACAATTTTCAAAAAAAAATAATTTTTTTACACAAATGTAGTTTTTATGTTGAAAACTAAGATTTTCTTGTTCTAATCTCTTCGGAGAAGAAGGATGATTATGAAAAAAATTGTTAATATATTTGCATTGACTATCGTTTTAGCATGTACGGGATGCAATTCCGTTGGACCAAGGGGAATTCGGAATGTACATCCGCAGTATAATAGCGCTCTGAGCGATGTTTTGGATCAACAATTGCTGAACAATTTGGTTAGATTGAAATACCGAGAAAATCCATTATTTCTTGAGATCAATAATATAATGGACTCGCGCACATCTGGTATTGATGCTGGCTTTGGGAACAGTAGGTGGTTCATAAAGGGAAGTAGTAACCAGACAACGATCGCACCAACGATTAAGTTTGCCGATTCTGAGACACCTACAGTTTCATATCATCCATTGCGTGGGAAAGAGTTCATTCAGCATTTGATGACACCAATACCTTTTTCAGCGGTATTGCTAATGTCCCAATCGGGATGGAAGTTGGAACGTGTCTTCGATTTGTGCATCGAGAAAATTAACAACGTGGATAACGCATCGAATGCTTCCGGACCAACACCCAGAATTAAGCCCGACTATGAAGATTTTTATCGTATGACATCGCTTTTGCAAAAACTGGAGTATGAGCATAAATTATCCCTAGGCCTTGATAATGATAACAACGCTCTAGTTTTGCGTTTCCTGAATGTGGCAAGTTCTCCGGAAATGAAGGAATTGCGTAAGATTTTGAATCTCGACGAAGACAGAAATGAATTTTATTTTCAGGATAATTTTCTCACCGTATCCAAGCGCAGCTTAAGTGTAAGAATGAGATCTCTTATGGGACTATTGTTTTACTTGTCGCACGCCGTTGAGGTGCCTCAAGAGGATATCGACAGTGGCAAGGTAATGGTAACGGTAGATGCAAGGGGTAGAGTTTTTGACTGGACGAGGTATGCAAGCGGCAGGATGATGAAGGTCAAGTGCTCGGAGACGGAGCCAAAGGATGCCTTCATATCAACCTATCACCGTGGCCATTGGTTTTACATAGCTGACAATGACCTGCACTCAAAGTCGACCTTTATGTTCATATCCTATCTATTCAACTTGCAGGCAGGTGAAGCTTCTGCGGGAGCAGTTGCCCCACTATTGACAGTCCCTACTGCCCCGATGAGGTAGCACTTCAACTAATGCAGCGCAGCGATAATCAATGACAAACGCACAATTTAACAACCGCCCAGCCGAATGGAGGGGCGGTTTTAACGGTAAGCCACAGGGAAAGGGAAGTAAGCCATATGTTCGCAGGGATGGTGGAAAAAATTTTGTAAGAAAAAATGATAGAATACGTGCCACCGAAGTGCGTGTCATAGATTACAACGGCGAACAACTTGGCGTCATGCAAACTAGCAGCGCCGTAGCTCTAGCTAAAAGCAAGGGTCTCGACTTAGTAGAAATTTCCCCCAATACTCAACCTCCCGTATGCAAAATCCTCGATTTTGGCAAATATAAGTACGATGAGGGGAAAAAAAACAAGCAAAGTACCAAAACTCAATCGTCGAAAATAAAGGAAGTGAAGCTGCGCGTTGCCATTGACCAAAACGACTACGACACAAAGATGCGTCATTCCATGGAGTTTTTAGAAAAAGGGTTTAAGTTAAAAATTTCTTTGATGTTTCGCGGTCGGGAGCTTGCCCACAGTGAACTGGGCTTCGATTTGGTAAAACGCTTCGCGAATGATCTCTGTGAACACGGTGTTTTGGATGTTGAACCAAAATTGTTCGGAAAAATCATATCCGCTACAATATCGCCCCTGTCTGCACAGAAAAAACTAGCCCAGGTTCATAAAAAAGTAGCGCAGCCTACTAAGATTTTGGATGCCAGTGAATTACTAAAATTACAATAAAATGATCAAAGTAAATTTTTATAGAAGAGTGTCGTTGTTTTTAGTGCTTGTGTGCGGTTTTGTTTGTTCACTGTGCCATGCCCTGCCAAACGGAGAATACATGCCCCTTGAAGTAGTTGCCAAGGAACATCTCCTAAGAATGCCAATCAGGAGGCCAGATAGAGTGGTGTTGCGCGGAGATAGTATTGAATTATCGTTTAGGTCGGGATCTTTATCATTTCACGCCAACGGCGTCTTGATACCGCTTGGATTTTTCACCGAAACAAAGTGTGGAAAATTGTGCGTGTCCTACAGCGACTATGTGGCTCATCTACGCCCATTTTTTACTATGCAACCTCGGAGCAGTGTAAAAAAAGCAGTCATTGTGCTGGACCCTGGACACGGTGGACGAGCGGAAGGTGCGCTGTCAGCCACCGGTTTAAAGGAAAAAACTGTGACCCTTGATATTTGCCAAAGGCTTGCCCGGATACTTGAAAAACAGGGGCATACTGTCTATTTGACTCGCAATTCGGATGTGTACGTTGAGTTGGAAGATCGCACAAAATTTGCGAACAAAAAATCCCCAACCATGTTTGTAAGCGTGCACTGCAATGCGGCAAAGTCAAAATCAGCCCGTGGGGTTGAAACTTTCGCACTAACACCCTGTGGCCAGCCTTCACAGCACCAAGTAAAATCATCACAATCTAACCTGAAACCATATGCTGGTAATAAATTTGATGCGGAAAATTTAATACTGGCCTACGCTATTCAGGGAGCTGTTTTGAGAAAAATTGGATGTGTCGATCGGGGAGTTAAACACGCCTGTTTTCACGTATTTAGGGGTTTGAATTGCCCTGGGGTTTTAGCGGAACTTGAATTTTTATCACACCCAATAGAGGCGAAAAAACTTGCCTCAAGCAACCATCGCCAAGATTTAGCTCAAGGTTTAGCCGACGGAATAACATCGTTTTTAAAATGCCACATCCCTAACTAACTTTATAGGTTTGATTAAGTGGTGACTGATGAAAAAATCGGTGCCATATTGCGAAATAAAGCGTAGTAAACCTTTTTCCGATGGCGCTTTTTCAAAGAGGACAGCAAACCTCTTTTAGGAAAAAATTTACAATATCCTATGCAATGCGCTCGCTGATGACTTCACCTTGGGTAGGACGCTTTGGAGCAAGGCGGTAGGCATCACGAAAATACTCCAGTGCCTTATCCAGCTTCGATTCGTCGTTATAATGGATCATCATAAGAGGCTCACCTTGTTTTATCTGCATGCCCACTTTCATGACATCGGATACGCCAACGGCGGGATCCAAGGTTCCATCAGAATTTTCTGCCAAAATGCGAACACCGCGTGCAATCATGCCCGCATTGACAGTATGTATGTAGCCTCGTTTTTGGGCTGAAAGCTTACGAACATGCTTAGCTTCGGGAAATTTTTCCGGATTCTCGATATAGGAAACATCACCACCCTGTGCTTCGACAAATTCTTTGAATTTTTCAAGAGCTGTTCCATCGGCTAAGTGTTTGACTATCATTTGCTTAGCCGATAGCGTCGAACCGGCAACTCCAGCCAAACGCACTATTTCCATCCCAAGTTTCAGGATCAAATCCTGCAGCTCCGGATCACCCCCTCCCTTTAAAAGTTCGATCGCCTCCTTGATTTCAAGGGCTGTCCCCACATTTCTTCCAAGAGGCTGATTGGCGTCGGTTACGAGCGCAATGCATTTTCTGTTCAAGGCACGGGCTACCCGTGTTATCATGCGGCCGAGTTGCTTTGCCTGTTCCACATCTTTTATGCAGGACCCACTGCCCCATTTCACATCCACCACCAAGCCCTCCACGCCTGAGGATAATTTTTTGCAAAGCATGCTACCAACGAGGAGAGGCACGCTCGGAATTGTTCCCGTTTCTTTGCGTAAATTTATCAATTGCACATCGACGGGAGCTACGGTGCTTGGCTGTTCACAGTAGTAACAGCCGACTTTCTTCAGCTGAGATTTAAAATTTTTTTCATCAAATTTGGGTGAAAATCCAGGGATAGAGGAAATTTTTTCAATGTCGGAAATGACAAAGCCATCATCCGCATTGGCTATCGTCGGCACCGCAATACCGCATGCAGCGGCAACGGAGGTCAATACAAAAGTAGCTTTATCCCCGACTCCTCCGGTGGCACAGCGATCAATCTTCGGCCAAGAGATATTGCCAGCGTCAATTACATCGCCGGAAAGCATTAATTCTTCCGTCCAAATAGCGGTTTCCTGTACACTCATCCCCTGAAAGTAAACAGCCATTAAAAATGCCGACAATTGGTGCAGTGGAATTCTTTCATCTATTATTGCGCTTGTAATTTCACGAACCTCATCGTCCGTTAATTCCTCCGCAGAAATTTTCTTTTCAATCAAAATGTTAAACGGAGTCCTGTAACGAACCTTCTTTTCTTTTTCCATTGCGTAACTAATTAGAACTTTTATATTCGCGGGGACACGGGTAGTGTATGCAAATTAGTTTGCGAATTGTCAAATCATATTGGGAAGTTTTCTGTAAACGGTCCCAACTTTTTTCGAAATAAAATCTTCCCGTTCGGCGAAATTTTCATATCAAACATAGCGAATTGGTATGTGGCATCCCGTCTATCAAATAATGTGTTACCTGTTTAAGACAGGATTTTACGAACTGTTTGACGGAGCAATATACGGCTTAGAAAATGTTCCCGACGAGGGATCATTTTTATTGGTATGCAACCACGCCAGTTACTTCGATCCTCCATTTTTAGGGGCCGTGTTGTTGGGTAAGAGGAAAATTTTTTCTTTTGCAAAGAAAAGTTTGTTTAGCTCTCCCCTGGGGAATTGGTTGTTTGCGCGGCTAAATTCGATCCCCGTTGACAGAAACAGCGCGGACATGTCGGCCATACGTTCCGTATTGAGATTATTGCAAAATGGCAATGGTGTGATGATTTTTCCCGAAGGCACAAGATCCTCCGATGGACAACTACACAAAGCCCACGCCGGTGTGGGAATGTTTGCCTGCAAGAGTGGCACACGGGTTATCCCCTGCAGAATATTCGGCACCTATAAAATCATGAATCGATTTTCCCATTTCCCAAACTTCAATGAAAAAGCAGCCATCGTATTTGGCAAACCGCTGCAACCAGCGGAATACGACAATAACAAAACTTCTCCCAATCGCTACCAAGAAGCAGCAAACATTATCATGGAAAAAATTAAATCCCTTGAACTTCCGCAGCCAAATATTCTGTGATGAGCCCTTCCAATGCGTCCCTTTGTTCGAAAAAGTTAGGCATGGAGTCATAGTCCGGCCATCGCCACTCATATGGAAATGAAAAAAAGTTGAGTTCATTAGAAATTTTAGTGGACCCTAAACTTTTGCTGGCACTTTGACGCGTGTTTCTTGAACCTCAGGGACCACCTTGGGGGCGGCATCCGACTCATTACTGGGACTTGGAATCACATTAATTAACAAAATTTTAGCATCTTTTCGATCTGAAAGGCTTTTCATTCCATGGTATGGCAACTTGTCAATTCCTATATCCAGAAGAGATTCACCGTTTGCTGCCATGATTGCATAAAAATCGCTTTTACTGACAACCTCCTTACATAGTAGGCGATATTTTTTTGTCTTTGTAATTGTCAATTTTGCACACTTTCATTATTAGGAAGGTGGCTGAATACTGTGCTTGAAACAAGAATTTCTCCCCCAGGCAAACTAACGTCTTTCAAGTTAAATTTACCACAATTAAACAAGATTTCCTTTTCTACCTTTATGGACGACATGGCAAATTTCCTTTTACTTCGATTTCCACCTATGAATTACACCTATCTTCGGTCTTGGCCCGTAATTTAATAATTTTTTGTTAAAAACTTTCTAAAGATACATGTCAAAGAAAATTTTTTAAATGTTTTACTGTTTCTTTTTTACTAAGCCATGTTATTATTTTTTTGTTTGGATTGTCAAAATAATCCCTCATAGGTCCTTTTATATCAAAATTTTCATGATCTAATTTTGATTTTTTAAGTTTCTTTTTTCGTATAATTTGAGGTTTTTAGATTTACCAAAAGAAATTGAATTTTGGCTTTTTGTTTGCAACTTCTTCAATTGTCAAAAGTAGAAAAATTTTTCCCTTTGATGAAATTTTTAATTTCCGGCGTAAAAGATGGTCAAATTAAAGACTGGAAATTTTCCTTTGCTAGCTGCAGCTTGACTCTCCGATTGTGAATATTTAAAAATAACATCCAAATATGAGAAACATCAATCTATACCTGAATGCTCGTTAATGTATGTATAAGCTTTTTGCCTTCCCTGTTTCCTACTCTTTCCAATCTTTTGTTATTCCTTTATTTGAGCTGTTTATAGCTTTGGCACCCCCACGGGGAATTGAACCCCGGTTACTGGAATGAGAATCCAGTGTCCTAGCCGCTAGACGATAGGGGCAGCTGTCTTGCTCGTTTTGAAATAATGGAGCATGTTGTCAATATAAATATAAAACAATCCCGGTCGAAAATTGAGCTATTTATGGGAATCGTAGAAACAAGCAACATCGGTAAGTTGGCGTTTCTAAACTTTGATAACCTGCTTCGTAAAGGCCTGAACTTTGTCTAGGGTATTTTTTAAACCAAACGGAGCTAAAATATCATTATCCATGGCCACACCGGATATGAGCAGCGCCCCGCCGGGCTTTAATATGCGAAATAGTTCCTTCAAAATATATTTTACTTCCATCTCAGACTCATCGCCATTTTGCCAAATTACCACATCGCAGGAATCATCTGCCATGGAAATATTGTAAAGGCAACCATATTCCAGCTTAAGCCCGAGATCCTTCGCCTTTGAAAATGAATCAAACTTACAATCGAGGCGAAACATGGTGATGTCGTCGAAATTTTCCCGCAACTCGCAAGCCAAGTCCCAGCCATTTTTGTTAAACACATCGGCGACAATGGTACTTTTATTCCCAAAACGTCCTTTTATAAAATCAGCAATTGCTTCTTCCCAAATATTGCAATCGATGGTCTCGTAGGAGTATTCCTTTAGACTGTCGATTATTTTATGGGCAGCCTCCATAACCATCTCCGGCGTGATGGAAGCCATGCAAGGTGCCTCCTCAAATCCACGCAGACATTTCTTATCCCAATCGTCGGTCACCCACTCGCACCAGCTATTACACCCAAGGCCAGTGATATTGATGTTTTCCGGATAACCGAATAAATTGGCAGAAGTTGTTCCAAAAAGAACAATGGAACGGCCATTTAAAAATCTTTTCATGTGAACCATACCACAATCTCCATCTAAATGAAAAAGGGAATGCTTTAATATTGCTGCAACCTCGTCTAAAGTTGTTTCTCCAATCAAGTTTAGGTCAACTCCAGGAATGGATGCGCATAGATTTTTGGAAGAGCCCAGCTGAATTATTTTTATGCCAGGATAAGCCTCATGAAATAATTGCACAAATTTTGCATAGTGCCTTGGTAACCAAATTTTTGTACTATGAAATGTCCCCCAATATTGATGAATCCCTGTCTGCAGAGTTATATATCTGCTATTGGTCAAGTTTAAACTTTCTAGTACATCTAGGGCGTTTGAATCTATGGCTAAAAACGTAGAAGTACTATAATCTATCCCAAGCAATTTACACTGATCTGATTGCTGAACCCTAGTCACACCATTCACAATCGACCACTGTTCCAAATATATGTGATTTCGAGGTACGTTTTCAAAAAAAATGTGATATTTAATGCAAAATTCTTTACTCTGGGCATAAAACTCAGCCAACCAAGGAGATTTACGCTTCATACGGTCATTACAATAAAGAGGGATAGTGCACCTATCCATTCTAAGAAGCACATCGCAGTGTAACTCATCAGAATATGCCTCATAAGACTCGACATTTTGTGAAAAAGAAATAAATGGAAACTCTCTAAAAATCGGCCTAAGATCTGATACTTGCTTAGGATTCATGACTGACATGTTAATGGTATGGTCGCAGCCTATATGTTTGGATAATTCTTTTACTGCTAAACCAAACATTAAAATATCTCCCGCACCTCCACTCACCGAAATGGCTATTCTAAGTCGATCATCTTGGCTATGTGTTTTTTTAAGTTTTTTGATTTTGTGCGAAATTTGCTTAAATAATGTTTTGAAAAACTCGCGAAATGACCAAAAGCCCAATCTAACTAAAATTTTTACTTCATTTTCCCCATATTTTTTCTTCAAAGTAAATATCCGTCTATCCAATTCTCTAAAAAAATTAAGCCTTTTCATTTTAATGCACCATTGCATCCAATAATTTGCGCAGTAAATGCAATAAAATTTTTTAAAACCTTATTGACATAAAGCTGCTCACAAGTAACTTTCCCAGGCAGCGGGTCGGTAGCTCAATGGTAGAGCAGTGGCCTTTTAAGCCATTGGTTCAGGGTTCGAGTCCCTGTCGGCCTACCACGGTATCGCAATGCACGCTTATGACCTTTCGGCGAAGATAAAAAATCGCAAATAAATTGGATAAGAGTAATCCATTTATGCATATGTCGGCTATGGTCCAAGGCAAAGAAGTGTGCATAAAGGCTCCAACTGAGATCATGGTAATAAATAGTGCGCGATAGTAGTAGCGCCATTGATGCCTTCGCAGGAAAAAGAACGTGTGTTCGGCAAACCAAGCCCATCCCAAGATAGTTGTTAGGGCAAAGCAGTAGATAATCACAGGAATGAGCCAACCGGCATAGGGCGTCCTAAACGCAATGGTAAATGTGTCGATGCAAATTTGACTAGCGCTTTGGCTTAGGTTTGGGTTGGCACACAGTATAAGTACACCGGTTATGCTGCAGAGGATGGCAACCAAGATTGGCGCAAGCAAGGCGATGATTCCCTGTTCCCGTGCGTGCTGAGGAAGTGGTAAATCATTGCTTTCCACGTTTCCATGGGCAATGGCAGCAAGACCTAGCCCAATATCGGTGGCAAAAAGCCCTCGGGAAATTCCAGCTTGCAGCGTTTGTGCAAGGAATATGCCAGCTGATCCTCCCCCGATGGAGCAGGGAGAAAAGGCGCCGCAAAAAATCTGCCAAATAATGGAACATATCCGGTGGCGCAGCATGATAACGCCAACAATGCAAGCCACAATGTACACAATGCCTATGAGGGGAATGGTGCAGGACATGAACGCGGCAAATCGTCGAAGTCCTCCGGAAAAAATGATTGTAACGGGAATTATAAATGCCAAAACACAGGCAATTTTAACGAAATTTCCACAGGATGGAAACGATGAAGTAAAGGCATGCACCTGTACCAAATTTCCCACGGAAAGGGACGCCCCAATTATTAGCACACAATAGCAAATGCTCAATGGGCGGGAACCAACTCCTCTGAGCATATAAAACATGGGGCCGCCAATGCAGCGCCCATGGTGCTGTTTTTCCTGATAAAGCACACCCAACGTCGCACTGACCAATTTGATGACACTTCCCAAGATTGCCACGATGACCATCCAAAAAATGGAACCAGGACCGCCAATAGCAATGGCTAACGCCGTCCCCGCAATCGTTCCTGCTCCCAAGTTACCGCCCACAATAGTCGCAACAGCGGCAAAGTTGCTCATCTTGTTATTTTTTTCTTTGTCGATTAACGTTCGCCGCAGTCCTTCGCCAAAACAGCGCAATTGTGGCCAACGTAAACGCAGAGAAAAGTAAAGAGAAACTCCCAATAGTGCCGGCAAAACTAAAAAAATAACTAAGTAACGCAAAAATACAACTAACATATACCCCCCTTCAGGCCAAAAATGTGTAAGTCTCTAAAAAAAAATACAAATAGTGCCAGAGGGCAGATTTGAACTGCCGACCAAAGGCTTATGAATCCTCTGCTCTACCCCTGAGCTACTCTGGCTTTTGTGGCATGAATACCAATGAAGCAAGAAAATTTTGTCAAGTTTATTACTTAACCAAATTGAAGATTGGTTTTCAAATTTGCAGTTCTTTATTTCAGCAAAGGAACTTTTCCCCATGTTTGGATTTATAGACAGAAAATAGTGTGCAAAGTTATTACTGCAAATCAGAATGGCGTACTTAATTGTGATAGGCTCTAGATTCTTTCTAAAAAAGAAACAGGATAGAAGATGATGAAATACAATGAATTAAGCAAATATAAAATAAAAATAACTGCGTGTCTTTTACCACGAGAACGAATTAGCCGGAAGTAAATCCCACGCAGGTGGCATTGTATGTTTTTGGAGTTTTCCCAAAAAACGCAAGGTAAAGTTTAATAGACAAGATTCTCTTACATCTTAAAAAATGTAAATGCAGATTTAATTTTGGAGGCAAAAATTTTGCCACTTTTCCTGGACATATTTGCTTTGATAAAAAGATGCTAGTTTAAATTTTTGCACCTTTATCGAGGTAAAGGCATAAAGGTTGACCATTGTAAAATTTTTTCATTGTTAACCATTGACTCAGGGTGGGGGAAAGATTATAATAACAACAAGTACGAATGTATATGAAAGAAATAATCATAGTGATCAGCACGGCCTTTCAGGATGCGGGCGACGCTACCAGGGCCGTCGAAATAGCCAAGGCGCTGAAAAAATACCGGACGGACGATATGATGCCCCGGATAATATTCATATCTCACGGAAGCAGATTCGAACAGATGGTTCTGAATCTTGGATTCGAGATATATCTCGCCGAACCGAAATTGCCAGGCATCGGCCTGTACCAGGACCTGGGCATGACGACGACCAATCTTGTCGGCACCGAAGAATTGGCCAGGAAAATGATTCGGGGTGAAATCGCGGCCTATGGCGAGATAAAGCCGGACATTGTCATGCACGGCTTCTGGCCGATAGCAGGTTTGGCCAGAAGAATGATAAAAAAAGAGATTCCGGGGATTTGCTTCGTTCCGTTGCCCTTGGTTCCCGATTTTTTCAAAGTCCTTCCGGACGTGCCAGAACAATTAAAGATATTCTCGATATTTCCAAAGCCTCTGCGCATGTGGCTGTTTCGCCATATTCCTGATTTCATAAGAAATAGGGTGCCAATATTGAGGCAAAATAACATCAGGCGAGCCGCCTATGATTTGGGATGGAGGGGCGAAAAATTAGTCAATGTATTTGACATGCTAAAGGCCGACCTAATGGTCGTGAACGACTTGACGTGCTATTATGACGCAAATAAATCCCATTTCCCCCCAAACGTGAAATTCACGGGACCGTTGTTTTCCGTTCCCGATGACAAGGCGCCGATAGATCCGGAAATAATGAAAGTCTTTGACCCGAAATCTGGCAGGCCCAGGATTTTCTGCACATTGAGCAGCTCCGGCTCCGAAGAGATGCTTAAAGAGGTCGTAAAAATTTTTACATGCGGTCCGGGGTTGGATTGGAACGCTGTGATACTTTCGCCTCACTTTCCTGTCGAAAAAGCAAGAGAACTTTTGGATGGGCGCGAAGGCGTTTATATCACCAACAAGTTCGTTCCCGCATTGAAGATAAACGCGCTGGCCGACGTCACGATAAGCCACGGTGGTCAGGGCACTTTACAGACAGCCCTCTATTCCGGCACCCCGATCGTTGGCATCGCCGCCCAGCAGGAGCAATTCATCAACCTGTCGAATATAGAATCGCGCGGCGCCGGCATACGCATCCCGAGCAACAGGTGGAATGCGAAAAACATCCAAAGATCGGTTCTAAGGATTTTGTCCAACGCGCGCTACAAGGAATCGGCGATGGCGCTTAGGGAATGCATCAGATCTTCGAACGGTGCGAAAAATGCGGCTGTCGCAATTTGGGAAACTATAGGGCGAAAACAGTTTAAATGATACGTCATTATGGAAGGCTCTAGACTATCATCTGAGAAAGAAGAGAATGGGATGGAAAGCTTATGACGTTTTGTTCTCTAGATCCAAAAATAAAAACTACAGTTTAACTACGGAAATCATTAATGAGTTGCATCCCAAGAAAATTTTCTAAAAAAAGAAGCATGGATAAGGATCTTCAAAAAGAAGGGCATAGTCTTGCGGCATGGTTTGTGTGGATGGCTGCTGTGGTATTTTATTTGTATGAGTACCTGGCCCGGGTTGCGCCGAGCGTAATGGAACAGGACTTGGAAATAGCATTTCATACTTCGTCAGTGGTTCTGGGTTCTGCCCTTGGTGCTTACTATATCGTCTACTCGCCTGTTCAGCTGCTTGCCGGAGTGTTGTTTGACCGATTCGGGGGCAAAAAAGTTTTAATTCCGGCATCGCTGTTTGTTGTCCTGGGGTGCTTGCTTGTTTCTTTACCATCGACAAACTTGGGTATACTAGCCATGGGACGCGTATTAATGGGATTTGGGTCCGGATTTGGGTTCATTGGAGTTATGTACCTTGCCGCCGTTTGGTTTAATCCAAAAAAACTGGAACTTATATCCGGATTGACCACTTCCATAGGTATTTGCGGTGCATTAATTGGTCAAGCTCCACTGGCGCGACTTACCGACGCCGTAGGCTGGCAAGCATCCTGGGCGTACATCGCGTTTGCTGGCATATTGTGTACTTTGATGCTGATATTTTTTGTCCGCGAAACCTCCCAAAGTGGCAGAGAAAATCGAAACGAAGATTTCAGCATTAAAAACTTTTTGCACGGCTTGTGGTGCGTGTGTAAAAATAGACAAACTTGGATCATAGGATTTGTTGCCTGCACACTCTACACGCCCTTGGTGGTTTTTGGCGACCTATGGGGAGTGCAGTATGTTCATTTGATCGCGGGCATTACGAGAGCTAAGGCCTCCTGTGTCGTTGGAATGTTGTACATAGGGTGGCTTATCGGTGGCCCGCTGGCCGGATACGTCGCAACTTTGATCGGAGGGCGACGTAGATTATTGATAGTTAGCTGCCTAGCAACAAGCCTAATTTTGGGGATAATTTTCCTTTTGCCCGTAAAATCCCCCCTTGCACTGGGCATTTTGCTGTTCATTTGCGGCATAAAATCCAGCCCGGAGGTGCTCTGCTTTGTGGCAGGCCTGGAAGCGAACCCGCCCTTTGCTAAGGGTAGCGCAATTGCAACTGTGAACATGATTGTCATGTTACTCGGTGGCTTGTTTCAACCAATTGTGGGCAAGCTCATGCATTCAAGCAATGCTTCCTACGATGTGGATTCGTTTCGTTTCGCCCTGACATCTCTGCCATTGCTAGCTTTGCTTGGATTTTTCGCAGCTTTCTTCATCTCGAAAAAAGTCTACAAAGAACGGGCAAATAGTTGAAGCTAGAGGTCTTCCACATACTTTGAAATGATACAAATAACGCTCTCTAGGTCATAGAGGCCTGTGTCTATGCGAATGACACCATCCTGGCAAATGGTAACATAGGCATCCGCTGAATCACGCTTTGCAATGGGATCCATTTTTATACCGCAGTTCCGTCGCCGCTCCCTTTTATCTGCGTCTGCATGGAGAAAAAACCTTAAATCTGCATCTGGAAACACCACACTTGTCATGTCACGTCCCTCTATGGCTAGTCCCCAAAACCCATGTTTGCGTGAAACCTCGGATTGGCTGCGCTGATAGTTAAACAAAAATTTTCGCACGGAAGGAATATGGGCAAACTGTGAAACTCGTTCGTTTATTTCCGCTGATCGCAAGAGATTGTCATCTATTTTGGCACCTGAAATCGTAATGGTACAGTGATTTCCTATAATAGCGTTTCCTATTTCGATGTTTTTAAGGGAATTGGCAACAGCTCCTTCGTCGTTGGGGTTTACATCCATACTCAGTAATTGGTAGGTAATGGCACGGTAGTGTTCTCCCGTACTTACGCGCATTAGCCCATATTTATCGGCCAACATTTTCGTAGTTGTAGTTTTGCCGGACGCAGCGGCACCGTCAATTGCAATTATGGGGAATGCCTTCACGGTTAAACCCCCTTTAACATACCTAAAAATTCAGCATTGGTACGCGTTTGTTTCATGCGCTGCAGGATGCTTTCCGTTGCCTCTTCGCTGCGCATATTGCCAAATGCCCGCCTTAGAAAGGAAACACTGCGTAAAATTTCCGGCGAGAGTATGTTTTCTTCTCTCCGTACGCCAGACTCCTTGAGGTCGATTGCCGGCCAAACACGCTGTTCCGCCAGTTTTCTGTTGAAAACAATTTCGGCATTACCAGTCCCCTTAAATTCCTGAAAAATTAAATCATCCATCCTGCTTCCAGTTTCGACAAGAGCGGAAGCAAGTATGGTTAAGCTACCACGACCGGCAAAATCGCGAGCCAGAGAAAATAACTGCCTCGGCTTCTCAAGAGCCCGGGAATCCACTCCACCGCTCATCGTACGCCCACTACTGCTGAAACTATTGTATGCACGCGCAAGACGGGTGATGCTGTCCAGTAAAACGACAACATCATGGCCAAGTTCGACGAGGTTTTTTGCCCGCTCACAGGCAAGTTCTGCGATGCGGATGTGATTGCGCATAGGTTGATCATTGGGAGATGCAAAAATTTCTACGTCGACGGAACGCCTAAAATCCGTCACTTCCTCCGGTCTCTCGTCTATGAGGGCAACGATGATTTTAATATTCGGGTAGTTTACAGAAATTCCTCGGGCAATTTCATGCAGCAGCAGCGTTTTTCCCGTCCTTGGAGGGGCAACAACCAGGCCACGCTGACCCTTGGCAAGAGGGCAAAACAGATCCAAAACTCGTGAACTGATCGTACAATTGCTATTTTCGAGGTATAACTGCTCCCGGGGCATGGTCGATTCCATTGAAAAAAACTTCGGCCGGGCAAGTACCCGTTCAACGGGAAGACCATCGATATGGTCAATGGAAATTACTTTTCCGTTTGGAAAATTCGACCGCGGCATGACATGTGCGTCGATCCACTGCCCACGCCGCAATTCAAACTTTTTCAATAAGTCATGGCCAACGTAGGGATCGCTGCCGTTGACATAACCGCCCAGTTTTAAGTCAATGAGCTGGCCAAACTTGCCGTTTTCCATGATCTCAAGGATGCCGGAGTGCGGCACGAGCTCACCGCTAAACGTTTTATTTTTTACATCGTTCATCTAAAAATTTTCACTTTTTCACAATACTAAAACCATTTGTAGTGTCATTCACAAACCACCCAGCAGCTTCGACTTGCTGGCGTAGCTCATCCGCAAGGGTATAATTTTTTTGCAGTTTTGCCTGCCAACGTCTGTTGGCCAATTTTTGAACATCGGTCGGGACTGAAACATTTTCCCGTTCCAAACGCAACCCAAGAGCATATTTTATGGTGAAAAATTCCCTAGCTAAAGCAATTTTTTGATCGACATTTAATTTATTAACATTCACATCGCCAAGCCATTTAAACAAATTGCCTAGGCAGAGTGGCACGTTCAAGTCGTTTAGTAGGGCATGGTAAACTTCCCCTAAAAAAGACCAATTTTCCGGACAGGCCGACTCGCCATCTTCGAAAAATTCTGCTAAAATTTCGCCTTGCTTGGCAAGCTTCTTCAATGCATTGTCCGCAGCATGCAATCCATTCATTGTAAAGTTGAGCGGTTGCCGATAATGCCCAGAAATGAGACAATAACGCAGGGCATTGGGGCTAAAGCCGGCTTCTTCGATTTGGTGTAAAGTATACATATTCCCCAAGCTTTTCGACATCTTCGCTCCATCCACTGTTAGGTGTGCAATGTGCATCCAATGGCGTACAAACTCCTTCCCCGTACATGCTTCCGATTGCGCAATTTCATTCTCATGGTGGGGGAAACACAAATCAATCCCACCAGCATGAAGATCCACCGTTTCGCCCAGGTATTTTATCGCCATTGCGCTACATTCGATGTGCCAACCGGGACGCCCATCTCCCCAGGGGCTTTTCCAAAAATTTTCCCCATCTTCCGGTTTACGCGCTTTCCAAAGCACAAAATCTGAAACATCTTCTCGGTCATATTCATCGGCTACGTTCCGTTTACCAGCACTGTCGGAGGCTTGCGTTTGCAATTCGCGTTCGCCCACGTTGGACAAACGGCCATATTTTTCAAAGGAACTTACCCGGAAATACACGGACCCTTCCGATTCATAGGCATGTCCACCTTCTATTAATGCCTCAATCATGGCAATTTGTTCACTTATGTGCTCCGTTGCTCGAGGCTCTACGTCCGGGCGCAAAATGTTCAATCTGTCACAATCTCCGTGAAAAATATCGGTGTATTTTTTCGTAAAGTCCGAAAGAACTTCTCCGAATTTTTGGGAATCGCGAATGGTTTTGTCATCCACATCGGTGATATTGCGCACCACAAAGGGTCGGCAGCCGGTCAACTTTAAAACGCGCACCAATACATCTTCGATCAAATAAGTGCGAAAATTGCCAATATGGGCGTAATTGTAAACTGTCGGTCCGCAAAAATATATTCCAAAATGTTTCCCCGAAGAAACAACCCGTTCGAGGCGCTTTGTTAGGGTGTTGTAAAGCGTGAGATTATTCATCGCATCATAAAAAATAATTACTCACCATATAGTCCACTGCGTATGAGCAGAGGTTCAAGCTTTGGGTCGCGGCCCATAAAATTGCGGTAAAGCACATCCGCATCCTCGCTGTCCCCCTGGGATAGGATTTTTTGCCGAAATTGGTGGCCAATTTCTTCACTCAACACTCCGCTGTCATGAAAACGCGTAAATGCATCCGCATCAAGCACTTCCGCCCATTTGTATGAATAATATCCCGCGGAATATCCGCCACAAAAGATATGGGAAAATTGCAACATAAGCGTCGGAACTTTTTCTTCAAATTGCACGCGATAGGGCTTCAAAACGGTGCTCAAATTTTCCTCGATGTCACAATTTTTGTAGGCTTTATAGTTGTGATGTAATTCTAGATCCAATTTTGCGAGACACAGCTGCCCCATCATGGCCATGCCTGACTGATGGTTACGCGCTGTAAACATTTTATTAAACAATTCATCGGGAATTTTTTTACCAGTTTGATAGTGCCGTGCAAATAGGTCCAGGCTAGTCCGATCCCAGCAAAAATTTTCCATAATCTGCGACGGCATCTCGACAAAATCCCAGGCAACGCTCATGCCGTTCAAAGACTTGTATTTTACTTTGCCAAACATGTGGTGCATAAGGTGGCCAAATTCGTGAAAAATCGTTTCCACTTCGTGGTGAGTAAGCAGAGATGGTGATGATTCTGTCGATGGCGTTAAATTGCCACAAATCACACCAACAGGGTTTTGCCAGTGGCCATGGCGGTCGTTCCCTCCTTTAAAAAGATCACTAGCCCATGCACCTCCACGCTTCGGTTTGCGAGGATACCAATCGGCATAAAAGCTCCCTATATAGGCACCGGTCTCGTCGAAAACATCGTAAAATTTCACATCTTTGTGCCAAACGGAAGCTTCATCGCTAGGGGTTGCGGCATGCCTATCCTCAGAAAAAAATGTTTTGCATTCGAAAATTTTTATGCCGTAGAGTCGGTGAACAATTTCGAATAACCCCGAAATCACGTTCTCCATCTTAAAATATGGTCGCAATAATTCCGATTCGAAGTCATATTTTTTCTGCCTCAATTTTTCGGAATAATAGGATACATTCCACGGCTTAAGCTTGGAGTTTACATCTCCGGTATACTCCTTGATAAATTTTCGTAATTCCTCCACATCTCGCTGAAAATATTTGGCGGATTTGCCATATAAATCTTCGATAAATTTGAGAGCCGTTTTGCCATTTTTTGCCATCCTATGATGGAGAACCATATCCGCATGGGTTTTATAACCAAGGAGCTTTGCCCGTTCATCGCGCAGCTTTAAAATTTCTTCAACCAGTGATGAATTATCGTACTTACCCGTACGACCCACCGTTAGCGATGCCTCGAACAATTCTTTACGCAAGTTGTCGTCATCCAGATACTGCATACACGGCCCCAAACTTGGCGCATCCAGTGATAGGCGATAGCCACTGTGCCCATGGCGCTTGGCATCGGTGGCGAGTACATCCAACGCGGTTTTTGGCAAACCCTTTAAGGTTTCAACGTTGTCTACGTATTTTTCCCATGCGTTCCGCGAATCCAAGCAATTTTCTGAAAATTCTTGCGTTTTTTGCGACAGTTCCAGAGAAATTTGTTTCAGACGTTCCCGCTGTTCCCGAGGAAGGTCCGCCCCTCCGTCCCGAAAGCCATCAACGGTTCTTTGCAGCAAGCGCTTATCAATTGGAGGTAAATTTTTCACATCTTTAAACTCGGAATATGCCTTGACTCGCTCCCATAGAGCGTCATTCAGGATGATGTTTGAACCGAATTCAACCACTTCCGGCAATACTGCGTTGTATGCTTCGCGTAATTCATCCGAATTGCAAACCTCGTTAAGGTGTGAAACCCTATTCCAAGCTATGTCAAGGATATCCCCCCCATGTTCGAGCGCGAGAATCGTGTTTTCAAAAGTTAAAGAATCTTTGGGCAAAGCAGCAATGGCATCCACATCTCTCTGGGCTTTCTCAATCGCTGTGCGCACATCGCCTATAACGTAGGCCGTGGACAATGTTTGCCAATCGGTAAACTTCTTTTCGACTAAAAAGGGATGCTTTTCACCTTCCATAGCTGATGCTTGTAAAAAACTACACTTCAAAAACAAGAACAATGTAATTGCATTCATAGGCCCAATAATTCGAGCACTGATATACTTGGCAAAACAAAATCACTGCTATCACCTGTCAGCACAAACCTAGGCCGGTAAGCGCATATCATTGCCATCGTTGTTCCTTTCTTACTTGGAAGCAGTTATCTTTTCTAATTCGGCTATTAAATCCATATGCTTTTTTCCCATAGCTTCGGCTTCTCGGAGGCATTCATACAGATCTTTTATTTTTTCTAAAAGCTCGATAAAATCTTCGTCTGAGAAGGATTTTGGCTTCGAATCGGCAATGGGTTCATCCACATCAGCAAGACTTGTCCGATTCGTTTCGCTTCTAGGGTCTCCACTATCCGAATCAGAGGATTCAAAAAATACCACCTCCCGACTTACTTCGAATTTTTCCTTGCTAGGTAAGGGAATCCCTGTTGTTTCATCACATAAATCTTTGTAAGTGTAAGTAGTTCTTTCTACTCCAGCTTCCGGCTCTTTAGCAATTCTTCCATTAGAGTTATTGGAATCAGAAATATCGAAAATGTTGAAGTCTTCAGGTGTTTCAACGCCTTCTTTCTCTTCCTCTTCTTCCTCCAATTCTTCACTTTCTGTTTCCGATACGAATAGATTTGTTTCGCTCGATTCCGTGTCCTCCGTTTGACGAATATCTACTGGCATGCCATCCTCTTTTTCGATTGAAATCTCATATTCGTATTCATTTTCGCCTTTCGTGGCGACTTGCACCTTTTTTGGTCCCATTTCATCTTCTTGTCCAGAGTCAGACGAGGATGTTTCCCGCGTATCTGGAGATTGTACCTGCTTTTTTACCGAACTAATTAAATCTAATTCAAGTATGATATTATCCTCCAAGGAAATCCGAAGATGGGGATTTTTTTCTAGATCTACGACCGTAACGGTGTGTGGTTGGTCGGACGCACCGAAAACTTCTGCTAAAGTACTCACGTTAACGGTCTTTTCTAGTGGGCTTCTTCCGCTCGTTTCAGATACCAAAGTAGAAACATTTCCCCGAAAATTTAAAATATCTTTTATATCCATGCGCTATTAAAATCTGTTCCTTGATAAAGAACAAGAAAATTTTATTAAAATTTGCGTTTTTCAATGGTATCCTTAGAGCATGTTAGCCTATGTATAAGTTTACGAGCAAAATGAACTGCGAAGAAAAGTGCGACGATGAGTGTGAAGATGAGGAGAAAAGCAGGCATAGCTCTTGCAATTCGATGATACAAAAGCGCTTTTTAAAGGAGCGTAAAATATTTCTTTGGGGCGAAGTAAATGATGAATCCGCCAAGGATATTACGGAAAAGTTACTGTACTTGGAAATAGTGGATCCAAGCTTGCCCATTGATTTTTTCATCAACACTCCGGGTGGCTCCATTACGGCAGGAATGGCGATGTACGATACAATGAAGCTCATAAAGTCACAGATGCGTGTGATTGTCACCGGACTCGCTGCCAGCATGGGATCTATCCTGCTCTGCGGAGCAAAGAAGGGCAACAGGTTCATATACCCCAATGCTCGCGTTCTCATTCACCAACCGCTGATCATGGGACAGATCGCGGGACCGGCCATTGATATCAATATACAGGCTAAGGAGATGGAAAAGACCCGCGACGAATTGAACAGGATTTTGGCAGAATCATCCGGGCAGCCCTTGGAAAAAATCACCAAGGATACGGACCGTGACTTTTACATGAACGCGCGTGAAGCAATAGAATATGGCCTTGCCGATCAAATTATTACGGAAATTTGATGATCGTAAAAGGCGATGTTATAAATATCGTATTTTGCTGTGACGATAGGTTTGCCGGCCCATTGCAAGTGGCAGCCATGTCAGCCGCTGTAAGCACGTCTTCCAATGTGGCCATTTATGTGGTTGATTGTGGCATATCTCCGGAAAACAAAAATACTCTGCAAACATGGAAGGGAAAATTTGGCAATGTTACCAATGTTATCTTCAGGAAACCTCCCAGAGAAAAAATTTTCGATGCCTTTCCCATAGCTTTTCATTTTTCTCCAGCAGTGTTCTACCGTTTGGCTATAAGTAGAACATTTCCGGAGCTGAAACGTGCCATATACATGGATTGCGACGTCATTATAGTGGATGACATAGACTTGCTCTGGAGCGTCGACCTCGGCGAACACCCATTCGGAGCGGTAAATGAAGAGACAAATTTCTTTTCGTCGCAAGATATGGTGCAACGAAAAGCCAAAGTCGGTATCCCGCCGGAGCGTACGTATATGCTCTCGGGTGTGTTGCTTATCGACTGCAAGCGCTTCGAGGAGGCAAAAATATTTGAGAAAGTTTTGCAATTTATCAGCGGATGTAAGAAATTGCTGCCCTGTCCGGAACAAGATGCTATGAATATCTGCCTGTCTCCGGACGAACACCTGTCCCTTGGCCCAAAATTTAATTTCACACCCTTTGCACCATTAGCTTGTCGATGCCTAAAAAACATAAAAAGGCCTGTCATTGTACATTATTCCTGCTACAAACCCTGGAATTTTAATAAAAAGCTTGTCCATACATTATGCAAACTGCGGTTACTCCGCCACAGTTTTCGTTTCATTAAAGAGTACTGGTCGTACTCGGACCGGGTCGATGAACATACTTTTTCGTCGTCTAGCACAAAGCAGACCTGGCGTTTTGTGTATAAACGTCTGTTCGGTGGGATTGAATATTTTGTTGCGAAAAAAATTAGAAACGGCCTAATTCGCTTGTGGAGGAACAGGCACGGAAGAGAGAAATGGACAATAAAAAAGTCATATTGACCGGTATGCAACCCACGGGAAAGCTGCATTTGGGAAGCTTACTTGGTGCGCTGGATAATTGGTGCCGCATGCTGGATTCTTACGACTGTTTATTTTTTCTGGCTGACCAACACGCCATAACAATGCCCCACGTTCCTGTCGAATTGAGAAGGAACGTCATAGACTCCGTTGCCCAATATATCGCCTGTGGCCTCGATCCAAAAAAGTGCAAAATTTTCCTCCAATCACAGATCATCGGCCATGCGGAACTCATGTGGATACTGAGCTGCTTGACTTCAATTGGCCAATTGGAACGAATGACGCAGTTCAAGGATAAATCCAAAAAAGTGGGAAAGTTTGTTTGCTCCGGCCTGCTATTTTACCCGATCCTGATGGCGGCGGATATATTGCTATACAATGCCAACCTTGTCCCGGTCGGTGAAGACCAGAAACAACACCTGGAAATCACCCGCGATATCGCACAGAAATTTAACGGGACCTATTCGGATACGTTTGTTTTGCCCGAACCATACATAGGGCAGACTGGCGCACGCATAATGTCCCTGCAAAATCCAACGGTTAAGATGTCAAAGTCCGACAAAAATCAAAACGGCGTGGTGTACATAACGGATACAGATGAGATAATCCGCAAAAAAATCACCGGTGCTATTACGGACTCCGGCAATGAAATAGCGTTCGATGAAAAAAATAAACCTGGCATATCAAATTTGCTAAATATCTTTGCAGCGATCGAAGGAATCAGCATTGAAGAAGCGGTGAAACAATTTTCCTCCCTAACAAGTTACGTTCCCTTTAAGCAGGCTGTTGCCGACGCTGTCATCGGGAAAGTTTCCCCTATGCGGGAGAAATATGGTGAAATTGTACAAGACAAAGATTACCTAGTGGCAGTCTTGCGTGCCGGTAGGGAAGAAGCTCAACAACGGGCAAACAAAATGATCAGTAAAGTTTACCGCAAGGTGGGTTTTGTAATGGAGTAGGAGCGGCAATGAAAAAATTGGTGATCGCAGAAAAGCCCAGTGTAGCCGCTGATCTAGCTAAAGTCCTTGGTAAACTCAAAAAAACGGAAACTTGCTATGAGAATGACCAATACATTGTCAGTTGGGCAGTTGGGCACCTTGTCGAGCTGTTTATGCCGGAAGATATCGATCCCCAACTGAAGCGCTGGTCACTAAAATCACTGCCAATTATCCCGGAAAAATTCGGAACAAAGCCCATAGAAAAAACAAAAAAGCGGTTTTCTGAACTGAAACAGTTACTTAAACGGGACGACGTCGATGAATTGGTAAATGCATGCGATGCGGGCCGGGAGGGGGAGCTGATTTTTACCTACATCTACGAACTGTGCAAATGTAAAAAACCATTCAAGCGCCTGTGGCTATCGTCGATGACGCCAACGGGAATCCGGGATGCCTTTGAGCATCTGCGTGAAAGTGACGAAATGCACAATTTACAAGATGCTGCAAAATGTCGCTCGGAAGCGGACTGGCTGATCGGCATCAACGGTACACGGGCAATCACAAAACGCATGTTTTCATCCCAATCGAAGCAGATAGCTACCGTTGGCCGCGTGCAAACTCCCACCTTGGCCATGATCGTGAGTCGCGATTGTGAAATTGCAAATTTCAAGCCAACGAAATATTGGCGTCTCATAGGTGAATTTGAAATCAAAGAAGGGAAATACCAAGGTGTTTTTCAAAGGCCCGAAAAAATTAACGGCAAAGATCCCCACGATCGCGTCGATCGCCTGTGGACAAAGGAATATGCCGACAAAGTTTTGGCTGCAATTCGGGGCTGCGAACAGGCAGCCGTTAGCGAAAAAAACAAACGTACGTTTCAGTCAGCACCTCGTCTCTATGATCTCACTTCGCTCCAACGGGAGGCAAATTCACGCTACGGTATGCCTGCCGCCATGACCCTAAAAATTGCCCAGTCACTCTATGAGCGACATAAATGCCTAACCTATCCACGTACGGATTCCAAGGCGCTGACCGAGGACTACGTATCCACCTGCTACGCCATACTGCAAAGCATCTCCGGAGAATGCGAAAGATTCGCCAAACACGTCGCCGAGCATAAATTAGTAAACGGCGGAAATAGGAAAATTTTCAACAACAAACAGGTAAGTGACCACTTTGCCATAATCCCCACAACCCATTTTCCAAAGTCCCTCTCCGAGGAGGAGTCGAAGATTTATAACATGGTCCTTCGCCGCTTCATTGCCGTATTTTATCCCGATGCGGAGTACGATGTTACTATGCGTACGAGCACGATTGCCGGGGAATACGCTTTTAAAACGGAGGGGAAGGTGCTGGTCAAATCGGGATGGTTGGAAGTGTACGGCAAAGCGGACCTTGAGCAAGAATGCACGCTGCCAAAACTAAGCGAAGGGGATAATTTCGAAGCACGCATCATCGAAGTGTGTTCGCAGGAGGATGAAACGCGGCCGCCCGCTCGCTTCAATGAGGCAACTTTACTGGCCGCCATGGAAGGCGCTGGAAAATTGCTGGATGATAACGAGCTCGCCGAAGCTATGAAGGAACGTGGACTGGGAACACCGGCAACGCGGGCACAGATCATCGATCACCTGCTCAACCTGCACTACCTCGAACGTGACAGGCGAGAATTGCATTCAACCAGCAAGGGCGAGGATCTCCTAAATTTTCTGCACGCGCTCAACATAGAAACCCTAGCCGACCCCGCACTGACTGGAGAGTGGGAATACAAGCTTCGGCAAATGGAAAGTGGCACATTTCCTCGCCAAACATTTATGCGAGAAATAGCGGAACTCACACAAAAGATTGTGGATAAAGTTCGCAACTACAACGAGAGTGATAGCACGCTGGCAGAATCGGAAATCATCTGCCCCCTGGACGGTAAACCGCTACTTGAGAGCTTCCGCAGCTATCACAGTCAAGATGGCTCCCTATCCATACCAAAGTCACTTTGCGGTCGCAAATTCTCACCACAGGAAATTGTCCAGCTAATTGGCGAAAAAAAGCTCGGGCCACTGAGGGGTTTCAAATCCAAGCGTGGTTCAGAATTTTCAGCAACGATCGTGCTCAACGGAGAAGGCAAGTTGGGCTTCGAGTTTGAAACGAACGGTGAACAGGCATCGCAAATTTCTCCCGAAGAAATTGCCACCTACGAAGAGCTTTGCAAGTGCCCCATTTGCGGTGCTCCAATCCTGGCAGCGCCGGAAGCCTACATTTGCAAAAATTACTTCGACAAAAAATGCAGCTTTCGCATGTCCAAACATATGTTGGACAGAGAGATAGACAGTGAACAATTCTTGAAATTGATCAGCGAAAAATCCACGGACATGCTGGAAAACTTTAAATCAAAAAAGACGGGCAAGCCATTCAAAGCTCGTCTCATCCTAAAATCCGGCGGCAAAATCGGCTTTGCGTTCAAATAACGCAAGTTGTGGTATTTTAATGTGTCGCAATATAAAACAAGCAAGCTATCCCTTATTTCTTCCTGACTTTTTTTTATTTTCATACTCCTCTTTAAAAATCTTTCCTCTCTTTTGTCTATGGCTCTAATATGAACTAGATCTGTTCATGGAGCTTTACCGTAAATCATTGCAATTTTACGTATTTTTTTATTTCAGAAGCTAATGACTTGAATTTCCTGAGATTTCATTTAGGAATCGATGTGCTGTGATTACTTATGAGTTTGACAAAAAACATTGATTATGCCAGCTACAGCATCTTCAAGATACAATCTATTACTGAGATTGATTATATCTCAGCCTTCAAAAGGATTTTTTTAACATTCCATTTTTTTCGAAAATTGTACAAATCTCACAGCATTAATTTTTGGGTACGCCCTAATAAAATTCATAAAATACTTCCTAAAGTATCAATTTAAATTTGGCTGGAAAAAAGAGAGTGTAGGGTAGGGGAGAATTATAAAAGTCAGAGAAGAGTCATAGGATTAATTTTATCGAAGTTTAATCACTCTGGGTTTTGCAAAGGGAAAGCCTAAATAGATGAGTTGCCGATATTGTTTTTTTTGCATCCCTGCGAATGGAGCCAGCTAGGCCAGCTCAAAAAGAGAAGAATTAGTGCATGGAAAGCCACACCGACGGGAGTCAGGCACCGCTTACACAAATCATTCCTAGCCATTAGCAGGCTGATTTAGTCCCACAGGGGACTTATTGCAGTGTCACTATGTTAAGCTTGACCTATTCTCCAGGAAATCAGTTGTTTCTCTAGGGGCAGATTGTCGCTTCACCATAGCCTGAGGAAATTTCCTTAAACTGCTGTTGTTTCGGTATGATATTAGTAAGTGAGCGTGTTTGTTCACTGACAAAAGGATCGGAAACGATTCTGACGAAAATTTCCCAAGACAGTTCTTCTTGTCTGTTTTACATTTTTACATATGCATCAAATTTCCCACCTACTCCCTTCAATGAACTCAGAGATAAATTGAGCTTATCTACGAGATCGAAATAAGTGGTCGGCGTCTGGTACTATCTATATTTTGCTTTTTTGTAGGATGAAAACTTCAAGCCCTTTTAGCTGAACTTAAATGGATCATTCCATCTGTGGAGAAATTTGCTCGGTATCTCCTTCAACGCCAAAATTATCAAACATGTTGCTCAAGCTTACTAGCTCACCCCCGCTGGCAACCTTATCGAATGCTTTAATTTCCGCGCTAAATGTGGTATCATCGTAATTAGCCGCTTTAATTGAAAGGCCAATGTGCCGCTCATCCTTGTCAACCTTTATGACGCGGGCAGTTATTTCATCCCCAACTTTTAAAACTTCTTTTACTTTTTCTACCCGATCTTCGCTGATTTGACTGACGTGCACAAGTCCTTCGATATTGTCCTCAAGTTTCACAAAAGCACCGTAGGGCGCAATTTTTGTAACCTTTCCCGTCACTATGGTCCCAATTTTGTACTTTTTCTGAATTTCCGACCAAGGATCAGGGGTTAGTTGTTTGATGCCCAGCGCAATTCTTTGCTGTTCCGCATCAATGTTCAGCACAATGGCATCCACTTCCTCGCCTTTTTTGAGAAATTCACTGGGATTGTTAATTGTATGCGTCCAACTCATATCGCTCACATGGACCATTCCGTCTATGCCTTCCTCCAGCTCGACAAATGCTCCATAGTTTGTCATGTTGCGTACTTTCCCACGAACGTGTGCACCCACTGGATAATTTCTACAGACCATATCCCAAGGATTTTCTTCAAGTTGCTTCAAGCTCAGGGCAATTTTTTGGTCTTCCTTTGAAATTCCTATTACTCTGGCTTCAACCTCGTCGCCAATGCGCACAACCTCACTGGGTTTGTTAATGCGCTTCGTCCAGGACATTTCGGTGACGTGAATCAAACCTTCAACGCCGCTTTCCAGTTCAACGAAAGCACCGTAGGCCACCATGTTTACGACGCGTCCACTAACCTTGGATCCGATCGGATATCGGCGTTCAATATTGTCCCATGGATTTTGCATTGTTTGTTTCAAACCGAGGGAAACGCGTTCCTTTTCCTCATCGATGCCAATGATCATAACATCCAATTCCCGACCCACTTGGACAACTTCGCCGGGATGCGTTATCCTACCCCAGCTCATATCGGTAATGTGTAGCAAACCATCCAACCCGTCGATATCGATAAATACACCGTAATCGGTGATGTTCTTGACGGTGCCCTTCCTTATATCACCAATCTTGATCTCACTCAGCAGTGCTCTGCGCTTTTCCTGACGCTCCTCTTCGATCAGCTCCCGGCGTGATACAACGATGTTTTTGCGTTCCTTATTAATTTTTACAATTTTAAAATCGTATGTCTGCCCGATATACAACTCAAGGCTGATAGGAGCCTGCGTATCTATCTGTGAAGCTGGCAAAAACGCATCCACTCCTATGTTGACAATCAATCCTCCCTTAACTTTGCCTTTAATACGTCCAGGAAGAATTGATCCTTCCTCGCAATTTTCCACAATCAATTCCCAGTTTTTCTTCTGCAAAGCCTTATCATGGGATATTATTGGGTTTCCATGCTTGTCTTCGAGATTTTCAATATAAATATCAATCTCAGAACCAATTTCCAAGCTTTCCAGGTCATCAAATTCGCGTGCCGGAATAACACCCTCTGATTTTCCACCTATGTCGACGACAACTTCATTGTCGCGAATTTCAGTAATAACGCCGGTAATAACCGAATCTGCCCGCAGAGTCCCCATTGGATGGGATGCTAGCAGCTCTTCCATAACTGTAGAGCTCATATAATAACTTTTCTTCCTTGCGGAAGGGTTAAAATTAAAACGCGTTCCAGTAACGTACTGCAACGCTACAACTGTGCTCAAGATGCTGTGTGAAGAAATAAATTCAAGATAAAACTTGCAAAACATTAAAAGAATATTGCCAGGTATTGAAATTACCCTAGCTAATATGGAAAATTTTCCCAAAATATACAACTTTGTTGTATGTTTCACTAATAAATCAGGCACCAAGATAAACACAGAGAAAAAACAGGTTAGTCCCATCGAAGTTGTCCCATATAATCCAAAGTGGCCGACTATGTTCGAAGCGGAGAAAAAACTGATTCAGTCTGCCCTTGGTGATAACTGTATTGCGATTCACCACATTGGCTCAACTTCAGTGCTGGGACTCGCAGCAAAACCAAAGATAGATATAATTGCCCTGGCTAAGGATCGGGAAAAAGCCATAAAAAGCCTAGGAAAGGTCGGATATACCCATGCAGGGGAATGGAATATTCCGCTAAAATGTGGGTTTACTAAGAGAAACGGTACAAGCGTAAATTTGCATATGTTTTTTGAAGAAAATCATCCGGAAATTGAATTGAATCTTCGATTCCGCGATTATCTGAGAACCAATCCTGATGTGCGAGATGAGTATGCGGCTCTCAAACTAAGCATCTTGGGAGATGAAACTGCTCATCAAAGAGTTGGAAAATTATCCTTTCCTGTTTATACGCTCAAAAAAAGCGCTTTTATTAGCAAAATCATAAAAAATATCGGCTTTAATAGGCTGCGCGTTTTGAAATGCATCACCGAAAATGAATGGGAAGCGGTAAAAAGTTTTCGAAGGGATTATTTTCATAGGCTTGGAATCGGCGATCCAATTCGGGAAAATCTTGAAGATGGAAACCATGAACATTTTCTCCTTTACCGTGGCACGGAAATTATAGGATACGCTGACATTCGCATTTTCTCGAAAAAAGCCGCCATGCTGTGTGTTTTCGAAATTCATTCCAAAAATGAATCTTTGTGGTTCATTGCCTTGATAAAAAAATGGGCAAAAGTGCACGGCTATAAATTTTTGAACAATATTGCAGTTGCAAATTCCTGATTTAGGAGTTCTTCGAAAAAAATTTGAGCGTAATTTAAAAAACTAAACGCATGGGAATAAACATTTCCTAAATTGTAAGTCATCCTTAACTGTTTCGAGGGCATAGCAAATTTGTTTGCTAAAGTGCAGCGCGAATACTTTTATCTCCCCATGTTAATCGGTGGCTTGCAAAAAATTTCCCTAATTGATTTTCCGGGAAAAATTGCTTCCGTCATTTTTACCCAAGGGTGCAATTTTAGGTGTCCATTTTGTCACAACGGACACCTGGTTGATCCGGCTAAATTCGAAGCAACACTCTCCGAAGATGAAGTTTTAAACTACTTATCCTCGCGAAAAGGGAGAGTGGAAGGAGTTGTTATAAGTGGAGGAGAACCTACGCTGCAAAGAGACCTCAAAGCGTTCATGCAGAAAATCAAAGAATTGGGATTTTGTTCAAAATTAGATACAAACGGTACCAAACCTGATATTGTGGCCGACCTGACACGGTCCAATTTAGTCGATTTCATAGCTATGGATATTAAGCACAATCTTCCGAAATACGATGCAGCGTGCGGCGTAAAAACATTGGTAAAAAACATAATACAAAGCATCAATTTTGTAAAAACCTGTGGCGTTGACTATGAGTTTCGCACAACAATCGTCCCTGGGATTCATCGAGGGAGCGACATAGTAAGCATTGCAAAAAGTATAAGAGGTGCCAAAAAATTTGTGATACAAGAATTTGTCCCCGATCATGCCATGGACAATAATTTACGACACGAACAACACGAAATCGAGGAGTCACTTTTTTGTTTTACACATAGGGCAGAACTGGAGAACATCAGGGCGGAATGTTTGCACTACGTCACCGATTTCGAGATCAGGTTTGCCCGTTAGGTTGTTTGCCATATGCGACATTAAGCTGGCGAATAATCCCACAATAAACCTCCAATTTATTTTTCAAATCAATTTCGATATCCTCGTTTTTTTCGAGCTGTTCAGCCGTAGTATAAATTTCCGAAATAATTGATTCCCCTTCCTTAGAGGTCGTCCCGTTTTTCAAATTTGCTTTAATATCTTCCAAGGTAAGCGCCAATCCAACTTTGCCCTGCGGCAAGCGCATGGCTTCACGGATAGCATATTTGGCAAACTCATAAAAATTGACAGAATCGCCAAATGTGCAGGCACGTTCCATGTTTACCATGGCCTTACCCAACCTATTACTCGCTGAAGGCTTTGAAAAAGTCCCGTATCGGTAAAACTTATAGGCAAAAATCCCCAAAAGAGTAGTCAAAGCCAGCCATAATAATAGTTTAAGTACGAAATTTACATCCATCACTGTTTCCTGGTTGGAATCACCTGTTCGATCGAGAGTAAACAGAAGCTTAGCTCCAAAAATAGAACTTTTAAATTCAAAATATCACCGTCGTAAGCCTTTAGTATGATCAAAATCTTACTAAAACTACGATTCAATTGCAAATTTATTTCAAAATTTGCCAACGCCAGACACAGAAATATTCCGGCAAAGGCAAGCAATAGTGTTTTTGCTAGCCTGGCGCATTCGCAGCAATTAATGAGCATTTGAGATAAATTTTTATCGCATATTAACTTGCGTAACAAAAATTTACGCTTCCATTCGCCGTAAATCGTAAAGGCCAATGCTAAAAATATGAGTAGCGCGCTCATTGCGTTCATGGCAAGGTCCTAAGCGTGGTATTTTTAAGGACAATTTCGCCCAGTGTGGTGAAGACTATAAATTTCACTAAGTAGGGAGACATTTCCACACCACATATTACAATTTTGCAAAGGGACAGTGTTATCCCCATGAGGGAACAAAGGCGCAATGTAAATAACCAGTCCCGCTGTTTGTATCCTATTTGCCTGTTTGCCTGCTTAACAAACTGTATGTTAGGCCAGATAATCGTGCCAAGTTTAATCCTTGGTTTGATAAAAATCAGCGCCAAAATGACAGGTGAAAGTATGAAAAATATTGGTTGTTCTATTTGCATTGCGAAATTCTCTTTTTTGCCCTACTGACGCTGAGTACCAGTCGGCAGGCTTTTTTATACAGACCCTTCTGTTGGGAGATACTCAACTTCCTCTTGGCAAATTTTACTTGGTCCGACAGGGAAAAGATTTCCGTGATGAGGCTCGAAGCCGTCCAATCGTTGGTGACATCGTGTACAAATTTTGCCAAAATTTCATCACTAGTCTTGGAACTGTCGACGTATTTAAATTCCGCTGCCAGGTAATTTTTTATTGCGAATATGAGCAAGGCAATGAAAGCAACGCTCGAGTTTTTTCCAATGCCATCCCTGGCAATTTTCAAATCCTTGATAGCTAATTTTAAGTTGGATGGTTTTTCTTCGATGACTGGGGTCCTCTTTTCTTTTCTCCTTGCCAAGCCATAGATGCTAACAATCGCCGCAACACCTCCCAGTAAATACAAAACTACACTCTCCATGAAATCTTATCCTGCCACAAGGTAGGCTATTGGGCTATCGAAGGTTTTCAACACATAAAAACAAAAACCAAAAAAAGATATTGCAAAATTTTAAAAAAAGATTATACTGGTTCAGCTAACTTGGGAGGGATCATGATTAAGAATACACGTTTTTCTATCGCTGCCACTGCTACGGTTGCATGTGCAATAGCAGCGCTAATTAACCCATGCAAGGGAATTCCAAACAGCACTTTTACATGGGATGAAAATTCACATCTGGTGCAAGTAAGTGATAGAGTGCGGGAAAGCGTAACGGGTTTAGAACTTATCGAAGCTAACCCGGCATTCGTTGATATTATGCCAGACCTACACTTTCTGATAAAAAGAAGTTATAGATCCACAAAACGCGACGCGAACGAGCAATATGAAGCGTTACATATGTTGGAGCAAGATGACCTCGAAACGATACCTGGAACGATGCATAATTGGCATTGTATCAAAAATTTCCAAGGGCAACAGGGCACATTTGTCACCCCAAATATAGGATGGAGAATAGTAAAGGGAGTCATTTCAATGTTTGCCAAAGGAAATCTAATTACCGAAGTAGATTACCCCGGATTTGTAGCCTACCGGACCGATTACAACTGTGGTGATGACATAATTTGGCTCGTTGTTGTTCTCCGTGGATCACAGGGAGAAGACTTCCAACCACTCGGTGGAATGCTTGGTTCCAGCTGGGTAACTAACCTCAGTGCCGGCGCGGCAAGTTTACCGGAAAAGCACTTTCCATTTGCAGGGGAAGTACATTCCGGATATCTAAACAAGATGCTTGCCTGTGAAATATCGATGAAAAATTCAATAAATGAAGCATTGGAGAGCATAGGACCGGATAATTTTCACAGAGTAAGATTCATTGTTACGGGCCACTCGCAGGGTGGAGGGCTAGCTCAAATAGCTTTGCCGATGATAATCAAAGATTTTTCCTATATATATGGGCAAGACGCACATGAAGCTGCGTTTAAAAACAGCAAAACTCCACGCTTTTTTGGGTACTTTGTGTCAGCTCCCCGTATATCCTGCGGAGAAAAGACCGCCAAAGCTTTTATCAAATGCATCGGTAAGCATAACATGATTCGCCATGGAGCCCACGGTGATATTGTTCCCATGCTCTGTATGCCAAATTATTATCCTTTGGGTGTATTGGCCGTTGACACTTTTTATGACGTATTTTGTCGCAGTATAAGATCGGAAATAGCTCATTGTAGCTTGGGTGCACTGTTTAGTGAGTTAAAGAATTTATTCGATCCGGACAAATTTGAAGTAGACAACAATACCTGGACAGCAAAGGACGACCCGAATTTCAAAATGTACTGGACCGAGGCTGCCAAAGTTGCTAAAATCGCTGGCTCTAGGAATGCTTTTCGTACTAACCCTTCCTTCGACCTGTTCAAAGGCATTTTAAAGCAAGGTTTCTTGGCAGCCAATCCTTCAAGAGAATTCGAAGAAGCAAAAGAACTTCCCGATGTGAACAGTGAATACATAGAAGGTTTAATGAAGGAGTGGTATACCGCAAAAAACATAGAACTTTTAGTAAAGCACTTTGCTCTCTTCGAGGACGTAAAATTGGACGAAAAGAGAAAGGAAAAAATTTTCATGATTTCCGATCAAATGGAACAGTGGCTGGGTAACGAAGAAACTTTCGGGATTACAAGTGCCAGTTCATGCGTAAATTGTTTAAATGCCGTCAGCGAAACGGCAAATTCCATGAAGGGACTTAGCTCTGAAAATTTCAAAAAATATACCAATGTTATCGAAGGAGACACCGTCGTTTCCAGCGATACCTTGTCTCCCATTGCCGGCATTTCAGCGGTAGCCATAGCTCACTTCGGCTCACACTCAAATTTTTACGGAACAAACCTCTTTGACAGACATCTTCCGAGCAAGGACATAAACTTGTCCCTGCGTAATGGAGCTGAGTTACTGAGGACTAAGAAAAAGGGTGAAAGGTGCATCTTTATATACGAGGAAGGATTGCCGAAACTTTTAGTAGAAATATGCCAAAACTTGGAAACTTCGAGCGAAGATGAATGATTATAGGTGCTCCAAAGCGAGCATAATTTGAAAGGCGTTCAGTGCAGCGCCTTTCCTTATTTGATCACCCACAACCCACATGCCCAATCCATTTTCAAGAAAAGTATCCAACCTCAACCTACCAACTGCACACTGATTCTTTCCGCTCATATCCAACGGACAAGGAAAAGAATTTTCACCGTAGAAGTTCACATTTTCATTTCGTTCCAGTGCATCCTCAGCTTGTTTCAAATTAATCGGCTTTTTAAAGGATGCAAAAATTGACATGGAGTGGGCACGCATAACCGGTACGCGAACACACATTGCCGAAATCCTTAACTCGCTATCACCTAGGATCTTTCTGCTTTCATTGCACATTTTTTTCTCTTCCCCAGAGTACCCTTCTCCATCAATTTTACCAATTTTTGGCAAAACATTAAAGGCAATTTGATGGCCAAATGTTTCCATTGACACCTCGTGATCCCCATTCAAATCATTCATCAGTGCTGAAACTCCGTCTCTTCCCGCACCGGATACGGCTTGGTAGGTCGAAACACAAAACCCGCTAAGTTCAAACACTTCATGCAAGGGCATGAGAGCCATCAAAGCGATAATCGTCGAACAATTTGGGTTAGCTATGATATTTTTATGGCTCTCCAATGCCTGAGGATTTATTTCGGGAATAACCAGTGGTACGTCATCCTGTAAACGGTATCTCGAACTATTATCTATGCAAACAATGCCACACTTGCTGAAAATCGGAATAAACATTTCACTTATTAGGGGACAGGAACAAAAAAACAGGTAATCGAGGTTCAGAAAAGTATCCTCATAAAGTTCGGCAACTGGGATTTCCTGTTCCCTAAAATTTAGGGATATACCAGATGAGCGTTCGGAAGCAAAAAACCTGATATCATCTACCACAAGGTCACTCCGGTCAATTATAGAGATTAACTCTTGACCGACAAGACCCGTGGCTCCAACGATTCCGATTTTTAATCCGCTCATCTGGTAATTTTAGTTTGCTCTAGAGAAATTTTTTGCAACAGCCAAACCGGCATGCCTCTTGCTAATCAAAGCATGCCTTTGCATGTCACGCCTACTCACATGCACCACCACAGATTCTGGCTTCCACTCTCCCCCTTTCACGCGTTCCATAATTTTACTTCGCGTACTCATGGACAAAATTTTTCTGTCCACTTCCAGTATTTTCCTTCCGTAGGAAAAGCAAGTGCGCTCCAAATTTCCTATGGAATAGCCGTGCTTTATTATGTGTTGCCTGGAACACACCAAAGCAAGTGCCAAGCAAAATATGGATAACCCTAAGGCCACTACGCATAGAAACAGGCAACATGTAAAATCTGTTTTTGAGGTTTTTCGAATCATTTTATCCTTTCCAAAACTCGCATCTTTGCCGATCGACTTCTGGGGTTGAGGTTAATTTCGTTTTCACCGGGAATGACCGGCTTAGTGATTAAAATTTTTGCAAATTTTTCTTTAAGCTGTGCCGGTTCACTATCCGCTCGATTCACAGCTTGCCCAGCCATCCTTCTGAAAAATTGCTTAACAATTCTATCTTCCAAAGAGTGGAATGATATCACCACCAGGCGCCCACCAAGGCATAGCTTTTCAAATAGCACCGGCAAAGCTTTCAGTAGGGCATTTAACTCGCCATTGATGGCAATCCTTATGCCCTGGAAAGTTTTAGTCGCCGGATGTATCCTAGCTCTTCCCCTATCGGATACGTTGACAGCTATCAAATTGGCAAACAAATCGCCGTAAACTAGCGTATCTTTGCCGCGATTTCCAATAATCAGGGAGACTATTTTTTTCCAATTTTTTTCTTCACCAAAATCTCTTAGAGCCTCTACCAGTTCATCTTTAGTGGCTGTGTTTAGGAATTCGGCTGCAGTTTGGCCAGAGGAATTATCCATCCTCATGTCAAGTTTGGCGTGCTCTCTGAAAGAAAAACCACGCGCCCTGTCATCCAATTGGAACGAAGACACCCCCAGGTCCATTAGTATGCCATCCAATGGCGGAAGACACATGTTGCCCGCTTCGGCAAAGTTTATGCTGCAAAAGGCAAACCTACCCACATATTTCTGTCGCAATGCATTGGCACGTTCTCTCGCCTGAGGGTCGCAGTCAATCGCATAGACAAAGTTTTCATTGGAACTATCCAGTATGGCCGATGTGTGTCCGCCGCCACCAAAGGTACAATCCAAAAACTTTCCGCCTTTGTTCGCACACAGAGCTTCCATTGTCTCTTTGAGCAAAACTGGTTGATGACTGTTTAAAACCTTACTCACAAACCAAGCTTGGTTAAAATTTTATTTGTTTCATCCTGCTCACAGAACTCACCACCTATGTATTTATCGTAGCGCTCTGGCTTCCAAATGCTGAATGTCACAAAATTTCCCACAACCATTACGTCTTTTTGCAGGTCGGCGTGGGCCATCAAAAATTTGTTAATCTGCACTCTGCCCTGCGAATCGCAAATGAGCTGATCAGCTTTGGAAAAAAGTTTCGTAAGAATCTTTTGACCAACGTCGTCCCCCAAACTAACCTCGGCTGCTTTCAGACTCAATT
Organism: Puniceicoccales bacterium; assembly: GCA_031257495.1. GTDB lineage: Bacteria > Verrucomicrobiota > Verrucomicrobiia > Opitutales > JAIRKQ01 > JAIDVZ01. The sequence continues at coordinate 48,470 of JAIRON010000015.1, forward strand.
TTTCCACCATGTTCGGCGGATACACTGTGATACACCCAGAAGGGTTCGGCAATGCCAAGTATACACAGTCATGCTCTGCCCCAAAGCGCCACTTTGCAGGTAAAGCTATGCGCGCCTTCGCATCCACACTGCGAATGTGTTCACCTACATAAATATTGGAGCCCTCAGCCATTTACACACTTTCTGACACTCTTCAACATTATTCCCCACATTGCCCCAAATGTCAAGCAATAAAGGCAAAATTTTTTCGTAAAAACTTGGTTAAGATTTTGCTTAAAATTTTTCGTAAATGAAAAAATTTTTCCCCATTATTTGCATCCAGGTACAAAAATATATTGACATATTTGGCCATTGATCCATGGATTGCTGCATTTCGAGTGGGGTAGTAGTTCAGTTGGTTTAGAATGCCAGCCTGTCACGTTGGAGGTCGCGGGTTCGAACCCCGTCTATCCCGCCATTCAGTTTTGTATCCTTGCTTTTTAGAGAACGTTACATTTTTTGATGAAGACATTCTTGCCGAGGATGGATTTTATTGCCAAAGCTATTTTCGGCTCGATGGCAGGGTCCTGAAAGATGCAAAAGCATCCACTTCCACTTCCGCTGAGCATCATCGAACAGGGTAAGACTTCCCGAAGGGAGACAAGCTCTTTGTGTCCATCGAACACAATCTGAGAAAATGTATTAAACAAGGGAAGGTTTTGCTCAAAGCCGTTCACACTCGCGATTAAGCCGCTAGCTAAATCCATGGCCATATTTTCCGAAATATATAACTCGGGCCGGGTCCGCAGTTTGGCATAGGCTTCCCCCGTGCTGACACTAAAATTTGGCTTAAATAACAAAATGTTATACTTGGCAAGATTTGCTCGAAAATCTCTGCCAAGCTCGGCAACTTTCTCCCCCACCCCACTCACGAGTGCCGCTTTATTCTTTACAAAAAACGGGCAATCGGCTCCAAATAACAGCGCAATTTTACATAGCTCATCTTCGCTAAAATTAATCTCACAATATTTATTGAGAAACTTCAAAATTGCAGCTGCATCGCTGCTTCCACCACCAAATCCGGCCATGGTAGGGATGTTTTTTTCCAGCTCGATGGAAAAATTTTTGCCCACGTATCTCTTCAAATATTTTATCACTTTGACCATAATATTGTCACCAAGAAGCGTTGCATCATTTGTCCTGAAAACATCTTCTCCTGCTTCGAGCAAAGTAATTTTGTCGCACAGGGACAATGGAACGGTGAGTGATAGCAAATTGTGATATCCATTGCTACGCACGCCCGTCACGCCCAGGAAAATATTTATTTTGGCATTGGCAAATATGGTACTCACGGAAAAAACAATCGTTTGAATCTAAGGTTCAAAATTATGGATCTGTCAATGTGAAATTACCGGTGATTTTCTGCTTTCGATGAGTCAATAAAATTTTTCTTCATTTGTTTCGGTGAAAGATTATAAATTGACTGCCGTGACATTTTACTTATCCATTCGCTCTGGCACGGTTTTATGTTGTACAAGCGCGTTATCCTGAAGTTCAGTGGTGAAATTTTGAGGTCCAACGGAGGCCAAGACGTCATCGATCATTTCACCGTCGAACGATTATGTGGCACCATAAAAGAGTTACGCGGCGAAGGATTTGAGTTGGGAGTGGTACTCGGTGGTGGAAACATTTTCAGGGGACTGCCGGCTAGTGTTGCTGCCAAATGTGACCGTACGCGAGGCGACTACATAGGCATGCTGGCCACGGTTATAAACTGCTTAGCCGTACAAGATGGGCTTGAAAGCCTGAACGTTGCAACACAAGTCTACTCTGCATTGCCAATGGCAAACGTCTGCAACACATTTTTTATCAGGGACGCGTTGCGGGACATAAATGAAGGCAAAGTTCTGCTTCTCGCCGGGGGAACCGGCAGTGCGTTCTTTTCGACGGATAGCGCAGCAGCCCTGCGTGCCAATGAACTGAAAGCCGACATCGTTGTCAAGGGAACAAAGGTCGATGGAGTGTACGATAGGGATCCCAAAAAGTTTTCCGATGCGAGAAAATTTGACAAAATTTCCTTCTCCGAGGTCCTAAAAAATCGGCTAAACGTAATGGATTCTACCGCATTTTCACTGTGCATGGATAATAACATACCGATCCTAATCGTGGATGCTGCCAGTAATATGGAAAATGTGAAGCGCGCCTTGCTCGGTGAAACGCTTGGAACTTTGGTTAGTAACGCTTAATATTTGGAGAAAATTTATGGACACTAATGCTGTGATAAAAAATGCAAAAACCGCTATGGCAAAGGCCATCGAACACACCCACGAAGAATTCAATTCGTTACACACAGGAAAAGCTTCCGTGGGCATGGTAGATTGCATCGTCGCCGAAATTTACGGCTCTCAGATGCGCATAAAAGACATTGCGGCGATAACAACCCCCGATCCGCACACAATACGCATTCAACCATGGGACAAGGAAAGTCTAAAGCCCATTGAAAAGGCCATCATAGCAGCTAATATAGGCCTAAACCCCGCAGTCGACGGCATGGTCATTCGCTGCAATATTCCGGAGATGAGCAGGGAACGGCGCCAAGATCTGTCCAAGGTGGCAAACACAATGGCAGAGGAAGGTAGAGTTAGCGTGCGTGGCGTTCGTCGGGATACGCTCGATCTGCTCAAAAAAGCCCAAAAAGCCAGCGAAATATCCGAAGATGATCTGAAGCGCCTGGAAAAAGATGTGCAAAAATTAACCGATACATCCATTGCCGAAATAGACGAAACCCTGAATAAAAAAGTCACTGACTTGATGAAAGTGTGAAGATGGATATCAAGCAATTCTTAGCCGATTACGTGTCTTTTCCAAGCGTCTCATGCAACCGGACAAAGGTTGCAGGAATGGAGGCAACGAGAAAATTTTTACTAGAGTTTCTTTCAAAGCTAGGGTTCCAAGCTAGGGAAGTGGATACCGGCTTGCACAACATAGTATTGGCCAAAAATAAGCACGAAAAAGGGCAAAGGAGCCTGCTTATGTATGGACACTACGACGTCCAGCCAGAAGGTGATGGTTGGTCCAGCGATCCATTCACATTGACGGAAAAAAACGGCCGCCTCTATGGGCGAGGCGCCTCCGACAATAAGGGAGGGAACGGCACGATGCTTGCCGCTTTGTACGACATTTTCACTGAAAATGAAAAATTTCCACTGAATATCACCGTGATCCTGGAAGGTGAAGAAGAAATCGGCAGCCCAAGCATGGCAACTTTTTTAAAAGAGTACCGCAATGAATTGCAAGCGGACTTCACCATTGTCGCCGATACATGGAGCATTGATGACGAAAATATAGTTATAACAACAGGGCTTCGAGGAATTGTTGCCCTTGAATTGAAATTAAAATCAGCGGAACATGATATTCATTCCGGCTATGGTGGCTCGATTATTAACCCAATTAGGGAGCTTACAAAGCTTTGCACAAGTTTCCACAACGAACAAGGCAAAGTCAATATTCCGGGATTTTACGACGATGTGGAAGTTCCGTCCGATTTCGAACTCGCCCATACAAGGAAATTGCCATTTAGCGACAGTAAATTTTTAAAGTCCATCGGAGCAAAAAAATTATCAACGGACAAAGCAGCTTATTCCGCCATTGAAAGCCTAAGATTTTACCCAACTTTGGAATTTAATGGCATCTACGGAGGGTATATGGGGGAAGGAGTAAAAACTATAATCCCCGGCGAAGCTTTTGCCAAGATAACGTGCCGACTTGTGCCGAACCAAGATTGCGAAAAAATGGAAAATTGCATCCGTGAAGCAGTTTTGGCGAGGGTGGACAAAAATATAGAGGTAAGCCTGAGTTTTGAAAAAAGCTCCAACGCCTACAATTTGCCACTCGACAAAATTCTCAGCGACCAAACTTCACCCATTTACCGAGGTTTGAAAATCGCCGAACAAGAGATTGAAAGTGTCTTTGGAAACAAACCACTGTACCTCCGTGACGGAGGCAGCATACCACTAATTCGTACGGTGAAAGATGTTTTGGGTATGGAGTCCATATTAATTGGATTTTCTTCGATGGAGGATCGCATACATGCAGCAGATGAAAGTATTTCGGTGAAAATGCTGGAGCGAGGCCGAGAATTTTTCAAACGATTTTTAACTAAGCTTTCCCGATGAAGTTAGGCATGAATCTGCTCAAATGGGATCGAAAGAGCAGTGGCAGGATAAAATTTTTCCAATGCATAACGATTGTAGTATTTCTCTACCTTTTTGGTGGGCTCTTTTTCCGTCAGATTGTGCAAAATTCACATTTCCAACAAAAATTGCGGCAGCAAAGCATTCGCAGGATTACATTTCCCGCTGTGCGGGGCAAAATATACGACCGTAACGGCAATATTTTGGTCGAAAACAGGCCGGTATTTTCCCTTAATTTATACCTGGACGAGCTGCGGGAAGATTTTCACAGAGAATTCCTAAGACGAATTAGGGAATGCTCCAAATTTGTGGAAAAATTTGACCGAATCCAAATTCGCAGAGAGGTCTACGAGTTTATAGTAAACGAAACACTCAGTATCATCAATGACATTCTTGGGCGAAAAATTCACGTTTCCGGACAAGACATAGATAAACACATGAGCCAATGCCCCATGCTGCCCATGACAATCCTGCACGACATTTCCGCTGAGGAGTGCGATAAACTGATCGATATTTTACCAATAACTTCTCCATTGCAGATAAACGCAAATTTGACCAGGCATTATCCGAATGGTGCTTTGGCCTGCCATGTTTTAGGCTACACCGTTTTAACGGAAAATCAGCACCCTGACAAAAAATACGACGATCATGTGCACATTTTTTTCGTTCGAGAACAGATTGGTAAAAGCGGGGTCGAAAAATGCGCGGACCACATTTTAGCCGGCGAAGCTGGTTACGAAAACTGGACCGTTGATCATACGGGAAATAAAAATAGTTTGAATAAAAAAGTAGAACCCAGGGACGGCCAGGCGGTCTACCTCTCCATTGACAAAAATTTGCAAAAAGTAACCGAAGAGGCTCTGTCTCCATATGTTGGTTCGGCCGTTGTGATCGATGCCAATTCTGGAGAGATTTTGGCTCTGGCCAATTCACCTTCCTATGATCCAAACATTTTTTACCCATCCATCTCAAAGGAGGCATTCGATCAAATCAGCGAAAGAAATGGCTGGCTTAATCAAGCACTGCAGGGATTATTTCCGATAGGCTCAATTTCCAGGACCATAGCCGCGGTGGCATTCATAAAATCTGGGGAAATTGATGCCAATGGGGAATGGCTTTGTACCGGGATATACGAGTGCAATGGAGAGTTGTTCAAGTGCGATAATCACCCCCACGGTGAACGCGTAAATCTAAAGTCGGCCCTGTGTAAAAATTGCAACACTTACATGTTCGATAAAGCGCTCAAAATTGGCCATAGAGCAATAATTAGGGAGGGGAAAAAATTTGGTTTGGGTTCAAAGACCGAAGTCGAGCTCCCCCATGAGACAAATGGCTCGGTAATTTTGGATACAACCTTGCAAAGGGAATACAAGCTAGACCATTGGGCTCCGAAAGATACTTTCAACTTGGTCATTGGCAAGGGATGTCTTCTCACCACCTCTCTCAATGTGTGCTGTTTCACGGCTTCTTTGGCTAAGAACAGATACCGAACCAGGCCAACAATATTCAAAGGCGGGAAAAAAATATCCGATGCGTATGAGTCGTGTTTGTCCGACAAAGATCATAAATTTCTTGTCGATGCAATGGTTGATTGCGTAGAAAATCATAGCGGCCACAGAGCAAAAATCAATGGATTAGCTGTTGCAGGGAAAACAGGAACGGCCAAATTTAAAGAACACAAAAAGAAGCGTAGACTTGTGTGGTTTACTTGCTTTGCTCCGGCTTACGATCCACAAATTGCAGTAGCCGTCCTTATCCAGGAACAAAAGAATACTACCACTTTCCTCGAAGGAAGCCAAGCAGCACATGTGGCAAAAAAAATTTTGTTAAAATACTTCAACCCAAATTAACTGTCTTCACCAATGGCAGTGGACTTTGGTTGGTTGTCGATGTAAAACATATTGTCCCCCAACTGAATCTCCGGAGCAATTTTTTCGAATTTGCGTGCCTGGGGCAATAAGCGCGCTTCAGCGGACAGCGAGGCCTCATTAAAAGATTTTACACTGGCCGACAGAGATTTTCCCAATTTTTCGAAGTGATCAAAAAATACCCTCAGGCGCTTATACATTTCCCGGCCAATTTCGGCAATATTTTTTGCTTCGGCGGCTATTTTATCCTGTTTCCAACCGTAGGCAATGGCCTTTAAAAGCGCTATCAATGTGGTCGGCGTCGCCGGAATTACGCGCTTTGAAACACCAAATTCTATCAAACTATTGTCCTCCTTCAACGCATCGCTAAAAAAATTTTCTCCAGGCAGAAAGAGCACTACAAATTCCGGAGAAGCTAAAAACTGATCCCAATAGTTCTTCGATCCCAGGCGCTCAATGTGCTTGCGAATGTTGGAAGCATAGGTATGTAACATGTTTGTTTTTTCCCTTTCGGTACTCTGCTGAATTGCATCGAGATAGAGTGACAGTGGAGCCTTAGAATCGACAACAATTCGACGTCCATTTGGCAAATTTATAACCATATCTGGTCGCAAATTCTGCCCATCACTGGACATAACATTTTCCTGTTCCTCAAAATCGACATGTTCCATCATACCTGATAACTCGACGGTGCGTCGCAGCTGCATTTCCCCCCAACGACCGCGCACTTCCGGCTTTCGCAGAGCATTAACAAGTCCAGAAGTTTCGGTTTTTAGAGCTAAGTTTGCCTGGCTCATAATCTTCAGCTGTTCGCTTAGTTCGATGTAGGAGGTATTGCGCTGATCCTCAATTTTTTGGATTTTTTCGTTAAAAAGCTTCAGCGAATCATATATGGGCTTCGCAGCGGTGTTAAATTCCGTTTCCGCTTCCTTAGAAAGTCCAGAAAAAGCACTCTTAGCCAAAGTAATAAATGCTTCGTTATTGCTCTTCAATGCATTGGCGGAAAGATTGTTGAAATTTTCACGCAACCTCTCCTCGGCTGCGCTAAGTAAATTTAGCTTTTCCTGAAACGTTTGTTCGGTAGTAACCGCTTTTTCCCTCTCAAATTTTAGCAAAGCATCGATTTTTATGAAATCCGCTTTTAAGGCAAAGTAATGGTACAGTATCAGCAAAAAAGAAACCGCCAATGCGAACAAAAATGCATGCTCAATCATGAAATTTTACGCTTATAAAAGTATAGGATGTCATACAAATCGCACAATAGATCGATGGCAACAACAAAACGTTCCCGTTTTTTTCGAGTCAAAATGCTCGCCGGTTCGTGGTAAAATATGCTCGACTGTCCAACAATCAAAACGCCATTGGTAAACTTTCCCGACCAGAGTACATCGAATTTGTCCCGAATTTCCTCGTAGGCAAAAACCTTCCTTGCAAAGGCAACGTCATCAGCCTGAAAAGTAATCTTTTTGTCCAAAATTACATTTTCAGACTTCACTATTGGCCGTCCAAGCGCTTTCATTAGAGCGACCCCCAGCCCTTTGCGCATCGCAGAAAAATGCGTTTCGTTTTCCCAATTCAGCTTGATTCGGGCGACCATATTTGTCGAAATCTGGACCGAACGGGTAATAAAAATTTCCACGTGTTTACCGCAAACATCACCCGACAATTGCGTAATTCGCCTAAAAAACGGAAATAGAAACATGCGCTTACATTCCGCTGTTAACCCTGTTAATTTTGCCAGTTTTAGCATTTGCTAGTATTCTAAGTAGGCAACACCACCCATGTAGGGAACGAGGATTTCGGGCAATTTAACCTTGCCATCACTTTGCAAATTATTTTCCAAGATCGCCGCTAGAACGCGTGGGACGGCCAACCCAGAACCATTCAATGTGTGCACATGTTGCGTTTTACCATCAAACTTTTTCCTAAATTTTATATCCCCTCGGCGGGCCTGAAAATCCGTAAAATTGCTGCAACTTGATACCTCCAGCCAGCGTTTCTGTCCACCGGCCCACACCTCCAAGTCATATTGCTTTGCATGAGCAAAGCCGATGTCTCCTGTACATATGAGCAGCACACGGTATGGCAATTCAAGTTTTTTTAGTATCCCTTCAGCATCGGCACGCAGCTTTTCCAGCTCTTCGAAGGAACGATCTGGGTGGCACCACTTTACAAGCTCCACCTTGTCGAATTGATGGAGGCGATTCAGTCCGCGCACATCCTTTCCCCAGCTACCTGCTTCCCGCCTGAAACAGGGAGTATAGGCGCATCGGTAAATTGGCAAATCATCTTCACTCAGGATCTCGCCACGAAAAAAATTTGTAACGGGCACTTCCGCCGTGGGTATGCAGTATAAGTTATCTTGGGTATCGTGGTACATTTGTGATTCCTTGTCTGGGAGCTGCCCAGTGGCAGTTGCGCTTGCTTCGTTCACCAGTATGGGCGTCGAAAACTCCGTGTAACCGTTACTCCTGGCCTCATCTAAAAAAAATGCGACTAGAGCCCTGATTAGGCGGGACATGGAACCGATGTAAAAGGGAAATCCCGCTCCGGAAACTTTGGCCCCACGGGAAAAATCTATGGCCCGGCTAAACCAAAGGATATCGTAGTGGGGGACCGCGTGCGGTGAGACGGAGTCCATGTTACCGCTTATCATAAGCTCCACATTGTCCTTGTCGCTCTTGCCGATTGGTACGGACGCATGGGGAATATTCGGTATGGCCAAATAAGCTTCGTTCCAGGCAAAATTCAGTTCGTTCACCCTAAGTTCAAGTTCTTTGACCTGCGTGGAGAGCTGTTTCAATGCACCTATGTTCGCTGAAAATTCAGTGGAAAACTTATCCATTTGCGCCATTTTATCACTTGCCTGCTTCTGTTCCGCACGCAATTGCTCGTATTCGGAGATGGCTTTCCTCCGTTCCCCATCAATGTTCAAAAAGGCGTCGATATCTACCTTGAACTTTTTCTTTGCGACGCCGGCCTTAACGAAATCAGCATTCTCCCGTAAAAATTTTAAATCCAACATGGTGCCGTAAAACTTGTACATTGCCCGTTGCTTGGCAATAAATTTGTATCACGGCTCACTCAAAACAGCCTTCCCTTCGGCAATCGATTTAGCTAAAATGTACCGCTTCCTAAATAAATCGCAGAGGTCGTTCTGAAATTTCAACGCTAGGGCGATATTTTTATCGTTGAGCCTGCTCGACACTTTGTTTATTACTTCCTCGTAGCTCAATCCGGATAAATCTGCCATGATCATTTCCGCAATTTCCGCATCACGTAGCCGTTCCTCCGCACGGGCCCGCAAAATCGCTCCCCAAGCATCAACAAGCTCTATATTGTTGTCTATAAAGGCCAACCTTATTATTAGCCCGGAAATTGTAAACACGGGATCAGTCCATTCATCATGGCATACGAACGATGCCGTTGCTTCGTAGGGATTTAGGTCCGGATTAACGCGAAGTTTTTCATACTTTTTTTCGTAAATTGTTTTTAAAATCGGGGTTCTGCACATTGTTAATTTAACTGGACCTCCGTCCGTTCCAGCTTTGAATGCCAACAATTTTTGTCCATCCAGGGAGACCGCATATTCGATAAACTTTTTTGCCAAATCTGGCCGTTTTGCACCCCGAAGTACGGCAATTGGATCCGGCGAAGGCGCCCCACCGCCGTAGGGCAGAACGAACTTAAACCTACCTTCTTCGCTATTCTCAAAATGATTACTTCGCTGATCAGAAGCACCACCGGGCATATCGTAGGGAACCACGAATTTCATCCGATTGCTTCCGCCACGTTTTTCGAGATGCTGCATCTCCGAAAGCCCATAAAAATCAACGGAAATGCCGGCCAAGCAATTACCTGTCGAAACGTCAATGAGTGGTTTTGTGGCCGATTCGGTGAAATATCGGCCATTGGCGGCAATTTTTTGGATGATTCTCAATCCTGCCAACCATCCCTCGGATACTGCCTTTAGCTCGTCTTCCGGCGAAAGCTTGCTGACATTCTTTTTGATGCGGAGGTTTTCGTAGGCTATTTGCATCTGCTGCTGTATCAACATGCTGAACGCCTTTAGAGTGGAGCTACTTTTAGTGGGATCGACGACAGCTAATTTGCGAAAGTATTCCGGACGAGCTAGGTCACCCCACGTCCTCGGATGAATTTTAATGCCCTCTGAGAGCAGCGCCTCAGCGTTGTATATTATGCCAAAGGATGATAACGCTGAACCGAACCAGCGCCCCTCATGATCCCATAGCCTTCCACCGGCAAAAAATTCCGGAATCGTGCTATTGGAAAAAAGATCCGGACGCTCATGCAGTATGTCACAGGCAACGATGTTTCCCCTGTCCGCCTGTAAAATAAACTCGTAAATACCCCCTCCAAACAGTATGTCAACGCCACATCCCACATTGGAATGCACAAATTTATCGTACATTTCGTCATGTAAAGCACTTCTTTTCCCAATTTCCTTAGCACTGCGTGCCGCGAAAGCCGCAGCCCGTTCGCTGGACCATGGCAGTCCGAGCTCATTAATCCAATAATTCATGAAGTTATTGGAAAGCGTCGACTCTATGTACCGCGAAGTCTCCTGCCCTCCCCCCTGATAGCGCCAATCAATGTTGATATCCTTGCCTGTTTTAGCCTTATACCATTTTTGGAAACCCCGAGCATATTCCTGTCTAAGTGCTTCGTTGTGGGGGGTTAGTATGACAATCGTGTCCAAATTATTGTCGAGCACCACACTTTTCGTTCTATCGCGCAAAATAAATGGCACAACTATGATAATAAATATTAAAAGTAAAATCGACAGTCTGCTCAGCCTCGACATACTTTCACTCACTCAGGATTACAACGTCACTGCTCGACACGTAAGCGTACACTTCCTTTGCGCGTTGCAGACGCTCGAAATTTGTCGGATTTAGCTCAGATATGCGCATATTCACGCCATTCTTTTTGAAGTCATAGTGGGCCACTTCTCCAAAGTATACGGCATTTCCCACATTCCCGCTTATGCAATTTTCATCCATCGGAACACTACTCAGCGTCAGGCATTCCGGACGAATGGACAGGTAAACTTTTTTGCCCGGTCTAACATCACTATTACTCGGACAAACAACGCCGCGAAAGCTGCCTATTTTTGTGCGCACAACCGCCTCTCCCGCACCAACTTGTATTATTACACCTTCGACAATATTAGTATCACCTACAAACTTTGCTACAAATTTTGCCTGCGGCCGTCTATACAGCTCGATAGCAGTGCCGACTTGTCTTATTTTGCCATGGGAAAACACCGCAATCCTATCAGCTATGGAGAGCGCCTCCTTTTGGTCATGGGTGACATAAACGGTGGTCAATTTGTGCTCTTTGCATATGGCTCGAATTCCACAGCGCATCTCATTGCGCAGCTGCGCATCGAGATTGGATAGCGGTTCGTCCAGGAGCAAACAGCGAGGCTTAACTACAAGTGCACGAGCCAAAGCAACTCTCTGCTGTTGGCCACCGGAAAGCTCGTTTGGTTTGCGATCCGCATATTGCTCAAGTTGCACCTTTGCAAGCATATCGGCAACGATGCTGCGAATTCTTGCCTTTGGTAAATTTTTTTGTTCAAGCCCAAAAGCCACATTTTGCGCAACGGTCATGTGAGGCCACAGAGCATAGCTTTGAAAAACCATTCCGGCGTGACGTTTGTGCGGTGGCAACTTTACAACATTTTTATTACCAAACAATATGCGACCATTGTCCGGTGTATAAAACCCCGCTAATGTGCGGAGGAGCGTCGTTTTTCCACAGCCACTTGGCCCCAACAGAAAAAACAATTCACCGGCGTTAATTGTCAAATTGATGTCATCGAGGGCAGTAACTATCCCAAAGCGCTTCGTCAAACTCTCGATCTTGATATCGATCATCAATAATCAGGCTTGATGCATTTATTAAATCCGTTGTCAAAATATTTTTTGCCATTTTTTAAGTGTGAAAGCAGACCTAATAAGAGTCAGTGAGCAAAGACCTCATACTCCTCGATATTAACTTGCTTCCGTAGATGGAATGTAGGTTGGTGAAGAGGTTTCCTGCTTATTTTTGCGATGATCACCCTCTACTTTCACTTTGTCAGTCAGCTGCCTGTCCAATTTATTTACCATCATGTCGATTGATTTATAGAGATCACCACTGGCTGCTCTCGCATTCAAATTTTGTCCCCCTATTTTTATTTCTCCGTGGGCGACGAATTCGTTTTCCCTGGATTTATTTGGCGTATGTTCCAACTTAACCTCGATGTGTATTATCTTGCCATCATGGGAAAATAATTTCTGTACTTTACCATTGACTATCGCCTTTAAGGCATCGGTCAAGTTTACGTGCACACCGGATACAATCGCCTCTCTGTTACTCATGATAATAAACCCTCCTTGGTGTAGGGGATAGTAGGAATTCAAAAACAAAAAACAATGATTTATTGTTCCTAAAGTCAGGACTTCTAAATAAAGGAAACAAAAAGAAGCTAAAAAGCAGGCGGGGAAATAGAAAAATGTAAAAATACAAATACCTCCCACCATAGCAGGTAAAGTGAAATGCCACTCCCTTAACTCGGCAAACAAATCACCAATTTTTGCCACTATTTATAAAGGTTTTATAGGAACAAACTCATAAATCAAAGCAGAAAAAAGAAACCAAATAAAATAGCAAAATAAAGGAATTGAGAGCACGCTTATCATGGCTGGTAGAAAGGAAACGCTAATTTTCAGCTTGGAAAACAAAATCTCAGTTTTATGTCGGTGTTCATTGTTTCTAGGGAGTACCGTCTTTGGTAAAGAGTACAAATTTCCTTGAAACAGGGCAGATTTTATACAGAAAGTTTGGGTCCGGAGAGGTGGCAGAGTGGACGATTGCTTTCGACTCGAAATCGAATGTACCTCCTGGTACCGAGGGTTCGAATCCCTCCCTCTCCGCCAGCCAATGTTATTATTCCCTGTTTCTTAAGCTCATCAGAAGCTTTCAATTGTCCATATGTTGGGTATTCCATAGCTATGTTAATTACTTTCCTCAACTCTATTCTTCATCATCGGCTTCTCCCTGGACATCTTCACTAATGCTTCCTACGCTTCCTTCCTCATCTTTTTTTCTTTTTTCCATTGCCGCACCATATCCTCAGGGAATAATTCCTTCCTGAGGAATGGAGGGCATACCTTTATCAAATCGGCTTCGGTATCTTCCTCGCTTGACAGTTCTGACCTGAAAAGCTTCTTTCTCGCATTCACATCACTTTGCAAAGCTCCATCATTAGCGCTTAACAATTCTTTCCATACTATGCCAAGACCTTCATTCTGGCCATAAGGCATTTCTGCATCCACTAAGTAAAGCCGAATCAATGTACTAAGTGCTGATCTAGCAGTTAGTGATTTCCCGTTGAAAGCTAAACTTCGTCTTAGTAAATCGGAGCCTTCTTTTAAGGCCTCATTCAACGCTCTTTGTAAAGTTTCACCATTGGGTCCGGCCAACAACGCTGGCAATGTTTCCGTGTTTTTTGCACCAAAATTCATCACTGCACGGCAAAACTCAAGCAGTCTAAACCTTGGACTAAGGCCCGATTGCGTCAGCTGACTTATAAGATGGATAACTGCTTTACTTTTTACTTCGTCCAATTTTTCCTGCAAACTCCCATTAGAAACAGCAAATATCGCTCTTTTAGCATTTTCGCAGAACTTATCCATTTTCGCATAAAATTCACCAAGACACTTGATCGGAGACTGGCTATCAGCAGCTCGCAAATATTGATATAATTCTCTGTAACCCCGCCTTATCCTATTTTTTAAGGCATTTTGCAAAGAATCCGATGGTCCTGTATCGCCTAGATACAAATGCAAGATAATATCTACCTCGTCGGGATCAATTTCAGACATTAATTTATAAAAAGCATTCACACCGTCTATGTTGCAATCGCTATGAAAAAGAGCCTCGCTTGCTTTCACCAAAATAGGAAAATGTGTTGCTATTTTCAGCATTTCTTCCACGGTCAAACCCTTAATATGGGGGTAGGTAGGTCTAAATGTGAGCAATCCTTCTAAGCCTTGGTACTTTCGCACTTCTTCCATGATTTCTTTGCACACTTCTTCCCCGTTATAGGTCCCCCCATTGAAACCGCGTGCAGGGTATGTTCGCGGGCAAAAACGACGAAAAACTTCGTTAATAACCTTGCGAGTGTATTCCAACTTTAGACGGCCAAGTCTTTCCCTTAGAGAGGAATTATATCTCCAAAGTTTAAAATCAAGGAGCTCAGTCTGAAATGTTTCTGGGTATTTTTGTAGCACTGCTTTAACTTCGCGCGGCATTCCGGTACCATCGGGTGACGCTTCACAAAAAGATTTTACCACATTTGGATCTCTGAGAATATCATCAATGACGTTGTAAGTGTATTCCAACTTTAGACGGCCAAGTCTTTCCCTTAGAGAGGGGGTATATCTCCGAGGTTTAAAATCAAGGAACTCATCCTGAAACTCCTGGGAGCATTTTTGTAGCACTGCTTCAACTTCGCAGGGCATTCCGGTACCATCGGGTGACGCCTCACAAAAAGATTTTACCACATTCGGATCTTTAAGAATACCTTTAATAACCTTGTAAGTGTATTCCAACTTTAGACGGACAAATGTTTTCCTTAGAGAGGGCTCATTATCGTAAGGTTTAAAATCAAGGAGCTCAGCCTGAAATGCTTCGGGGTATTTTTGTAGCACTGCTTCAACTTCGCAGGGCATTCCGGTACCATCGGGTGACGCTTCACAAAAAGATCTTACCACATTTGGATCTCTAAGAATACCTTCAATGGCCCAATAGGCCTTTCGCAGCTCCTCTGCGTCTATGGGCTCCCTTGCTGCCAGCTTTTCAGTGGGCAGCGGCTGTGGTTGTGCTACATCGCCGAGAGCAAAGCTCTCGGACACCTGCCTCACTGGAGGCAGTTCATGATTAACGTGCCCTACGGGCCAAACATTTCCATCACCACTTGACTCACTCAAAGGATGATCGCCACTTGGCGGTATTGCTAATATATTACCACTTTCCATATTTGCCCCTTTGATTAAAGCCA
>JAIRON010000007.1 GCA_031257495.1 Puniceicoccales bacterium
CATGGATGTGAATATAAAAAAAATAGGCGTTTCTGAAACTCTAATAGGGAAAGAAAATACCGCGATTGGGGATGAAGAAGGTAAAAGCAAACAAGTAGTGGCAGCGGAAGGTTTGCCAATGGTTAAAGGCATGCCAGGAGATGCTAACCAGTTTTCTATGAAAAAAAGTTCTTGCCCGGAAAGAGCTCTTAGTGAACGCAGCGCAAGTGCCGCTGATGAAACTGGAAACAAAAGTAAATATGCAACAAAGCCAGAAAATGTGAATGCAGTCACCACTTCCATTCCTGTTGAAAACGAGGAACTAAGGGATTACATTGAATTAGCGCAGGACATCATAGATCATCCGGAAAGGAGGAAAGGTTTTAAATTTAGGGGCAAACGTTTGGGCAAAAAAGATGCAAAAGCTGCATTAAAAGAAGCTTTGAAGAAATTCAAGAATATTGATTCTCCCAGTCCAGATTTTCGCCACCTGGAAAATATAAATTATGCCTATGAGTTTATAAGTAAAAAGCTAAATAAGGCAAGGGCGACCAAGGCAATCAAGATAGGAAGTGCATTGCTTTCTACCGGTGCAGCCATTGCCGGTACGGTGTTAAGTTGTGGCACAATGGCTCCCCTTACCATCCCCACGGCGGTTGCTTCCATAGCATCTCTTGCCGAGACGGTAACTGACACTGGAAAATCCATCATAGCAGTGTTGGAAGGAGAGGATCAAAGAGCAGCAGCCAATGTGAAAGAAAATGAACCCGAAGAGGAACGAGCACCCATAGCGGCATAATTTTCTCATTTTTATTCTTCCTGAAAAGCCACCTATCAACTTTATAAAACCCACTAACTCGTGCGTTGCTGATAAGGTGGCAAAATTTTACTAAAAGAATCGCATCAGAAATTTTCATTCCTTTGGTGAAATTTTTGGACAAATGTGTGCATGCTTTATAAGTTATGTATCCACAAAAAATGCTTCCCATGTGCACATGGGAAGCAAAAGCCAAATATATGATCACATGGATTAACTTTAATTTTTAACTTTCCAGTGACTTTCAAAAGATTTGTATGGCTAACGCAGAAACAGCGTTCGGGATGTTAATTATTACGTTTTACCAACACATAATCTTTGGATTTTTTATGAACTTGAAGTAAATGCTATTTCTATGAAAGTAGCAAATGATCGTGGACTAGGCTCGACTCATGTAGGAACCGTCCGCTGTGCTTATCTTGATGGTATCGCCTTCTTTTATAAATAGGGGCACCTGTACCACCAGGCCGGACTCAGTTTTTGCCGGCTTTTGTACGCTGGAGGCGGTGTCTCCGCGGACACCCTCCGGAGATTCTACCACCTTCATGGAAACGGATGGAGGCAAAGAAATTTCAACGGGCTTGTCATCGATGTACTGAATATCGTACTCAACGCCCGTAACCATGAACTTTTTTGCCGCACTTACCATGCTTTCCGGCAAAACAACGTCCTCGAAGGTCTCCAGATCTAAAAAATGATGGCCACTCTCATCAACATAGGAATACTCCAGCGAACGCACGGTAGTTGTCAGAAAGTTAACCGAGTCCGACGAAAGAAACTTCACACTCGTTGATGCCCCCGTCTTGGTGTTGCGCATAACAACCTGCACGAAACCCGCCTGCCGACCTTGGGTGCGATGCTGCACTTCCAGAACCGTATGCGGAACTCCCTGATAATCAATGACTTTACCCTTTCTTATATCCGTAGGTGATGCCATTTTTGCCCTTTTCGTAAAATTTCATTTCTCCGTTTCAACCTGCCTCTCGATAACCGAATCGACGATGCCATACTCCTTTGCCTCCACGGCTGTCATAAAATAGTCCCGGTCCGAATCACGTTCGACTTGTTCCGCCGATTTTCCGCTGTGCTTCGCTAGGACTTCGTTCAGCACCTTCCTCCAGCGGAGAATTTCCTTGGCCGCTATTGAAATATCCGATGTTTGTCCACTTGCTCCCCCCGTTGGTTGATGTATCATCACCCTACTATTTGGCAAAGCATAGCGTTTCCCCTTTGTTCCCGCAGCGAGGATAACCGTTGCCATGCTGGCAGCTTGGCCAAGGCAATAGGTTACTATGTCACAGCGCAAAAACTGCATGGTGTCGTATATGGCCATGCCAGCCGTAACGCTGCCACCGGGAGAGTTAACGTATAAATTTACATCTTTTTTCGGATCCTCCATTTGCAAAAAAAGCAGCTGGGCAACGACGGCGTTGGCAACGAAATCGTCGATGGGAGTACCGATGAAAATAATGCGATCCTTCAACAATCTACTATAGATATCCCAGGAGCGTTCGTTTCTACCGTCGCGTTCGTATATGCACGGAAGTGGCAAATAGTGACTCATAATGTCGTAACTACTAAAATGTTTTGGAAAATCAATCAAGATTCTTGGAGCAAAATTGCCTAATTTAAAAGAAAATTGGAAACTCAGG
Organism: Puniceicoccales bacterium; assembly: GCA_031257495.1. Lineage (GTDB taxonomy): Bacteria > Verrucomicrobiota > Verrucomicrobiia > Opitutales > JAIRKQ01 > JAIDVZ01. The sequence goes on from JAIRON010000007.1 coordinate 2,449, forward strand.
AAACAAAACGAGTAAAAAAACAATATCACCGACTTTACTTCGCCATAATTTTCGAGATTTTTAAGGGAATCAGCAAGAGCCTGGGGATAGAATCATGAATCTTTATTCCCTTGACATGGGGCTATCTTCGCTATGATCAGTTTATTCTAATCGTGCTCAGGTGGTGAAATTGGTAGACACGCTGTCTTCAGGCGGCAGTATCGCAAGGTATAGGGGTTCGACTCCCCTCCTGAGCACCATCATTTCACTACCTAAGGCGAGCTTCCCTTTTTTGCCAGTGGCGATAGCGTGCATAGTCGCTTTCCGTTTACATTTACATGGTCCCCAATTCAATTATTTCCGTTGCGCT
>JAIRON010000008.1 GCA_031257495.1 Puniceicoccales bacterium
CATGGATGTGAATATAAAAAAAATAGGCGTTTCTGAAACTCTAATAGGGAAAGAAAATACCGCGATTGGGGATGAAGAAGGTAAAAGCAAACAAGTAGTGGCAGCGGAAGGTTTGCCAACGGTTAAAGGCATGCCAGGAGATGCTAACCAGTTTTCTACGAAAAAAAGTTCTTGCCCGGAAAGAGCCCTTAGTGAACGCAGCGCAAGTGCCGCTGGTGAAACTGGAGACAAAAATAAGGATGCAACAAAGCCAGAAAATGTTAATGCCATACTACCATCAATAAACGATAAACACACAGAGACAGTATCGCATTTTCAAGGAGCTCCCTATCTACCGGATCTGTAACACAAAGAAAATATCAAGACATGCTTGGGATTTGTGAATGCAAAAAATTATGTCTTGCTGGTATCAAGGATGGATTAAGTGGTAAAGGAAGTTTATAGCTCAAGTTCCTCTCTTTATTCGCCCTTTCACGTATCCTAAACCTAAGCTTACCTTACCCATGCCAAAATGTTATTCAACGTTTTCTTTGGCAATTTTGGTAATAAATTTCAAAAAAAAGCTTGACATTTGCAATTTATTGAATGGGGGGGGCTCATGTCTTATAAAACTTTCCATCATTTCCTACGTGTGCTCTTTATTTTGTTGGCTATGTTAACTGCAATGCCAATGAATCAGGCAGAAGCGGCAAATCCACTACAACGTGTAGGTGATGTTTTGCAAATTGCAGTTCCGGTCTATGCATTTGGATTGGCCATGAATGAACAAGGACACGAGGGGATGAAGCAATTCGCTTACACGCTGATATCATCCCAACTGACCGTACACATATTAAAAGTCACAACGAATCAAAAAAGACCTTGCTACAAGGAGGGAGACAAAAAGAATTCATTTCCGAGTGGACACACATCAGCTGCCTTTCTTGGGGCAACGTTCATACACAAAAGATACGGATTTAAAAAGGCTATAATTCCCTATGGAGCGGCCATACTAACCGGTATATCCAGGGTACAAGCTAAGAAACATCACGTGCGAGACGTTATCGTAGGTGCTCTAATTTCTGGTTTCTGGACCGCATGTTTTGTTGATAGAAAAGACAATTTAACATTGGCCGTTGACGAATAGGGTACGAAGCTCGTATACGAGCTTAGCTTTTAGTCATCGAATATAGCTCGCTAAAAACGTTTAAACTGTCTACTTCCAAGGAAAGTAGACAGCTCGTTTTTCAAAAAGAATCAAATCTATGCGTTGCAAAAAGTTATGGATATGGGTGAAAAATTTTCATATTTTGTTCACCGAAACCACGCTGGCCATGATAGAGATAAAAAACTACGACTTCTCCATTGAACAAATAGCTAATTCGGGGCAGTGCTTTCGCATAAACAAGCTGAAATCGAAAAATATTTGGCAAGTTGTGGCTTTGGGGAAAATATTGAACATCCGACCAATGAGCAAAAATACTCACCTGTTCTTTTGCTCCTCCGAGGAGTATCAGAATGTTTGGAAGGATTATTTCGATTTCAAACGAGATTATGGTGAAATTAAAAAATTCATTTTGAAAGTTAGTGACCCCTATCTGAATGACGCCGTCAAACATGGCTTCGGCCTTCGAATTCTCAGGCAAGATCCTTGGGAAGTGACGGTGAGCTTTATAATTTCGCAAAGAAATAACATTCTTCGAATCAGAAATACCATAGAAAAATTATGCACGCCCCATGGCAAGGTATTCCCGGCTCCTCAGATTTTGGCGAAATACACGGAAGAAGATTTTAGGGCGATTGGCCTCGGCTATAGGGCGAAGTATTTGTTAAACATTGCCAAGGCCGTGGATAGTGGAGAATTCGATGTAAAGTATCTGAGAACACTGAGTTATGCAGATGCAATCAAGTACCTGAAGCGCTTCAATGGGATCGGAGACAAAGTGGCCAATTGCATCGCTCTTTACGGCCTGCACAAGCTGGAAGCATTTCCCATGGATGTATGGATGCGCCGCATAATTGGAGAGCAATATGGTGGAAATTTTGACATTAAGCGCTTTCCCGGATACGCTGGCATCGTCCAGCAGTATATGTTTTTTTACGAGAGGAGTATAAAAAAAATGAGACTCCAAACGTAATTCTTTTTGATGTTTTAAATTTCGTCAGGTCGAACACTATGTCACTTGTTCTGAACATCAAGAATTTTGGATACTCCGATTAGCTTGTCATCCTCCGACAGTGTAATTAGGCGTACGCCCTGGGTAGTTCGGCCGATCACGCGAACACCGCTGATGGGCGAACGTATGGCCTGACCACCGCTAGTGATCAGCATGATTTCGTCGAAATCGCTAACAGTTAGGGCCTCGGCCAGTTTGACTCCTTTGCGAAGTTTCATCGCTATTACCCCCGACCCGCCGCGCTTTTGAAGACGATATTCATCAAATTTTGAACGTTTGCCCTGGCCATCCTCCGCAGCTAGAAGTAATGTGGCATTGTCATCCACTATGGTCATGGCACAAACTGAATCCCCATGTTTTAGGGAGATTCCTCGAACGCCGCGTGTTGACCGGCCTTGGTCACGCAGATCCGTTTCGTGAAAACGGATGGACATACCGAGTGAAGTGATCAGGACCAGTTCATCGGAACCATTGGTCAAAAGTGCCTCGATCAGAGCATCACCTTCGTCGATCTGTATGCCAACTATGCCACGGCGGCGAACATTTTTGTAGGCCTCGAGGCATGTCTTTTTCACAACTCCGTTTTTCGTGCAAATTACCAGATGTTTGTCCGAAGAAAAGTCCTGAAAACAGAGCATGGCAGCAATTTTTTCGTTTGGCTGCATGTCGATCAGGTTTACAATTGCTCGTCCTTTGGATATGCGGGAACCATCGGGAATTTCGTAGGCTTTTTCCACATATACCCGTCCACTGTCCATCACAAACATGATGTTATCATGTGTGTTTGCGGTGAACAAGTGCTCAATGAAGTCCTCATCGTGCTGGCCGGCACCGATTACTCCCTTTCCGCCGCGTCTTTGGGAACGATATAGACTTACGGGTGTACGCTTAATAAAGCCCTTACCTGTTACCGTTACGGCACAGCACTCGTTGGCGATGACATCTTCAATCCTAAATTCACTGGAATCTTCTTCGATACTGGTCATGCGCGGCGAAGCGTACTTCTCTCGCACAGCAGCCAATTCCTCCTTTACGACAGCGAGAAGGAGAGTTTCATCTTCCAAAATGCTGCGATAATGGTCGATGATCTTGCGCAGCTCGGCATACTCTGAATCGATCTTATCCCGTTCCATGCCTGTCAATTGGTACAGCCGCAACTCCAAAATAGCCACCGTTTGCTGCTCGCTGAGAGGAAATTTCGACATTAGTGCAATTTTTGCATCTTCGCGGTTGTTTGCCGCACGAATAATGCGCACGAACTCATCCAAATTATCCAACGCGATCTGAAATCCGGCAAGGATGTGGGCACGCGCTTCCGCTTTGCGCAGGCGGTATTCCGTGCGACGAGTCACTACTTCTCGGCGGTGTTCGATGTAGCATTCCAGCAACTCCTTGATATTCATCTGCTTCGGGCGTCGCTGGTGCAAGGCAAGCATGATTACGCCAAAGGAAGACTCTAGCTGGGTATTTTTGTAAAGTTTGTTTATTACTACGCGGGTGACGGCATCCCGCTTGAGCTCGATTACTATGCGGGTCTTTTCATCCGATTCGTCCCGCAGGTCGCTCACTTCGTCCAAAACTTTCTCATGAATCAATTCAGCGATACTAGTGACCAATACCGCTCTGTTAACGGCATAGGGAATTTCGGTTATGACTATTTGTTCCCGGTCGTTGGAACCTTCCTCAATGGCCACAACTCCGCGCATTTTGACGATGCCACGCCCCGTGGACAGATAGCGTTTAATGCTCTCCGTGCCTACGACTATGCCACCAGTCGGAAAATCTGGCCCCCGGATTATTTCGCAAAGCTCCTCCAATGAAACCTCCGGATTGTCGATTATTTTACACGTTGCATCGATTAATTCGCCCAGATTATGGGGAGGAATATTGGTTGTCATGCCAACGGCGATTCCCGTCGAACCGTTCATCAGCAGGTTCGGCAGGGCTGCCGGTAGGACGCTTGGCTCCGTCGTGCTTTCCTTGTAATTTGGTACAAAATCGACGGTACCCTCATCGATGTCCTTCAACAGATCCTCTGAAACATTTTGCAGTTTACATTCGGTGTAACGATAGGCAGCAGCTGGGTCTCCATCGATGGAGCCAAAGTTTCCCTGGGGAAATATGAGAGGATAGCGCATTACCCAGCCCTGGGCAAGGCGGACAAGGGTGTCGTACACGGAAGCATCGCCGTGGGGATGGTAATTTTTCAAAACCTCACCCACCACACCGGCACACTTATCAAAGGGACGGGAGTATAGCAGACCTTCTCGCAGCATGGCGTACAAAATGCGGCGTTGAACAGGCTTCAATCCATCCCGCACGTCTGGCAGTGCTCGACTGACTATAACTGACATGGAGTAGTCGATGTAGGCCGACTTCATCACGTCGGTAATGTTGCTAACCTCGGTTTTGTTTTGATCGCTGTGCATTGTTGTGAACCTTTAAATATCCAAATAAAGCGCGTTCAAGGCATTATCTTCGATGAACGCCCGACGAATGGCCACGTCCTCCCCCATGAGCATGGAAAAAGTTTCTTCTGCAGCGGCGGCATCGGCGATGCTAACCTGCACAAGCCTGCGCTTTGTCGGATCCATTGTTGTTTCCGCCAGCTGACTGGGATTCATCTCTCCCAAACCTTTGTATCGCTGAATGCTCAATCCGCGCCGCCCAAAGGTGCGCACTTGAGCCAACATTTCTAAACCGGAGTGCATCTCCAGTTTAGTTCCGCTATCGCCACCGGATTCAACGAGGAAGTAGCGCGGTTGTTTGGTGGGCTCAAATGTGGAGATATCCAAGCCAAGTTGTTCCAGTTCAAGTAGAAGCGTGCTCAGCTGTGGAGCTTCGTAAATTTCATGGATTGAAATCCTGCGCCTAAATAGTTGTCCATTGATTACGATGTCTTGGACGGTGGCATCATCGAGCACATCGTTTTCGTGGCAAAATTCTCCACGAGCATCCTCATTAAACAAAAATTTGAACTCCTCAGATCCTCCCATGCGGACGCGAGCAATGTATTTGGGCAATTTTTTGGATTCCCTGTCGTGCTGGTCGAGGTAAGCGGGCAGAGAACAATTGTGCCGTACAAGGCTTTGACCCAGCATTTCAAGGCGAGAAAATGTGTCCACGATCTTATTTAGGTGTTCCTGATCGAAAAGATAGCCATCGCTGGCACGGATCAGAGATACATCTTCGGAACCGAGTTCTAGGAGAATTTTATTGAGTTCGCCGTCATTTTCAATGTAACGTTCCTTTTTTTTGCGCTTAATTTTGTACAAGGGTGGCTGTGCAATGTAAACGTACCCGCGCTCTATCAGTTCCCGCATTTGCCTGAAGAAAAATGTTAAAAGAAGGGTCTGGATGTGGGAGCCATCCACATCAGCGTCGGTCATGATTATTATTTTGTGGTAGCGGCATTTATCCGCATCAAACCCACCGATGTCGTTGGAATTACCTATGCCGGTGCCGCAGGCAGTAATGATCATTCTAATAGCTTCACTGTTCAACACTTTGTCGATGCGCGCTTTTTCCACGTTGATAATTTTCCCAAATAGGGGTAAAATTGCTTGTGTCTTGCGGTCCCGGCCCTGCTTGGCGGAACCACCGGCGGAGTCTCCTTCAACTATAAATAGTTCGCAAAGTGCGGGGTCCTTTTCGGAACAATCCGCTAATTTTCCAGGTAATCCACCAATCACCATGGCGCTTTTGCGCACCGTTTCCCGTGCTTTTCTAGCAGCTTCCCGTGCCCGTGCGGCGTTTATACACTTGTCAATGATCCTCCGTGCAACGGTTGGGTTGGTTTCGAAAATATACTTCAACTTGTCGCCAACAACTTTCTGAACAATGCCATCCACTTCACCGTTTGAAAGCTTGGTTTTTGTTTGCCCTTCAAAGCGAGGCTCTGGAACTTTGACAGAAATCACCGCCGTTAAACCTTCTCGCACATCGTCGCCAGTCAGGGTCGAATCTTTGTCTTTCAGCAAGTTATTAGCTTTAGCATAGGCATTTATCACCCGTGTCAGGGCGGTGCGAAAACCGGACAGGTGCGTCCCTCCTTCGATGTTAAAAATCGAATTGGCATAGGCGTAGACCTGCTCGTTGTAGGAATCGTTGTACTGCACAGCAATATCCACAACAATGCGTGTGTCTGGTTTGGAGGGCTCTGCGGCAATGTCGCCGAAAAGGGAAAAAATATCCTCATTAATAACCGTCTTGTTCTTGTTTAAAAACGCAACAAATTCTCTGATGCCGTCATTGAAACGAAAAGTTTCACTCCTGTCAGAGCGTTCATCTACCAGCTCTATGGCAACTCCAGGATTCAAAAATGCTAATTCTCGTAGACGTTTTACCAAAATGTCATACTTAAATTCCCGCGTTGTTTGGAATATCTCCGGATCGGGGAGGAAAGTTATTTTGGTTCCCGATTTCTGGCAATCGCCGATAATTTTCATCTTTTCGACAGTCTTTCCCCGAGAAAAAAACATGTAGTAAACGTGCCCGTCACGGCGTACTTCCACGTCAAATCTTTCAGAAACTGCGTTTACACACTTTGCTCCGACGCCGTGTAAACCCCCCGATACCTTGTAAGCTCCTTTGCCAAATTTTCCGCCGGCGTGCAAATTTGTCATCACCAGCTCCAGGGCTGGGATCTTGTATTTTTCATGAATATCAACGGGAATTCCCCGCCCATCGTCCTCAACGGAACAGGAACCATTCAGGTGAAGGCTGACCTTGATCGTCGTGCAATATCCCGCTAAGGCCTCGTCGATGGAATTATCCACTATCTCGAATACGCAGTGGTGAAGCCCCCGCTCATTGGTGTCGCCGATGTACATGTCCGGGCGCTTGCGAACCCCCTCAAGCCCTTCTAATTTTTGAATTTTGGAGGAATCATAGTCACTGGGCTTTGCCGCATTCGTAAAAGAGGAATTATTCATAGAACATTCAAACTTGAAGTTTTCTAGCATCCAAATTTGGGATTGTCGAGAAAATGTGAAAGAAAACCGAGCCTATTTTTCAAAAAAATCTACACAGGCTACCCCTTGGAAATCAAAGAAAAAACAAACCAAATGGGAGCCTCTTTGTTTAGATTTTAACTTTCGCTTTCCTACGATTTTTCTGTTCCAGCAACTTCTTCCAAGTTGGGTTCAGCTTCTTTGAAATCCTCAGCTTTGTCAGAACTTGCTTCCTCTTTTTCAGCCTTTACTTGTTCCTGAGACTTCTTGATTTCTGCCATTTCCTTGGAGTTTATCTCAACCAAAAAATCTAAAACTTTACCACGTAGAGTGCGCGTACGTAGGTCAATGAGCTTGTCCCTATCGCTTTGAAGTTCACGTACGTACTGGCCTATGTCGGCTTTTTTTATCGATACATCTTGGAAAATCATTCCCTCGATATCCTTGTTATCTATTTCAATTTTTTCCATCTCAGCGATTTTATCCAGCACTAAGCCGGCTTTGGCTCGAGTTTCTGCAGCGGGGAGCAGACTTTTGGAAATTTCATCGATGCGACCTTCAAAATGCTTGGCAGGAACGCCATTTCTAACCTGGCCTTCGATAAATGATTGTACAAGCCCCTGAATTTCTTTCTCAACTACGCTTTCGGGAAGTTCAAATTTTGCCGAATCAGCTAAAAAATATATGATTTCGTTGCGCTGTTTAAGAAGCCCTTGCCTGCGTTTGTGGTTGGTCAGATATTCGTTTAGTTGATTTTTTAGGCTATCAATGGAATTTACTCCGTATTGCTTGAAAAATTCTTCGTTCAGATCCGGATCAACGCGCTCACGCACCTCCAAAATTTCAAACGTATAGGTTGCTTTTTTGCCAGCCAACTCAGGTACTTGAAAATCTTTTGGAAAAAGTTCTTCACCTTCACACCTATCCCCCGTTTTGTGGCCAATGACACCTTGTATCACTGCCTGTACACCGGGAACGTCAACGTTTCCCGCTTCTTCCCAGGTATTCACATGTTTGCCGTAAATTTTGTGTCCAGGAACGGCATCGGCTATTGCTAAACCGCCCTCTAGAAAGCCTTCATAGTTAACTTTGACGTAGTCTCCCGATTTGATCTCTCGATCCACGATGTTGTAGTTGGAATGCTGTTTCCTAATGTGATCAAATTCGGCGTCCACTTCTTTCTCGGTGACTTTTTCCGAAAATGCAGTCAAGGGTACATTTTTATAATCAGGCAATTCCACATTTGGTCGGAGATCAAAGATCAATTTGCACAAGAAATCGTCCTCGAAATCCTCGGATGAATAGTCGACAACTGCCAAAAGATTCAGTTCGTTGGCCGATTTTTGAACATCTTCCAAGGCTTTGTTCAATAAAATTGCCTTTGTGCGCGCTTCAATATTGGGTAAAAACTTAGATAAAATGATATTTTTCGGTGCTTTCCCCTTCCTGAATCCCGGCAAAGTCGCAGTGGCACAGAATTCACCGATCACAGCTTCCTTTTCGGAAAAAACTTCTTCCTTGGAAAAGAGAAACGAAATCGACGAACGTGTGTTGCTTATTGTATTTATTTCCTTTTTCACAGTAAATTTAATGCTCAGGACAGGATCTATTCAACGTCAAACTTGGGTCAACACATTAAAATCAAAATTACACCTTGAAATACGTAGTTAGAGACAAATCCGCGCCCCTTTTAGGCAATATTTGCTCCTTTTCTTTAGCAAAATTTTGACAATTTTTCAATCAACTGTACACAGCGGCAACTGTAGCCCCATTCGTTGTCGTACCAACTCACAAGTTTGAAAAATTGATCATTCAAACCAATCCCCGCTCCCGCATCAAAGATTGACGATGCACTTTCGTGAATAAAATCACTGGAAACAACTTCGTCACTGGTGTACTTTAAAATGCCTTTTAAGTTGCCTTCGGAAGCTTCTTTCATCTTAGCGCAAATTTCTTCGTAGGATGTTTTCTTTTCCGTACGAACGGTCAAGTCAACGACGGAAACCGTCGGCGTCGGTACCCGAAACGACATGCCGGTTAACTTTCCCTTAACCGCTGGCAGGACCAAGCCCACCGCTTTTGCCGCACCGGTGGTGGAGGGTATAATGTTTATGGCCGCTGAACGTCCGCCTTTCCAGTCCTTCATAGAGGGGCCATCGACAGTCTTTTGCGTAGCCGTATAACTATGTACCGTGGTCATCAATCCCTCAATGATGCCAAAGTTGTCAAGAACTACTTTCGTTATAGGTGCTAGACAATTTGTTGTACACGAGGCATTGGATATGATGTTGTCCTCAGCCGTTAGCGTCTGGTCATTGACACCGATGACAACCGTTTTTACGCGATCACCCTTTCCGGGGGCGGAAATGATAACTTTTTTCGCTCCAGCTTTCAAATGACCTTCCGCCTTTTCGTCTTGAGTAAATAAACCCGTAGATTCGACAACGATATCGACACCCAAATCCTTCCATGGTATTGCGGCTGGCCCTTCCTTTATCGCTAAACATTTGACCCGATGTCCATTCACTGCTAAAATATCCTGTCCATCGGCGTGCACTTCCCCATCAAACCTTCCCTGCGTAGAATCATACTTTACAAGATAAGCCAGGTTATCCGCGGGAACCAAATCGTTGACAGCTATAACTTCAATGTCTGAGCCGAACTTTCCACTGTCAACGATTGCTCGAAAAACCAAACGACCAATGCGTCCAAAACCATTTATTCCAATTCTTACTGCCATTGTTACCTCTCAATTAAGTTTGAGACAAATGAAAAAATTTTCAAAAATTTCTCAAGAGAAATGTGAAACTAACTCACTTATTTCATTCCATACCAACGCCGAAATTACTCGGCTTTATTTCAAGCACCATCCAAGTTTTGGAAATAGCTCGAAATGATTTAGTTTCTGATGTTTTGCTTGACGAATATGCTTTTGTCTACTTTTGCGAAAAAATCTTTGTAGTACTCGGCATCTACAACGTGTTTGCTTCCTTCGGAAAAGGCCCCCGTGGAGCGCACATCTTTCCAATGGCGAACAAAACTGACCCTTATGCAACATTTGCCATCTGACATTTCTTCGACCTGCGCATCAGCCACGGCATAGGACATGTGGGAAACGTCACCTTCTTCTCCAAGCATGGTTCCGATAAGGGGCCTTCTGCTTGAAGATATAGTGCTTTGAGCGGTTATTATTCCGGACTTCCTGTCGGATGTTTTAATGGAATAACCCAAATCGTGAAAAACTGAAACAACGGAAGCAAATGCAACTTTGTAGGAACAATCAAATTCTCTGGTTTGCATCGCTTGGATGCTGATGCTACTCGTTGGAGTATCATCAACGCAGATACATCCCGCACATAGACATGCCAAAAGCGTTAAAACAAAGGCCTTCCCGTACTTCCTTACCATATCACTTCCGGTTAAAAGGTTGTTGTTCTGTAGGAAAAGTCCCGAACCCTGAAATGTTCGTCAAAGTGTATAATAATTGTTAGAGTGCGTTCACCGGATGAGCGAGAACCTTTCGACTGTCTCCCGCCAAGCAAAATAAGATCCAAATATCCACTGGATGACTTTACTTCACTTTCGGAATGAACCTTGTCATACACCCACGTTTCGTTCCCATTCGTATCCTTTGACACCATGTTCGGTGAGCCTAAAACAGTAACCACATCGGCGGAGCTCATGCCCGCGTATATGTGGCGTTGAACCGTTCCTATAGTAACCTTGTCATCGGATTTGGAATCAACGCTTTGGCAGCCATATAGCATGAGCGACAGCAAACAACATGTGGCAAACACTCTAAAAGCTTTAAACATGTGCATACCCTCCCCATACATGGCAGGGTTGTCAATATAAAATTAAAAATCTGCAACACTATTTTCGCAAATTACTAAAATTTAAATTGACATGCCACTTTGCTTGGCTAGGGACCTGGGACCTGTGAATTCGTTTGTGCAATTTTTGGCTAACCCGGTGTGCCTTAGTATCATTGTTATAACCGTTTTTAGCTTGAGCAAATTGAGTGTGCCTCTGTCATTGGTCGTAGGAGCAGTAACGGCAGGTCTAGTAGGGGGCATGTCTCTGGAGCATACGCTAAATGCTTTTCTAGGCGGTATTTCCGGCGGAGTCAATGTTGCTCTCAGCTATGCATTGTTGGGCATGTTTGCAACTGGGTTGACCGCCACCGGTCTACCGGAGTTTTTGGCATCGAAGATTGCCCATTCCAGTGGCCGTCGTTCACTGAGGGTAGAATTGTGCAGAGCAATGCTATTCATATGGCTCTGCGGAATTGCATCGCAAACGATTATTCCAATACACATCGCTTTCATACCAATAATTATACCAGCATTTTTGCCGCTGTTCAACGAAGCGAACCTGGATCGACGATCCATAGCTTGCCTGATCACGTTTGGGCTTGTCGCTACCTACAGTTTTCTGCCATTTGGCTTTGGAGAAATTTTTTTGCGAGAAATAGTATTGGGAAATCTGAAATCACAGGGAGTTGACTTCGCCCTTTCCGACCTCAGCATCATGAAACTTACGACAATTCCAACCGCTGGTATGGTATTTGGTCTAGCTTTGGCACTGTGGGTATCTTATAGGAAGCCACGCTACTACAAAAAAACTCAAGTAACTGTGTCACAGGAACGCACCGTTAGCAAGCGGGCGCTCATATTTGGTTTTCTGGCCATAGTGGTGATGCTCGCTATGCAAATAGCATTCAAAAGCATGATTGTTGGCGCACTTTCCGGTTTTTTCACCTTGTTGATCTCAGGTGCGGTAAAATGGAAAGATTCCGACAAAATTGTAACCCAAGGGTTTGGCATGATGGCCACCATAGGAATGATCATGATCATCGCCAGTGGGTTTTCAGCGGTTTTATCTAGCACCGGCGCTGTGAACGATCTAGTTAATATGTTGCTGATCGTAACGGCGAATAATGTTCATCTGACGGTTATCGTAATGCTTGTCGTTGGATTGGTAATCACACTCGGTATCGGGTCATCCTTTTCAACGGTACCGATTTTGGCGGCCATATTCGTGCCTATCTGCCAAAGAATGGGATTTAGCCCAGAGGGAACTTTCCTCGTGCTCATGGTGGCAGGGGTCGTGGGAGATGCCGGCTCGGTAGTTTCTGATTCGACGCTAGGTACCACCATTGGACTTAACGCCGATGGCCAACATGACCACTTCAGAGATTCGGTGGTGCCCACTTTTTTACACTTTAACATTCCTCAGCTAATTTTTGGTTACGCCGCCATCATGCTGTTCGCCTAATGGTTACGGCGAAGTTACTTCCGGCTTGAAGAAAACTATATCAACTCGCCGATCGGCAGCTGTGGTGGTCTTATTTGAGCTTTTTTCAGATGCCCGTTCAGATCCTGCGGAAATGATAACAATGCGGTTTTCGTTGAGGCCCGCTTCAATCAGCTTTGCTTTTATATTTTCGGCGCGGCGATGACCCAGCAAACTGTTATAGGTATTCGTTCCAAAGTGGTCGCAGTGGCCGACAACGAGCGCACTCAAATCACAATGATCTGCAAAAAATTTCGCAGCCTCATTTATCTTAACAGCAAATCTTTCGCCAACATCGGCCCTATTAAAATCGAAAAATATGGAAGCAACAACATCGGATTTTGCATAGCCACAGGCTATTTGAAGAGGATCGGGCTTCATTTTGCGCGTAGGTTCCCGTAAAAAGTAAAAATCACTTCCGCTTCCATTCGAAACAATGGTAACCTCGGGGTTGTGGTGTCGCTTACTTGGGATCGAACAACCGGTAATAAAATGTAACATTAGGAGATATAAAAACAAACGCTTCATAGTTGCCACATAATCTTTAGTTCAGATTTCTAAGTCAACTGTAAAAATTCTTCAGAAATCGCAAGCCCCCATCACGGTCTGAGAACTTCATGTCCAATTGGGCTTCGAAGCAGCGGTTTAAAATTTCATTAAACTTCGGTGAAGGACACAATCCTAAGGCTAGTAAATCACGACCAAATATGATGGGAACGGGTTTGTTTTTCAGCACGCCCAATCTTTGTGCTGTCTCTTTAAGCCATGATGCCTCCTGAACTTCATATTGTCCCGGACCCCAACAGCCACCTCTCCCGTTGCCATCGTATTTGCAGAGGCGTATGAGGCGATCCAATCGGCCCACGTCATTGGCTAGGTGCAGCACGGCTCCATCCTGGCTTGCGTCCTTTTTAAAAATATCTCGCACAATCATATGGTATTTAACAAGCGTTTCGACGTCACCGATGAGCTGTTTCGGTGCACGCATGTTTTCTAGAAAACTTCTTGCTAAAGGTATCCCTGCGACATCATGGCCGTAGTGATGAACTCCCCGTTCATCCGATGTTGTCGTTTGCGGTTTCCCAAAGTCGTGGCATAGCGCTGCAAAGCCAACGGCCAGATCATCTTCATAGATTCCGGTCCTATCCGCGGCGTATAAATCCAGCGTTAAACAAGTGTGTTCGAACACGCTGCCTTCCGGATGTCGATAGGAATCCTGTTCGCAATATATTAGGGCGTCAATTTCCGGGAAAAATTGTGTCCAGCCGCAATTCTTCAAAAAATACAATCCCCTGGATGGTTTTACGCCCAGAAGTATGAGCTTCCTCCATTCACAGAATATGCGTTCCGGGGACAATTCCTTTGGGGTTAATGCATTTGCCAGTTGAACGATACTTTTCGAAGGGGTCATGGAAAAACGCGCAGCAAACTGCATTCCTCGCAGAACCCGCAGAGGATCCTCGCTAAATTTATCACTTACATTGCGTAGTATTTTCTTGGAAAGGTCAGCCACGCCACCGCAGGGATCGCAGATCCTATTATTGAAAACATCGAAATATATGGCGTTAATGGTGAAGTCCCGCCGATTGGCGGCTTCCACTAGGCTGCATTTTCTCAGCTGTTGCACTTGAAAATCTGTATGCTTGGGGCCAATTTTCGTCTCAATCCTTGGCACTGATATATCGATACTGAATCCGGAAATTTTTATCACACAAAATGACGCACCATCACTCAGTTTACATTTTTGCACGGTAAATTTAAAGTGAGGCTTCAGTATTTCCTCGATACGTTCGAATGTCAGGCCAAATACTTCAATGTCAAAATCCGTAACGGCTATGTTCAGTAGGGCATCACGGACACAACCACCCACAAAATAGGGATATCCCCCGCACTCAACCAAAAGTTTGCAAATTCGCTTCACCGCAAGCAGCAGCCCCGGCTCAGCCAAGGTCGAATACTTTGACATGTGCAGTTCGGTGATCACAGCGCCAAATAGTGTGGACTATCCAGTGAAATGGGAAGCACATTTTTATAATTCTGCAGCCTGCGGTGTTATCGCTCCGAGATCTTTGGCTTTCCTCAGGGAAGAAACTAAAAAATCATTAAACGGCTCGTACAAATGATATTTCAAAAGATACATGAAAACATTGATATATTGATTCAAGGGTTTGCTACATATTTTGGATATTATACTCATAATGTTGCCATTTTCTCTTAAAAGATTTATAAATTCATCTTTGTGCGTTTTTTCATCGATACTAGGTCTATCCAGAAGATTGCATATCATGGCAATATTTTCAGCCGCATTTGTTCCGTTGGGTGCCAAGCTTGAGCGCATTTCTGCTAAGTAAGATGCATTCTCAAAAAGAATTGATAATTCAAAAGTTACTGGAGTTCTACTAAAACCAAACCATTGTGTCTGAGGTTTTACAGCAATCATTGCCATTTTAAGCAAATTCATAGAATTTGATTCAGATCCATTGCCCAAGAGATAATTTTTAAAAGCACAAGAAAGCTTTTCATTCGCTGCTGCCTGAGCTTGAAGCCAGTGTTCATATTTTGAAGTACCTTCTTGGCGCCCGGGCTGAGATCTATACAAAGCCCAGATGCCCTGTTCTTTGCATTTTTGGCACAGTTCGAGCATTTGAGAGGCGATAGCATTAGCCGCATCAGTGCCAAGGAGGGCATAGGCATCGATCATCTCATTTAATCCCTTTCCCAGCACACCTTTTAAATTCCTAAAACGGGTGGCGTTACCCATTTGAGAAACGATTTTATTCATTAGTTGCACAGTCTCAGGCAATGGAGATTTACGCATCCAGTTTATTATAAAGTCTTCCATGTGTGAAAATACTTCTCTAAAAGGGGCGTTACCCATTCGAGAAGTAATTTCCCTCATTAGTTGTACAGCCTCAGGCAATGGTAAGCCTCCATGTACGAGTGGCTTCACTAAATTCTCCAGTTCTTGTTTTTTCAGTGACCTTAGAAGAGGCACTAAAATGTTCATATTTTCGTTTAATTGACTTTTTTGGCTTGGCCACAGCATAAGGTTGATAGTTGCAGCTAAAAATGCCTCTTTGTTTCTAATCTTTTGAAAATATAATTTTGCCACCTCCCTATCCCCGGAAGTTCCTCGTTGAAACATTGCCTTGAATCGTGCCCAAACTCTAGTAAAAAAATTCACCTCACATTTTTCCGAGTTTATTTCCTCCACTACCTCTTGCATTTGTGCCCAAATTTCCTTGCCATCCTTTGCACTGTCTGTTGCTTCAGAGGCTAAATTTGGACCCAAATCGGGTACGTTCGGAGACTGGCGTTGCTCAAGTAAAGAGGATTCAATTTTCATTTTTAAATTTTCATTTAAAAATTTTGTAAATGCTGTCGCTATCTTAATTTTGCCATCTGCCACGGAAGAAGCAGTGCTGAATGCAACCCTTGTCACATCAAAAGTTACTTTCTTTGGAGTATCCATGGCTAGGCTAAAGATATAGTTTAATGAATAAATGTCAAGTTAAAACTGAAATTTTCCTGCGATTCGATGATTGTAAAATTTAGGATTTAACTAAAACGCTCGGCTGTAGCTTTGGCCATGCCAGTCCCTACAAAAATACAGCGGACTGAAATTAATCAGTCCGCTCTCCCCTAACTAAACCGCACTTCCTAACGGTTGTAGGCAGCATGATCGGAATAAGTTTTAATTTTTCAACAAAAAAAATGAAATTTTATTCTTTTTTTAAAGAAACTCCATTTAAAGGCACTTCGCAAAAGTCAATACCACTGAATTTTTCAACAACATAGGGCAAATCTTTCCATATTTGTTCTAACGTTAAATAGTCAGCATTTTCGCCAAAATAGTAGGTATTCATGAGCAGGGACAAAATTTCCCAGCACTCAAAAATCTTTTTGAAAGGGGGCGGTACGGCTTTAAAGAATTTTTGCAAAATGTAATCCTTGTTTACAAATGTACCAATTCGTTCGAAAATTGTTTTGGTGGGAAAAACAAAGTCGGCAATTTTCGCTGTTTTGTTATTTTTGTAACCAATGTAAGTAATCGATACGCCATCAAAAATTTTACTACTGACCTCTTCCGCGAATAGATCCTCATAGATGCAAATGATATTTTTACACACCCCATTCTTAACAAGGGTGTACAGCTCCTCCAAGCTGCTGTGCGTGTTAGCTTCCGTGCATAGGAGCATGATTTTGGCTCCGGTACAATTTGGATAGGGATCATCCGAGATCAAAAATCCGTCGCCAATACCTTGTTTTTTGAGAAAATACAGATTGGCCGGTATTATGTCTAAAAATCTTTTCAAAACAAACTGGTCTTCGAGGCTTGTTTCGCCCGAACACAAAACATAGGTTTCCTCACTGTGAGATATGATTCTGTTCACAACAAAGGCAATCATCATCCTAATATCCGATTTTTCACCCGATCGCATAACCTGAGTGGTGCGGTTATCTGCCCTTAGAATGTTGACCAAATCTCTGGCAGAATCAGGCATCCATGATTCGTTGATGCTATCATTGCGCCGCGGTATTATGCGGTGCACATGTTTGCCGTCGTGTAAAATGTAAGTATTTACCCCCACGCTGCTTTCCGGCGAGATGCTTGGTGTGTGCTGCAGGTCCCAGGCCAACTTATCATAGTGGCAAGTTTGATCAATCAAGGCTCCAGCGGGACAAATATCCACCAAATTCAGGGAATAGTTGTTGGCACAGCTTTTCCCGGGGTACACATTTATTTCATTCAGGTTATGATCGTTTTTTATTCTACCGAGAATATCTTCACCGAGAACATCCCTGCAAAACCTCAGGCATCTGTCACACAGTATGCATTTTTCATCATCTATAGCGATTTTTCCACCGAGTGGCCTAAGGTTTCTATTACAATATTGCCTGCCAGTAACGCGGGTAAATCCGTGAAAATTTGTGTACAGGACAAACTTATGCAGGAAACAACTTCCCACTTTATCGCAAAGCGAACAGTCCAGTGGATGTTTCATGAGGTAAACGTTAATTATGGACTCTCTCAATTTTGCTGCCCGGGGGTACTCGGTATTAACCTCCATGCCATCCTCGATGGTAATCGCACAAGCCAATTCAATTTTCCAAAGAGAACTTTTGCTCGTTTTGACACCTATTAGGCATAGGCCACAGCTGCAAATTTGTGGTAAGTGATCGTGGTGGCACGGCGATGGCAGGTCGATTTTAGCCTGTGTTAAGGCGTCGATCAGACGAATCTTTTCATCAAACTCAAAGTTTTTTCCATTGAGCATAATTTTCATTTTGGAGTCACCCATCAAATGGAGTTTAGTAAAAAAACTTCACATTTTCAAAGCTTATCAGAAAAATCTTTTTGACAGTGCGTCCATTCGTTGTTTGATCTCAATTTGCCTTATGGTAAAGCTCAACAAATGTTCATTTTGTGGCCGTTCACAATTCGAAGTCAAAAGACTCATTGCCGGCGACGATGGTGTTTTTATATGCGATCAATGCGTGGCGATGTGCATGGATGCACTTTCCCAGGAATTTTCGGATTTTATGCGGCGCAAAGAACCGGTTAATGAGCCAAAATTGACCGTTGTGGATCCCCAGCAACAAAGTGAAATTTTTAAATTTAATTGTAAAACTCCAGCCGATATCAAGGGGATGTTGGATGAGTACGTTATCGGGCAAGAAACAGCAAAAAAAACGCTGTCCGTTGCCGTTTATAATCACTATAAGCGGCTGTCCAGCGAAGGCATCGCCGAAACCGGCCGTAAGCGGAAAATTCCGGAAGATCTGCGCGACGTGGAGGTGGAAAAGAGCAACATTCTTTTCATTGGCCCCACAGGGTGCGGGAAAACCCTTCTTGCTAGGACCCTTGCTAAGGCTCTCGACGTACCGTTCGCAATTGCCGATGCGACGACACTAACGGAAGCTGGCTACGTTGGAGAAGATGTGGAGAATATAATTCTTCGACTGATACAGGCGGCAGATTACAATGTCAAAAAAGCGGAATGTGGTATCGTTTACGTCGATGAAATCGACAAGATTGGACGCACAACGGAAAATATTTCGATTTCCCGTGACGTTTCTGGAGAAGGCGTGCAGCAGGCACTCCTAAAAATGCTCGAGGGTACAATTTGCAACGTTCCCCCAAAGGGAGGACGCAAACACCCGGAACAGGAATACATAAAGGTCGACACGCGTAACATTTTATTTATTTGCGGCGGGGCATTCAGCGATCTGGATAAAATCGTGAAAGAGCGCATCGGAAAAAAAGTTCTTGGCTTCAACGTCGAAAACGATGAACAATTTAAGGAAAAATCCGAAAACATACTGCACTTTTTGCAAGCTGAAGACTTGATTAAGTTTGGCCTTATACCGGAGTTTGTTGGCAGACTGCCGGCAGTGTCCGTTCTGGATAATTTGACGAAGGAAGACCTCAAAATGGTGCTGCTGTCCACGAAAAATGCGATGATTAAACAGTACGCAAAGCTCCTCGCCATGGACGGAATCAAGCTTACGGTAACCGATGACGCAATCGATGAAATCACTGAACAAGCCATAAAGATGAAAACTGGTGCACGGGCATTACGTTCAACACTGGAGGCTCTCATGCTTGACATAATGTACAACGCTCCGAAGCAGGGAGATGTCGAGGAAGTTGTAATTGATAGGGCTGTTTTTCTAAAAGAAGTCGAACCTATATTCGTAAAAAGGCAAAGTTCAGATATTTTTACCGGTACGGCTGTACTCGATTAGAAGCTCGTCCGATGCTTCTATCCCATTTTTTTGCAAATCAACAACCAAGTTTTGAAGGAGAAGATACGCGGCTAAGGCGTCGAACATGGCGCTATGGTATCCAACATTGTGCGCTGGACAGAAATTTTTGGCTAAGGCTAACAGGCGATCGCTTAGCCCGAAAGCTTTTACTAATTCTCCCAGGGAATAATTTGGTAAATTGTGAAAAAATGCTCCATAAAGTACCTTTGTATCTATCCAAGGTCCCCACGTTGCAACGAATTCCGTTGAATGTGAATATTTTTTTACAAATCCCGGTGAAGCGGCATAGTATCGCAACAAGCCATCTTCTACACTGGCGCTGTGTCCGGCGAATGTGCCACTTTGACGAAGTTTTATAAATAAATCGAGATGTTTTTCAAACTTTCCTGTGCACTCAGCGGTGTACGTATCCACAATTTCGCCACTAACGAGCGTCACTACGCCGTATTCTCTTATACCCGAGGTGCGAGTGCCCTCAAAATCAACTACGTGTAAGGTAGACATTAAATACTTTTTTTGTAGAGAGAATGTGCCGATAGCAGCGCCAGGCAGTATGGCAGAGAAACGGCCAAGGGAATAGGCAAAGCGCCATTCGCACCAAACATGTTACAAATGCTTGAGGTCAGGTAAAAAACAAACAGCCATGTGCAAGCTTCTGCTACGCCAATCATCGGATTTCTTCGGACACCAACCACTGAAAAAGGAATTGTGATGAACGCAATCAGTAAGCAGGACAATGAGGAAAAAATCAGACCGTAACATCTAACCCTATAACCGGTAAAATTTAAGAAATTTTTCGAAAATGATAAAATTTTTCGCAGTTCCGCGAAGGATAGATGATTCGTTTGCTCTACTAGAGAAAAAAACAATCCCGGGGATTCGCCATATTCGCAATCTAGTTTGTCAAATTTGATGATTTTGTCCGGACGATGCGTTTCCTTGTTAAAGGCAGTCTCAAAGCCATTGGCAAAAGTCCACGTACCGCCCTTGTAGGAAAACTCTTTGGCAAAGAGTCGACCCGATTCATTCCCTGCGCTATCGTAAAAGTAAACCATGGCATCCCTACCAGTAGATGTTTGTCGATTTAGCTCCCCGATAAACCAAGTCCTGCTGTCCTGTTCATTATTAAATGCCAGCCTTTGCTTAACGACTTTGCCCTTTGTATCCGAACAAAAATCCTGCGTCTTTTGAGAGGCAATGGATGACAAATGCACATCGAAAAATAAGCTTAATGCAGATAGAGTCCCTCCAATAAACCACAGTGGTAGCGTAATTTGAAAAATGTTCAATCCAATTGCACGCATGGACGTCAACTCATTGCTATGGTGCAACTTACCCAGCGAAAACAATAGGGACAGAAAGAATGACACCGGTATAACGATGGGACAAATGCGAATCAATAGCCAAAGATAGTAGTACAGAATTCGTGAAAGCGGCTCACCGTGTTGGATAAAATCGTAAAGATTCTTATAGACATCCTCCACTAAAAGTAACCCGGCGGTGACTAGTGCCGCAGTGAGGAAGGCACGGAACCACTCAACCAGTATATACTTGTGGAGAATTTTCATGTGATGCAAAGCATCTAGTCGAACATTCCCTCTTTTTTCAATTTAAAAAATTCGTCGGCTAGCATGCTATAGTGTACGACGTTTTCGTAGACACCGAAGCGTTTCAATTCATCTCGGAATTCGCCTTCGAATACAAATCCACACTTTTCGATGATTCTCTTCGACCCCACATTCTCCTTTCTATGGGTAACTTGCAAACGATGAAGCTTTAAATCATCGAAGACATGTTTTATGGTACGTTTGGAGGCCTCTGTGCAATAACCCTTATTCCAAAACTTCTCTCCGATCCAGTAATGTATCTCCGAACCGTCCTGCTCTCTGAAAACACTTATCCCCATTGAACCGATAAATTCACCGGTTACACGATCACAAATAGACCAATAGCAGCATGTTCCGTTATTCATCCCGTAATTCACATTCCGTATCCAATTTTCCGCCATTTCCATGGTGTAGGGATGAGGCGTATAGGACAAATTATCACAAACTGCCTTTGTGTTTACGTGGTACTGTATATCCGAAGCATCACCGGCATGCATGGCACGCAACGACAAACGATCCGTGTATAATTGGGGGGCTTTCTTCAACCCCCCCATCCAGGAGTCGACCAATGCACACATAATCTACTATCTATGCTTGAAACATCCCCATGTTACCCGAGGAAGAGTGTGTGGACGATGGAGAAGAAGAGGTTCCTCCTCCCTGTTGTAATTTTGGATATTCCGTGCTCCAATATTCTACCGCATTGACGAAATCTTCCATGCGTTCGTACAGGCGCTCCTCGTCGAACATGGACATCGGCACGCGCTCGATTAAAACAAGACTATCATCCTTGCCGCTGCCCGGCTCAAGTATTAATTTTGCACCAGCAGTGCCAACCCAAAAGAAATTATCGCCCAAGATTTTCTCATACGCATTGGTGGAATTTTTTTCCACTTTGCCAACGGACGAATAGAGCAAACACTCATCTTCATTTTCCAAGAACGCGCAGCGAACGTGAAACTTTTGATCGAACATCAGGTAACATTCGTTCCTGTCGTTCAAAGTTAACGAATCTAGGCGCAACCTGGAAGCCAAACTAGCCAGTGCATCTTTCATCTTATTTCTACTTGCCATATATAATATCTCCTATGTAAATTCCCTCAGATGATAAACCTTTTTATTTAAATTCTCAAGCTTAAATTAAACCTAATTCCATAAGCCCTGCTTCCGTTATCATATTTTTGTTCCAAAGTGGCTCAAAAACAAGGTTTACCTCAACATTTTTACACCAACTAACGGCCAACAAGGATCTTTTCACATCATTGATGATCGTATCCGCCAAAGGGCAGCCTGGTGAAGTCAAAGTAATGTCGACGCTAACGGAGCAATCGTTCGCTTCTTCGGAAACATTAACTGCGTACACAAGCCCCAGGTCGACTATGTTCACAAAGACCTCTGGATCAACGACCGTCTTCAACTGCTGCCATAAAAAATCAATGTCAATCATTTCGCTAAAAATTCCTTGAGTTGCAATTCTTCAATCGTGTTTTCATCACCGGAAAGCAAATTTTTTACTTTTACCGTACCGCTGGCGCGCTCATTTTCACCGCACAAGATGGCAAATTTTGCTCCGCTTTCCGATGCTAACCGGAGTTGCTTGCCAAATGGAATTTGGTGAAGGCTGTACTCCACAGTAAACCCATGGCGACGCAATTCATTGGCAAATTTCATTGCATGATGCTTAGAGGTTTCATTGAAGATGACAAAACAATCTGTGTTTTTTTTCAATTTAGGAAGCAAATTTTTTTCCCGGAGGAGATCGCAGAGGGTTACGTCACCTATGGCCAATCCAACGGCGGGAATGTTACTGTAGCCTAGTTTTTCAGCTAGGGAGTCGTATCGACCTCCACCGGCAAGTGCCCGAGAAGCCATGGCACGATCAAAAAATTCAAAAACAAATCCGGTATAGTAGGCTAGCCCACGTACGATGCCCAAATCAATGACAATGTATTCTGAAGCACCCACCGCATTCAGCGCCTCCACTAGGCAAGATAGTTCATTTATGCGTTCAGTAACACCGCCAAACGTAAGTAAATTTCGCTTTTCAAAAAACTTTTCCAACGCACCGATGGAATCAATTGCCATAAATTCGACAATGGACTCGAAAAGAGAATCGACGTGGAGACAAATTTTGCCCAAAGCCGCGGAAGACTTTTCCCTACCCTCTCTCTCAATCTTATCAATTACACATAGAACTGCCGTTAGATCGCTTTCCCTAACGCCCATTGCCGATAAAAACAGCGTCCACAGGCAACGATCGCTCAGCCTTACAACGAAATCGCGTAGGCCAAAATTTTGCATTATCATTATCGTTAGTAGGATGACTTCAACGTCCGCTTCATACCCATTTTCACCGAAAATGTCGATGTTAAACTGGTAAAAGGAACGCAACCTGCCCCTTTGCGGTCGCTCGTAGCGAAAATTTTCAGCGATATTGAACCACTTTATTGGCTTTTTCATCGCATTGGCTTTTTGCCCAATCATTCGCACCACAACTGGTGTCATTTCCGGCCGTAAGGCAACATGTCTCCCCCCCTTATCCACAAAATGAAACAACTGATCTATGATTTCATCGCCAGACTTTGCAGTCAGCAGCTCTATGGACTCCAATACTGGCGAACTGTACTCTTCAAATCCAAAAGATAGGGCCGTTTTGCGGCCAATATCGAACATATAATTCAACACTCTCTGATCATCCGGATAAAAGTCTCGAAAGCCGAGTAATGGCTGATAAGCGCACATTGCTTGCTTATAGCCCATTTTTACCAAGGATTTCAAGTTAAAAATGTGATAACGGGCGAAAAGATAGGGCTTTTATGTGCTGCACTAATTACAAATGAGAAAATACAAGTGTGGCTTTTGATGAAAATTTTTATAAATACTTTATTAACTTTTTATAAAATGCCCTTGACGTGGCTAAAACGTCCTT
Organism: Puniceicoccales bacterium; assembly: GCA_031257495.1. Lineage (GTDB taxonomy): Bacteria > Verrucomicrobiota > Verrucomicrobiia > Opitutales > JAIRKQ01 > JAIDVZ01. The sequence goes on from JAIRON010000008.1 coordinate 23,711, forward strand.
TCTATATTGTATGACTCTATACGATTTAATTAGCAAGGAGTAAAAATGAATATCAGTGACGTTTGTTGTTCCGGTTCCTTAGTTTCCATAATTGGTGCCTCGGTGGGCGCACTTACATGTTTTTCTATGGCAAAAGAACCCAGTCGAATAGTCAAACATAGAGAAATTACACAAAGTGCCGAAAATGGGTCTGTTATTGAGAGAGTGAATGAGAGAGTGAGTGAGGAAGCGGAGCTCGCTGCCAGGAAAGTGCAAAGGATTCCACCAAAACACGCCACTTTCGGTGCTATCATTGGCTATCTTGGAGGAGCATTGGGAAGTTACGCAGGAGGACTTTTAACGGGAACAATCCCGGGCATGATATTTGGCGGCCTTGTTGGTTCGACAATTTCGGCGGCGTTATTGGTTCGACAATTTTACTTTGCCAATTCGATAGCTCTTCTTGATAAAAATACGGCGAAAGACAGAAAAACCGTAAATCCCAAGTCTTTTTGCCCAGGTTCAGGACACACAAACTCAAAAAAAGCAGAAAAAGAGGGCAATGTAAATGGCGAAAAAGAAGGGGTGAACACAGCCGATCATAGGGAGCGGCAATGCGGCGCCAATGCTTCAATCATCAAAATCTCTGTCTTCAAACCTGCTCCACCGGATCAAGCGGTTGTATAGCATCTCTTGTAAGGCCCCTATTCCTTCGAGGCATCCCGCCGTTTCAGCCCATTGGGGAGTAATTACGCTATTCCACTGATGACTCTCCGATCCGCCCGTGATTTCCCCCGTAACTTCGAAAAGTACGGCTTTAATCGTCCAAAATCTTTTTCTTTTATTAACCACATGGTCATAGCCAAATCTCGACTTTCTGT
>JAIRON010000034.1 GCA_031257495.1 Puniceicoccales bacterium
TTTTCCTCCGCCAAAGGGGAAATAAAACGGTAGAAAGCGCTTACTCGGGCAAATTGAAATTCTAAATAAATTGAAACTTCAAACAAGCAAGCAGTTGCAACTTTGGCAAATTTTCAACAAAAATATTGACAAAATAGAAAATTATTGTTATACCCCCCCCCATGGGAAAAATATGGAAAAAACTGTGTGCCCTTACGGGGCTGTTTGCGCTGCTAATGTTCTCCCCTCTGGGTCTTCTAGCCGATCCGGGGAGCGACGCGCCAACAGGTACAGAGGTTGGCTCCCCAATGGAGAATGAAACTCTAAAAGCCAATTACTTGGGAAGCGCATCATTTGCCAGCACTGCAGCCGAGATCGTAGCGGCAAACGAGTCATCTGGCTACAACAACGGGAGAAGGAATATTGTTTCGGCAAATGAAACCACCGAAAAAGCGGAAAACATCCCGTTCGTTGGAAGTATAGTCGAAAATGAGGCACTGAACAGTGGCAATGAATCCGAAAATGGCATCGCAGAAGAAGACTCCTCCGCTACCGATCCTATCTGCGTTTCTGTCATAGTGCCCGTTTACAACACAGCCCCATATCTGGACAAATGCTTGGATAGCTTGGTCAATCAAACTCTGGGAAACATCGAAATAATCTGTATCAACGATGGCTCAACGGATGGGTCCGGTGACATCCTGGCAAAGTGGGCAGCAATGGATCCTCGCATAAGGGTAATAATTCAGGAAAATAAGGGTTTGTCCTGTGCGCGAAACAATGGCATGAAGGCGGCAAAGGGAGAATACCTCGGTTTTGTGGACAGTGATGATTGGATTAGTAGGGATTTTTATGAAAAACTTTACGGAGCAGCGAAGAGAGAGGACGCAGACATGGCTGCAGGAAGCGTTATAAATTGGCATTCAGATAAAAAGCAAGATACAAGGATAGATCTGTATCAATTTCATAGGAGCGCAATTTCAGATTTTTCTGAAAAGCAAAGAGTTATGCACGCCTGTGTATGTTGGAATAAGGTGTATCGCAGAGAACTCATATTAAAAAATGGAATCATTTTTCTACCTAAAAAAAAGTTTGAAGATGGGCCCTTTACTTTCGCGGCAACAATTATTGCAAATAAAATTGCTCTGGAGCCAACAACAACATATTTTTACCGCATTAACAGAAAAGGATCTATCATGAGTCAATCAAGAAATGATCGCAATCCTTTTGATATAATAGATGGTCACTTGGAACGTTTTGAATTTCTTGAAAAAACATCTCTTGCGGACTCCGAAAAGGAAGATATTCGCAAATTTGCAGAGGTTATAACTGTCGATTCCCTTTATTGTTGGTTGCAACGAGTCAACAAAGCATACAAAGAAGAATTCTTCGAAAAATACAAAGCCATGGTCGGCAACTTTGACTTGACGGAGAATCCATATGCCGATGACAGTGCAAAGCGCCTAGAAAAAGCCGTAAAGGAAAGTTCCTCCTATGCTGAATTTTCGGCTAAAATGAACCAAAGACCATTCCGCAGCAAAATCTTGCACAGAAAGCCCTCGGTATAAGGGCAGCGCGAACAAAATACTGCGAAGCAACGGCAAAGCACAGCAGAAGCCAAAATCATCGGAAAAACAAATCCTAGGAGACCTTCGCCACATCACCAGAAATTACACAGTACAGCACCCCAGCACTGAAAACATGAAAATTTAGGCTCTGTGAAAATAAAACGCTAGGTAGTGAAAAGCAGCAATTCAGGTAAGGGAGGTCTGTGAAAGTAAGATATTGAACCAAAAATCTTTCGCGGACAATTCCTAGGACAACTTGTAAAAACCTTTCGGGACTACAAAAGATGAAGGCGGGGTAAACTACATTGTTCTCCTGAAAGCCCAAGGCTATAGCAGCCCTAAGCAAACTTTTTCATTTGCTTTATTTCCCTTAGCTAGATGGAAATAAAACAGCAAAATTCGTTTTCCTGAAAATCCAAAGTCATAGTGACCCTAGACAAATTTTTCACTAAACTAAAGACCTTCCCTTCCCTCCGCCAAAGGGGAAATAAAACGGTAGAAAGCGCTTACTCGGGCAAATTGAAATTCTAAATAAATTGAAACTTCAAACAAGCAAGCAGTTGCAGTTTTGGCAAATTTTTGTAAAAAGTGTTGACGTTTTGTAAAAAAACGCAATTGTTTCCCCATGGGAAAAATATGGAAAAAACTGTGTGCCCTTACGGGGCTGTTTGCGCTGCTAATGTTCTCCCCTCTGGGTCTTCTAGCCGATCCGGGGAGCGAAAAATCCAAAAAGGTTGCCCCGGAGGAAAATACCGTTTTGGTGGACGGCTCAGTTGGAAAATCTGAAAGCGCTTCCTTAACGGCAAGCAGTGCTACGGAGGAGTGTGCTAAAAATGTCATCCCAATCATACTTTCCGCGGACAATAACTTCGCTCCGCCGATGTACATAACCATGTTCTCCATACTAAAAAATTCCAACAAAGATACCTATTACCATTTTCATTTACTTATCCCCTCAAATTTTGAGCAGAGGTATAAAGATGAGATCACCAATCTCGGTGAAAAGTATAATAATTGCAAAATTAACTTCATAGACATGGGAGCGGCATTTACCAATATGTTTCCAGCTGGATGGCCTCCATCAGCGTCTTACAGGCTAATAGCGGCGGATTTGTTGCCAAACTATGAAAAGTGCCTTTACATAGACGTGGATGTGTTGGTGCGCTATGATCTTGGAGAATTGTACAACATCGACCTAGGAGATTGCTACATAGGTGGAGTAAAAAAAGCGGCCATGGCCTTAGATAAGGGAGCAGCAAAATATGTCCTGTCTACGGTAAACATAGATTCAAATCAATATATAAACTCCGGCGTATTACTCATGAACCTCGATTTAATCCGCAAAGACGGCCTAAGCGAAAAATTGGTCTCTACACTAAAATATGGTATTGAAGGGAAAAGATCTTTTAGATTCCCAGATCAAGATGTTTTGAACAAAGTATGCTTCGGCAGAATAAAATTTTTAGGCCCGAAGTACAATTTATATGCTTGGCTTCCTTCCAAGGTTAAGAGTTCACAGGAAATTCGAAAAATTTTGGAAAATTTTTTTGGTAAGGAGCAAGTTGAAGAAGCGTGCACAAACCCGTGCATAGTGCACTTTGCTGGCCCAAAGCCATGGGTTAATACATCATTATCCTACGCCGACGAATGGTGGGAATACACTCGCCAAACGCCATTTCATGAAGAAATGAAGGGAAAATCTCACCACGGGCACAAAATAACCCTCAGACACAATCCTGTCCTTCATAGGCCTGTTTTGCATAAACCCATTCCACAACGCAAACCTGCGCCCGTTTCACCGGCTAAAGGCCCACATAGACATCCGACCCAAGTTAGGAAAATCGCAAGAAAATGAGGCAATTGCATCGGGATCAAGGTGTGAAGTTTTGCCCTAAAACTTCCCGTTATGTTCTTCGAAAGGCAAAAATTATTTGCTCCATTGCTTAATTCGTTGGAATGCGTAGCTACGCACTTTGTTGTCCGCAAATGTGTTAGTCAAGGATCTAAAAATTTCTTGGACGCAGGTAAAATCGTTTGATTTGCAGAGCTAAATAAGTTACCTGAGTATTTCTTTTTACTTTGGCAGTAAGTATTTCCAACAACCTTTTCTAATTGTGAATAATTTGCAAAAATTCATTGAAGATTCGTAAAAAAATGCAACCATGTATCCCATGGAGAGATTGTTGAGAAAATTGTGGGCCATTTCGGCGTCACCTATTGTCCCTTCGTCTCCGAAACAATTTCTACTGGGGTAACATGCCAAAAAACATTGCAAACCCCATTGAAACAGTTGATAGGATGGCAACAAACCATACAATTATTCCCATAGTACTTTCTGCGGATAATAATTATGCTTCTCAGATGTACATAACCATGTTTTCCACGCTGAAAAATGCCAATGAAAATACTTTTTGCGATTTTTATCTGCTCGTCCATCCAAATTTTGAGCAAAGGTATAAGGATGAAATTACTAAGCTTGGTGGAAAATATAACTGTAAAATTAGCTTCATAGACATGGGTACGGCGTTTGCCGATGTACCTTCAATAGGATGGCCAGCGGCAGCTTACTATAGGTTAGCGACGGCAAATTTGTTGCCAAATCACGCCAAGTGCCTCTACTTGGATGTGGACATATTAGTACGCCATAATCTTAAGGACTTGTACAACACTGATATAGACAGCTGCTACGTCGCTGGAGTGAAGGATATGGGAATAATTGACAATGAGTGGCAGTTACGTTATACTAAATTTGATTTGCAAATCCCAGACCCGCATCAGTACATAAATTCCGGTGTATTATTGATGAACTTAGATTTAATTCGCAAAACCAATTTTGTTGAAAGTTGGTTTTTTACCATAAAACATGGCATAGATGGGAAAAAATCACTTGTTTATCCAGACCAAGATGCGTTGAACAAATTATGCTATGACAAGATAAAATTTTTGGATCCAAAGTATAATTTATTTTCCTACCAACTAGCAAGGACCAAAAAATCACAGGAACTTCAAAAAAAATTGGAAAATCTTTTTGGCAAAGAGCAATTTGAAAAAGCATGCGTAAATCCTAGTATAGTCCACTTTGCCTGGCTAAAATCATGGCGCAACCCATCTTTGCCCTACGCCGACGAATGGTGGGAGTGCGCCCGCCAAACGCCCTTTTATGAGGAAATTCTACACAAGCGAATTGATTAAAGTGAGTAAACAAATTGGAGAGCAGATTTTAGATGATATGCCATTCGAAACGGGGATAATTTCATGGCAAAAATTTAAATAGTTCACTCGTTGTAAATAATTCGCAAAAATTCATTGAAGATTCGCAAAAAAAATACAACCATGGGGCCCATGGTTGTATTTTTGAAAAAATTGTGGCCCTTTTGGGCGTTACTTATTGCCCTTTTGTCTCCGAAACAATTTT
>JAIRON010000002.1 GCA_031257495.1 Puniceicoccales bacterium
GCCAATTCAACCCCCAAAATATCATTGTTTGTGTAAATTCGCATGGAGGAAGATGCCAGAGCTTTTTGTAAGGACTGTGCGTCTCCAGAATCAACGGCAAGCACCACCGCCGCTGGAAAACCAAGGGCAACTTCCCTGGCATTGGTCGGTCCAGACAAAACTCCAAATTCAAACTGTGGTAGGATATTTTTAATTACAACGGATGCTGTTTCAAGATTTGCTGACTGAGTTCCCTTGCAAAGAGATATTAAAAAGGGACAACTGCCAGTTTTTTCATTGGCTTCTTTAATGTCATTGCACAGATCAACGAGGCCAACGGATGGGCACCCAATAAACGCAACTTCTGCACTTTTTAAAGCGGGCTCAACGGCAACTGTAATTTCGATATCCTTTGGCAAGGGAATCCCCGGCAGAAAATCCACATTCTCCCTCTTATTTAACATTATTTCAGCCTGATCCGCAAATTTCGGAACTAGGGTAACATTGTGACCAATTCGCCTACAATACAGCGCCATCGCAGTTCCCCAAGCACCTGCACCAAATACGGTAATATTCATAGGAAGCCTTACTTAATTTCTATTGCACCTCGACCCGGCTGAGGGTAAATCTTTTCGCCATTATCTTGTTGAACCAATAAATGTTCCCCATGGTCATAAAAAACCTGTATGGGTCTGTAGTAAGAAATTGTTTTTGCTATCCCCGTCAACAAATTTCCCGTATAAATCTTTTCCAAAGTATTCTTGCTGCGTACAACAACTTTTACCGCTCCCGTTGTGGACAGTGTGACAGACTTGTTTGGAATCTTTTCCGATTCCGTTGGCGTGATACCGTGAAAATCAAGGGGCTCTTTCTTTTTGCGTGCCGTAAAAATGATTACTAAAATCAACAAAAATACCACCCCTATAAGAAATGCAATAGCTAAATTTTTCTTTGAAAAACCTGGAAATTTTTCGCTCAGATTGTGCAACGTATTCTGAAGTTTTTCTTTTTTCGTCGCAGCTAATTGATCCTTCACATCGCAAGCCTTTTCTTCCTCTGACTTTACGCTTTCAACGAGCGCACTGGCGTGATATTTTATTGAATCGGCAACGCGTACTTCCTTAATAGGGCATTCACGCATGACAGTTTCCACATCAAGACCAAGCAGCTTTGCATAATTCCTGACAAAACCGCGAACATAGACATCGGGTAACTGAAAATTAAAGTCTCCCTTTTCGATGGCCTCCAGATATTCTTTTCTAATTTTTGTCTTAGAAGCAACCTCACTAGTCGTCAAACCTAATGCCTCCCGGGCAGCGGTAAACTGTTCACCAAAATTTTCAGCCATTTATTATGAAATGGGTACATATTGTCCCAAACTTTGCAATTAAAAAATGCAACTTAGGGCAACAAACTTTCGATTGTCAGGGGACAAAAAATTCCCGCCCCATTTGAAAAGATAATTTCGTCGTCCGTTGCCGATTCCAATACTATTTTTGGCTGATTGCATAGAACGGAGTGTTTCGTAAAAACCCCATCCTGCAATTTCAGTGTGCAATGACCGTTTGCATGCGTAATATCCGTAACTGGATGTTTGGAAAAAAACTTACGTAAAGTACGCTCAAAAGCATAAGAGTACTCACTCTCCATTTCCCAACAAACGTCTTCAACTCTTTCCCTGTCAACTTCTGTGATTGGTACAACGGCTTTATTTGAAGGTTTTTTATTTTTAGTGTTTCTGGCAATCGCCAAATGAGAAATTTTCTCCTCATTTACGATATTCATGGTAACATTATCCTCAGGCACATAGGGTGCTTCCATTTCTTCTATAAGAATTACCGGAACGTCCTGCACGGCGGCAACATTTTTTTTAACATTTCCTTCCGCGGAAGCCTCGTTGGCGTTGCTGGCATGTGAAACAGAAAGCGCAATCCTTTCTTCATTAACCTCTGAAATTGGTGTAGTAGTTTCTTCCCTTGCTACCTTCTCATTTTGGGTAGTTTCGGTAATTACCAACGAAGAAGTTTCTTCTTTTGAGCTACTCACGGCGACATTATCCCCTGGTACACAAGGGATTTCCACTTCTTCCATAACGACTACCGGAACGTCCTTTACAGCGGCAACATTTTTTTTAACATTTCCTTCCGCGGAAACCTCATTAGCGTTACTGACATACGAAGGAGGCGGTGCAATCCTTTTTTCATTAACCTTTGGAATTGGTATGGTAGTTACTTCCTTTGTTACCTTCTCATTTTGGGTAATTTCGGCAATCACCAAACGGGGAATTTCCCTTGTGCTACCTACGGCAATATGGTTCTTGGCCACGTAAGGATAAGGAACTTTCACTCTTCCCCTAGCAACTATCGGCCTATCCTGCGTAAGGGTGATATTTTTTAAAATGTTTCTTTTCACAGAAGCTTTGTTGGCTTTGCCAACATAGGCACCGATGAGTGCAGCCGCCACTGCAATGCATAAGACGCTAAATATGCAAATTGGGCGCTTTATGACATTAAACAATGCGGCCACTGATTTGCATACAAAAATGGGTATGGCTAGTAAAACATCTTTTAATATTCTACAAAATTTAGCAAACGACAGTTTGTTACCTTTTTTTGCAAGTAAACTATCGGTCCCATAGCACCCACTGATTGTTTGTTTATCAACATTTGCGGGATTAATGCTTTGAGGATAATTTTGCCACATCCCTGCCTTCCCATACTCCATCGCTTTTTTTATTATGTCCATTTTAGTTTCCTGATATCGTTTGCGGCATTTGCCACATCCTTGTAAGTAACATTCTCGAAGAATTAACAAACGCAGAGAGCATAGCCTTGCCACACAAATTGTTTATGATCCTTGAGACGCCTTCGCTTTTCCCAAAAGGTAAATTTCCAGTATGTTTTGCTCCAAGTCCCATGCAAATTTCAATCAACATTTCGCACTCATCGGAAGGAGGGTTATCTAGTAAAATTATTATATCCTTCGGAGTTTTGATGCCATTTAGCAAAGCCTGGCAAATGGTGGCTTCCCCACAGCAAACTTCGCCGGTAACGACGGTAAAGCCATCCCTATCAGCAATATCACACTTTAACAATGATAGCGCTGTCTGATACTGACCCCCCCTGCACAAGCAGGGAGCATCTGTCCCAATTTTAAATGGTTTTTCCTTCAGTCTAAAAAATTTCAGATACATAATATTACCATAATGTTGGCGAAAATTTAACTAAAATCAATCCAATTATTTTGTCCTAACCTTTTCCAAATGCCAGATATGGGTGGCATAATCTTCTATGGCGCGGTCGCTGGAAAATTTTCCAATTCTGGCAATGTTCAGAATTGCTTTTTTTGTCCATTCCGCCTTGTTTCTGAATGTATTATTTACAGCGGATTGGGCACGAACGTAATCATCGAAATCTTCCAAAACAAAGAACGGGTCGCCGCCATCTAATAGACTATTTTTAATATCGCGCAGTGGATTGTCCCCATCCTTTTGATTGAAATAATCTGAACCGATCCAGTCCAAAATCTCATGCAATTCGTTGTTGCTGTGATAGTGCGCATAGGGATTGTAATTTTTAATCGTCCGCAACTCTTCCTCTGTTCGGCCAAAAATGAATATGTTGCCATTCCCCACTTCTTCTCTGATCTCAACGTTTGCCCCGTCCAATGTGCCGATAGTACAAGCGCCATTTAGGGCAAATTTCATATTACCCGTACCGGAAGCTTCCTTTCCCGCCGTGGAAATTTGCTCCGATAAATCCGCGGCAGGAATAATTTCCGAAGCCAAACTAACACTGTAATTTGGCAGAAATATAACCTTTATTTTGCCACCAATGGTGGGGGAGTTATTAATTTCCCTGGCCACAACATTTATGGAATGAATAATGCGCTTGGCCATATAGTATCCCGGAGCAGCTTTGGCAGCAAAAATAAACGTACGCGGCACAATTGCATCATCCGATGGATTTTTTAATATTTTTCGATACAAATATAAGATGTGGAGCAGATTTAGATGTTGGCGCTTATATTCGTGCAGGCGTTTGGCCTGAATATCGAACAGTGAATGTGGATCAACTTGTATCCCGCAGGTAAAGAAGATTGTGCGCGCAAGTCGAATTTTGTTTTCCAGCTTTATCTCTCGGAATTTTTTCCAAAAAATGGGACATTCCGCCACCGTTTCCAATTTGTGAAGTTGGTAAAGATCCTTTGTCCAACCAGAGCCGAGCGTACGATCAATCAACTTTGACAGGCTTGGATTGCAAGAACGCAGCCACTGGCGGGGAGTGATGCCGTTGGTAACATTTTTAAACTTCCCAGGATAAAGTTCGTTGAACAATGGAAACAGGGAACTTTTTAATAATTCCGAATGCATCTTTGCGACGCCATTAACGGAGTGGCTACCAACAACGGCCAAATAGGACATCCTTATTTTGCCATTGTGGATAATAGATAGCGCATCTTTTTTGCTACTGTCGTGGGGCCACTTTTTTTCAACCTCATCTTCTAGAAAGCGCCTATTTATTTCGCAAATGAGTTGATAGTGCCGAGGGAGCATTTTCGCAAACAGGTCAACGGACCATTCTTCAAGGGCTTCCGGCAAAAGGGTATGATTTGTATAGCCGAACACTCCCTGACAAATAGCCCAAGCGGCGTCCCAGGACAGATTGTATTCGTCTAGCAATAGGCGCAACAGTTCAATGATGGCAACGGTGGGATGCGTATCGTTTAGCTGTATGGCAATTTTTTCGACAAATTTATCAAAGGAAGCATTTTTTTTCGTGTATCTGCGCAGGATATCCTTTATCGAACAGCTGACAAAAAAATATTGCTGCGTAAGTCTCAGTTCTTTCCCCTTGACTGTAGAATCGTCCGGGTAGAGTATTTTTGAGATTGACTCCGATTCGGACTGTTTCTGAACGGCATAGAGATATTCCCCGCGATTGAAAACGTCCAACTCAAATTCCGAGGCAGTTCTCGCTTCCCACAGTCGCATAAAATTAACGGTGTTGGCGCCGTACCCCACAACGGGAATGTCCCAGGGGACTCCCTGGATAACTTTGCCACCTATCCAGCGAGGATGCCAATGGCCACGCTCATCATAGGTATTCTCAATGCGGCCATATAATTGAACATTTTGGATGTTCTCAGGGCGGCAAATTTGCCATGGATTTCCAAAAATTATCCAATTATCTGGACGTTCAACCTGCTTGCCGTCGACGATTTCTTGCCGAAAAAGTCCAAATTCATAGTGGATGCCGTAGGCAACGGCGGGATAGTCGAGTGTGGCTAGGGAATCCTGGAAACAGGAAGCCAGGCGTCCCAGGCCACCGTTGCCAAGTCCCATGTCCGGTTCGATGGCAGCGATGGCATCAAAGTCTTGATCCAGCGATCGCAGAGCCAGCTCCAAGTCATCGAGGATTCCTAGAGCCTGGGCAGTATTGCGCAACATGGTTCCGGGCAGGTACTCCAGAGACATGTAATAAATGCGGCGCACATCATTTTCGTGGTGTACTTTCTGCGTGCGGATGAGTTCTTCCAGGACCCGATCTCGCAATGCCATGGCGGTGGCAATCCACCAATCGTTCGCCACCGCTGAACTTTGATCGCGGGCAAGAAAACAGTGCAAATGTCTAAGAATTGCAGTTCTTATCTCGTTTGCAGCTCCCTTCAGCCGAAAATATTTTTCCAATTCTTCCGATTTTTCACATTTGGGACTATCTTTAGACATATTTACTCTCCATCCAGTAGTTTTGACATAGTTTAAAAATTTTCATCACATTTGAAACTCAAAAATTCATCAAAATCACCTTTGAGGAAAAAGTACTTGGAAAATTATCACCTTTTGGAGAATGAACTTGTTCAAATTTTGATTAAATCTTTTTCTTGAAAAAATTGAATTTACATTACTTTTTTAAGCGGAAACCGAGACCTGTGGCCTTTATTTTGTTTTATGGGATGGGGAGAGTAATTAGGTGTGTTACCCCTAGTTAGGGAGAAGGATGTGGAAGGGAAAGAGATGAAAAAAACGGAAAAGATATCCAATTTATTAAAACAAGAAAGATGCGTTCATAGAATTTTAAGCAACAAAGGAAACTTTCAATTTATTGTAATCTTTGTAGAAAGTTTTGCCATCGTGGCAGTGGGACTTTGATCTGGGTAGGCGATGGGAACAGCCTAGAAAAGATGGCGTAGAAAATCAAGACACCCACCTACGCTTCTTCGCCACCTGGTAAAGCTAGGGCAGATTCTTACTGTGTTGCAACTTGGGAAGATACTTTTATTGCATTATTGTTCATATCGTTGTTGCGATTCAATGGTTAGCAAACCGGGATGCAATTTTGAAAAATTTTAAATTGCTAAATTCATAGAAAAACCTGTTATATCCACCAGTATGGTTGATAATCTACATGCTTATTGGCGGGTTGATTATGTGGAGCGCGCAAAATCGGAGGAAGATCCTTTTACCTGCGACGAAGATACCAGCGCCGATGGGGAACGATTGATACTGTTCAGAAGCAGGCATTCCTTTGCTATCATGAATAAATACCCATACAATCCCGGTCACCTCATGGTCATCCCTTTTAGGGCCGTTTCCGATATGGATGAGCTATGTAAAGAAGAAAGGGAAGATTTTTTCATTGCAATGTTAAAAGCCCAATCGATGCTAAAAAAAGCTCTCTCTCCCGATGGGTTTAATATCGGCATGAATATCGGATCGGCAGCGGGAGCAGGAATTCCCCAGCATCTGCACTGCCACATCGTGCCGCGCTGGAACGGTGATACGAATTTTATGCCGGTCGTCGCAAACACAAAGGTTCTTTCCCAATCCCAACGAACCATGTTTGAACGTTTGATGGCATTTGTAAATATTGTTTGATTTTCGACATGGCACGTGTGAAGCAACCAAAGCATAACCATTTTTATTACAGAAATATTCGAGGCAGCCACCACGGTATTGCAAGTGAAACTAGAATGCTAATAGTTTATTTTTTCTGGCTGCTTCTCCTAACTGCCGTGATCTCCACGGTATGTTTCACCTGGAACGATTACCTGAATGTGCAGTTTATCCCTGGCAATCTATCCAAAACGAAAATTATCGCAGAGGTTCCCTTTGAATTTGAAAGTAAGGAGAGAACAAAAAAGCTGTACGAGCAAAGAAAAAATCAAGCCTGTAACGTTTACACCATCGATGAGGGAAAATACGACAATTTCATAAAAATGCTTAAATTGCTCGATGAACGCATGGAAGGGCTTTCCTATGAAGACTTTCTAAGTGAACGGGGAAGAAATGAGATTAGAGAATTCATCAATGAATTTAATGCAATGGGCTCGATTAAGGTGGAGTGGCAGGACATAGCCATGATCATTTCTTCCCTAAGTCAGATCGAACGCACACAAATTTTCCAGGAGTGCGTGTCCATATTGCGTGAAATAGCAAGAAACGGAGTGTGCTTTGACGATCTATCGGGAGGAACCTTTGGAAAGCCCTTTAAGATAAAGGGGAAGCAACACAAACGGGTGCTTACACAGGAGGAGGCGTTTTACCACAGCAGGGTGCATCTCCTATCTTTGGACTTGGACAGGGATATGGTAAATACACTCTTCAAAATACTTAAGCAGGGAATTAAGCCAAACCTTGTGTACGACGCAGAGGAAAGCAAAATAGATATAAATATCATCACACGTTCCATTAAGCCGGTTATAGTTAAGCACAATGTGGGAGATGTAATACTAGAAAAAAATGATGTGATCGATCAGGAAAAATATGAAGATTTCATCGAATATCAGCATGCGCTGCGTGCGAGTCACAGGAGTGGCCGCCTATCCTATTACATGTTTTTCGAAAAGGCTTTTTTGACCTTTATAGTAGTGACAATGTCTTTTATTGGTCTGAAATTATTCGCTCCAAATATACGCATTTTTCAAGAAAAGCGATACTACGTATTGAGCGTTTTAGTGGTATTGCAGTTGGCTATTTTACGAATTTGGATTCAGTTTGGAGAGTTGGAAATTTTAGTAAAAAATTCTACACTCATATACGCTTTGTACTGCATGGCGCCATTCCTAGTGGCGTCTACAATCGGAACGCTATTTCTTGGTCTTGCCGATGGACTGATAATATCGATTGTGGTGTCCGTTTTATACACCTTCATGTTGGCACGCTCCATGGATTTTTGCCTGGTGGTACTGGTCACATGCCTTGCTTTAATAATGTCGCTGCGAAATACAAGTTCCCGATTTAAAATTTTTGCCTGTTCATTTTCTGCGGGATTAGTCTTTGCAGCTTCGATAATAATTCACGGCATATTTACGCAGCTTTCGGCAAAAATTATGTTTTGTCAAGTAGCTGCCACATTCATAATGTCAACGGTGACAAGTGTAATAACGGTAATCTTTATCCCCATATTTGAGAAAGTATTCGCCATATATACCGATATCAGCTTGTTAAAGCTAAGTGATTATAGAAATCCATTACTACAAAGGTTGCAATTTGTAGCACCGGGAACATATCAGCACAGCTTGTCCGTTTCAATTTTATCCGAACAGGTCGCCAGAAGCATAGGAGCTAACAAAATTATTTGCAAAACAGGGGCACTGTTCCATGACCTTGGCAAAGTGGCAATGCCGGAATATTTTATCGAAAACCAAAACAAATATGTCAACCCTCATAACCAGCAGCCCCCCTTCATTAGTTCCTTGATTATTAGGAATCATGTGCGCGAAGGAGTATCTCTTGCCAGGGCAGCAAAATTACCCAAAATTATTGTTGATATTATTTTAGAACACCACGGTACTACAGTAACGCAATTTTTCTACGACAAGGCTCGCGGTGAATTATTGGAGGGAATAGACGTTGTAAGCACAACCTCGAAGGATATAGAAAACTATTTACGCGGTAAGTTGGACAAAAACGGGTTCAGATATGATGGTCCAAGGCCTCTTTCAAAGGAAAGTGCAATCGTAATGTTAGCTGATTCCATCGAGGCAGCCAGCAGGAGCATGAAAAAAGTAACCCACCAAAGCATTGAAAACTTGGTGGATGAAATTTTTGAAAATAAAATCCAAGATCATCAGTTAGAGGAGTGTCCAATCACGCTCGATGAGTTGAAAGTTTTAAAGAAAGCGTTTTTGTTTACAATGACCCACGTGTTCCACTCCAGAGTCAGTTACAGCAAGGTCAAAACAGATGCCAAAGTGGATGAAAGCGAGAGAAATTGAAATTGCAAACAACGTAAATTGGCTTGCGTTTAACGAAAACGAAGTCTCATCGGTGTGTACATGTTTGGATAAATTTGGCAAATACGCCGTAAAGGATGGTATCATTTCCATAGCTTTCTTGGATGAAAGGGAAATGTGCGATGTACATGAAAAATTCCTCAAATATCCCTGCCCCACCGATGTCATAACATTTTGCGGCGATGAAGAATTTGGTTATACCGGAGAAATTTGTGTTTCCCCAACCTATGCCAGGCAGGCCTGTAAAGAATTTAAAACTTCATTTTCCGATGAACTTACACTGTACATCGTGCATGGATACTTGCATCTGTCGGGACTGGACGACATCGAAGAAATTGATCGCTTAAAAATGCGGCAAGCGGAAAAATTTTGCATGAAATTTTTACGATCCCAAGGAGCTATTCCAAATTTTGTGGACAGGGAAAATTTTATTAGTTTATAAGAATCATAGACTTGCCATGCTGTCGAGCACTTCCAAACCAACGCCAATGATGCAACAATACAATGAAATTAGAGCATCGTTGCCTGAAAAAACTCTTCTCCTTTACAGGCTTGGCGATTTTTACGAGCTATTCGACGAAGATGCCAAAGTTGGAGCAAAGATATTAAGTATAGTGCTTACTCACCGAGGAGACAGCCCCATGGCGGGAATTCCCTACCATTCCGCAGAGTCTTACATTGGCAAGCTTTTGCATTCTGGGTATAAGGTAGCGATTTGTGATCAAATTGGCGAACCCAAACCGGGGCAGCTGGTAAAGCGTGCCATCAGCCGGATCCTCACACCGGGCACAGTGATTGCCGACCAGTACATCGAGGCAAAACACAATAATTATATTCTTTCATTTCAACTCTCAAAGCGCGGCCTAGCCGCATCATGGATTGAGGTTTCTACCGGTGAATTTAGGGTAACCTTCGCAGAAGAAGCGCGAAAATTGCTACCCGTATTGCGTGCGCTTTCACCCGCTGAAATTATCATTTCCGACGGAGAACGGGAATTTTGGTCCACCAGTGCGACTGCACATAAGGAATCCCTGCACAGCTTGATTCAAAATTCCGCCGTTTTCGAGATCAATGCCATGAAATTCGACCTAAACATCAACCGGGAACTGATTTGCAAGATGCTCGGAGTACATAACCTGAACGGATACGGCATAGTTGGAAACCTGGAATATGCCATTGGACCGGCGGGAGCCCTATTGGACTATGTTTCCGAAAATTTGTGCACGGAAAACTTAAATCTAGCTGGCATCAAGGTTTACCAACTGAGTGAGACAATGATTTTGGACTCTGCTACGATCAGAAGTTTGGAGCTTTTTCAATCCTCCCACTTCACCCGTTCCGGTTCACTCATTGATACCGTAGATAAAACGGTTACGGCCCCTGGAGCACGGTTGCTCGAAAAGTTTTTTTTATATCCACTGATAAGTCCAACAAAGATACAAAATCGCCAAAATTGCGTACAAGCTCTTGTTCAAAATCTCAATATTTGTAAAAATGTTCACGCCTTGCTCGAACAGACCTATGATCTGACACGCATAATAACCAGGCTCAGAAACCGTTTACGAAATCCCCGCGAATTGGGCTCAATCAGAAGCACGATAAGCGTGCTGAAACCCTTAAAGGGCGAATTGGGGAAATTTAAATGCATCGAAATTGAACATTTAAACGGCAAAATTGGCATCTTTGAAGATCTTTACCGGCTTCTATCTCAATCACTTGCAGATTCTTTGCCCATCGACCTCGCAAATGGAGGATATATTCGGGACGTGTATAATGCTGAAATTGATCGCTTGCGAAGCTTGCATGATAATTGTCGCGAATGGATGGCAGAATTTGAGCGCAACGAACAGCAAAAGACGGGAATCAGAAATTTGAGGATAAAGTTTAATGGAACGTTTGGCTATTTCATAGAAGTGACAAAATCGAACGTTGGGCTGGTTCCAAGTCACTACGTTCGCAGACAAACTACCGTTAACGGCGAACGCTACATCACAGAAGAACTGAGGAAAAAGGAGTCAGAAATTTTAAATGCCGAAAGGAACGCCATTGAGCTCGAATCCACTCTATTCGACGAACTTTTGGCGGAAACATTAAAGTATTCGACTCAATTGCAGGAAACGGCCGATGCATTGGCTGAGCTCGATGTATACTGCGGATGGGCACGCCTGGCCAATGAATACAATTATTGCAAGCCAATCCTACGCGATGATGATAGGATTGAGATTGTCCATGGAAGGCATCCCGTCGTGGAGCAAAGTTTTGTTCAGTCGCGATTCGTGCCAAATAGTACTGTCCTAAACACAAATGACAATCAGGTCGCTGTAATCACCGGACCGAACATGGCAGGGAAATCGACCTACATCAGGCAAGTCGCACTAATTGTCTTCCTTGCCCACATAGGCTCGTTTGTTCCGGCTAAAAGTTGCGCCATCGGCGTGGTTGATCGCATATTTTCCCGCATAGGATCGGGAGATGACCTATCCCAGGGAAATTCCACTTTCATGGTGGAGATGAACGAAATGGCCAATATTTTAAACAATATGACGGGAAGAAGCCTTGTCATCGTCGATGAAATCGGTCGTGGAACAAGTACCTACGACGGACTGAGCATTGCGTGGGCCGTTGTGGAACATCTCGCCCGTAGCACGACCAGGACCCTCTTTGCAACGCATTACCATGAACTTACAAAGTTAGCAGAATCTTCGAAAAAAATTAAAAATTACAAAATGTCCGTGAAGGAATGGAACGATGAAATAATATTTATGCGCGAAGTCGTTCCCGGAGCGGCGGACAAGTCCTACGGCATACACGTTGCGAGACTGGCTGGATTACCGGCAAATGTTATAAGCAGATCAAAGGAAATTTTGCGTGAACTTGAATCCGAAGGTAACACCCTGAGAAAAACTTTAGCTAGAAAGTTTGATAAAAGTGAAGATTTTCAAAGAGTGCTGTTTTAGATGCTTGATTTGTGCCATTAATTAATCTAAAGTGGCGGCGCAATGAATAAACACATCGAAGATTTTAAGAACAGTGCAAGTGCAAGTTTGTTGTCACACAAGTGTACAACGATAAAAAAGGAGGACCTTCATTTGCCGGGTTCCGATTTTTTAGACAGGGTTTTCATAAATTCCGATCGTTCCAACAACGTGCTAAATAACTTGCATCGCATCAGAAATACGGGACGTTTGGCTGGGACAGGTTACATGTCGATCCTCCCCGTTGACCAGGGAATTGAACATTCTGCGGCAGCAAGTTTTGCTTCGAATCCTATGTACTTTGATCCGGAAAACATAGTAAGGCTTGCCATAGAAGGTGGTTGCAGTGCCGTTGCTTCAACGCTTGGCGTGCTGGGGATAGTTTCAAGAAAGTATGCCCATAAGATTCCATTTGTAGTTAAGCTTAATCACAACGAGTTGCTTACCTATCCCAATAAATTTGACCAAATTTACTTCGGTGATGTTCAACAAGCCTACGATATGGGGGCAGCAGCAATCGGAGCCACCATATACTTTGGCTCCGCAGAATCAACGCGACAGATCCAAGAAACTACGGAAGCATTTCGCTTTGCCCATGAATTGGGCTTGGGGACCATACTTTGGTGCTACCTGCGCAATGAAGCTTTTAAAGTAGACAAAGACTACCACACGAGTGCCGATTTAACTGGACAAGCAAATCACCTCGGCGTCACCATCGAGGCCGATATAATCAAGCAAAAATTGCCCACAAACAATGGCGGCTTCAAGGCGCTAAAATTTGGCAAAACACACGACAAAGTCTACTCTGAACTAACCTCAGATAACCCCATCGACCTTACCCGTTATCAGTTGGCTAACTGTTACATGGGCCGAGCCGGCCTAATAAACTCCGGTGGAGCATCCGGTGGAGCAACGGACTTCCATGAAGCCGTCGAAACCGCCGTTATAAACAAACGGGCTGGAGGTTCCGGTTTAATCTGCGGCAGAAAAGCTTTCCAAAGGCCGATGAAAGACGGTGTTGAACTGTTGCACGCAATCCAAGACGTTTACCTTGCCCCAGAAATAACAATCGCCTAGAGTTGTCCCATTAACCAAAGTAAAAAACCGTCGATGCCGTGGTGGTTTTTATTTTTTTTCAGGAAAAGCTAGGCCACTTGAGCAACAGAAGCAAAGCTTCCATCTTTTTGATTACCACATTGCTCTTTTTTTCCTTAGCAAGAAGAGAACTTTCCTCCTCGGGAGGAGTTGAAAGCCTTGATGCCTTTCTGCTTAACAGGCTTTTTAAATTCGATGTATGGTACACACTAAATCCTGAATTTTTTAAAGATTGGCTGTTTTTCGGTAAAAAAACTCTTCGCGTAACATTTTCGTCATTTATGAAATATCCTTAAATTTTATCTTCATTAGTAGTTGCAAGTTTATAAATCAATTTGCTGCTTTTCTGCCGAACACTAATATTCGGCCCAGAGAAAAGAACTTCGCAATTGCTTAGATGCATAGCTTCACCTGGATATATTGGATTTTTAAAAATGAAATTATTATAATTCAAACGTGCTTCTTTACACTTCAGCTTTACTCCAATGAATTGAAAATAATAACGAAAAAGAGGAAATTTTTTTGAAAAAGGGCATGGAGACAAAAAAGGTTAGGAAAGGATGAACGGTGGAAATATGAAATGTAAAAAAAGAGAGCTTGCAAGTGTCGAATGAGATACTGAAGGTAGGAACGAATGGTCAGAAAAAATTGAAAAATGGCATAACACCTACGAGTGTATGAATCAATGAAGCAAAAGAAACGTACTGCAGTGAGTATGCAACGTGTCCATAAAAGTAAATACGGTCGCTATAAATAGCAAACATATCAAGGGGCGCCTATTTTTCCTTCCCTGGCATAAGAACCAAAACAGTTAGGGGAGGCAGGTACAAATTTAAGGAATGTTTTTTGCCGTGCGTAGCAATTTCATCGGCATAAATACATCCGCCATTCCCACGATTTTGGCCGGCATAGCACTCCGAATCGGTGTTCAAAACCTCTTCCCACCGCCCACCCGAAGGTGCTCCCAGGCGGTAATTCGTACGCTCAACGGGAGTAAAATTGCAGACAACTATGCATCTATCTCCATTGCTTTGGTCAAAGCGGGTGAATGATACCACAGAATTTTCAAAATCGTCGCAGCAAATCCACTCGAATCCATTACACATCGAATCAGTTTCGTGGAGAAACCCGCATCTACAATACATTTTATTAAGATCTCTAATCAAATTTTGTACACCACTGTGTTCAGCATATTGAAGCAGGTGCCAGTCCAAGCTTTGCTGGTAATTCCATTCCGATGTTTGTCCAAATTCCTGCCCCATGAATAACGTTTTTTTTCCCGGCCAAAACCACATGTATGCGTACAGGCAGCGCAAGTGCTGCATCTTTTCAGCTATAGAATTTCCCGGCATCCTGTATATTAGCGAACGCTTGCCATGCACAACTTCATCGTGGGATAGGGCGCAGATGAAATGCTCGGAATGCTGATACAGCATGGCGAATGTTAATTGATTGTGGTGGTATTTTCTGAAAATTGGATCCTTCGAAAAATATGAAAGTACGTCATGCATCCACCCCATATTCCATTTAAAGTCGAATCCGATACCATGGCTCTCCGTTTTACCAGTTATACCGCCAAAAGCCGTTGATTCCTCTGCTATCGTTATGAATCCAGGAAAAGTTTCATGCAAAGTATCGTTGAGTTCACGCAAAAACTCAATTGCTTCGATATTTTCCTTACCTCCATATTTATTTGGAAGCCATTCGCCGTATTTGCGAGAATAGTCCAAATACAGCATGGAAGCCACAGCATCCACCCGTATGCCATCTATGTGAAATCGTTCGGCCCAACTAAGCGCACTGGAAATTAGGAAATTTCGCACTTCGTTACGCCCGTAGTTAAAAATTAATGTACCCCAATTATTATGACAACCGATTCTGGGATCGGCGTGTTCATAGAGCTTTGTGCCATCGAAGTCTTCAAGAGCAAAACTGTCGCGGGGAAAATGCGCCGGTACCCAGTCGACGATCACGGCTATGTTATGGCGGTGAAAAGTATCGACCAAGTACATAAAATCGTGGGGAGTCCCATAGCGGTGCGTGGGGGCAAAGTATCCCGTAACTTGATATCCCCACGAGCCCAAAAACGGATGCTCCGCTGAAGGCATGAATTCGACGTGAGTGAACCCCATTTTAGAGAGGTACTTTACAAGTTCATCCGCCAATTCACGGTACGTGAGTGGTCGATTTCCTTCCTTAGTCACACGGCGCCACGAATCCATATGTAGCTCGTATGCCGAAATTGTTGCTCTTTGGCAGTCCGTCTTTGCCCTATTTGCAAGCCACTCCTCATCGTGCCATTCGTATCCGGAAACATCAAACAGTTTTGATGAATTATTTGGGGCTCCCTCAAAATGAATGGCATAGGGATCGGATTTTAGCGTGATATCGCCGCGAGCGCTCAGAATTTGAAATTTGTAATTGTCAAAAATTTTCAAACCGGGAATGAAAATTTCCCAAACACCGGAACTTCCCAGCAATCGCATCTGGTGATATCTTCCATCCCAGGAATTAAAATCTCCCACAGCGGATACGGCCTTCGCATTTGGAGCCCAAGTAGCAAATGAAACCCCGTGTATGCCATCAATTTCACGAAAATTGGCACCTAGCTGTTTATATATATACTTGTTTTTGCCTTGGGCAAACAGGTAAAGATCATAGTCACTAATCGTCGGTAAAAATGAGTATGGATCGGCAAATTCAAATAGTTTCCCAGAGTAAGATTCCCTCAAAAGC
This sequence comes from Puniceicoccales bacterium, assembly GCA_031257495.1. Classification (GTDB taxonomy): domain Bacteria; phylum Verrucomicrobiota; class Verrucomicrobiia; order Opitutales; family JAIRKQ01; genus JAIDVZ01. The sequence goes on from JAIRON010000002.1 coordinate 16,023, forward strand.
TTGTACTTGAATACCTCTGTCCGTGTTTCTATGAGCCCTTCAAAAAAACCACTTTGATCAATTTGCTCCAATTGAAATTTTTCGTTTTTCGTTTCGTCGACCACGAAACAAGCCTTCCCGTCCTGGAGAAATGCACGTGCAACAATTCCCAAAACTTTTCCATCTTTAATGTAGCGATGCATGCCCAAAAAGCTATGGGGGCATGAGTTGCGTACCTCCAGCAAACTTCCCAATTCAGAGCTAGATATTATCACCGTCTAGTCTTCTGGAAAGAAGTCATCCATAAAATCAGCAACCTCGTCATCGATTCGAGAATCAATGTCGCTTTCTCCGTAAATAGTTACGGGAATTCTGCATTCTTCAAATCCCGGTGCCTCTATGAACAACGTACCAATACCCGGTTCCCCACCTCCAATCAAAACATTTGCCGACTTTTCGCCACTACGGATGGTGACATCATGCATGATAATGCTCTCGGGAATATCTGTCGTGATTTCCAATGGAAGCCCTTCCTCTGGAGCATCAATGTCGATTGAAATCGTAAATATCTGCCGTTCGCCACTTTTTAAAGCAATCGATGCCGGCTCGACGTTTATTTTAGCCGCATCAATTAGAAAGTCTCCAAGGCCAATATCACCATTATTGCTGTAAAGGACAGCCCTATAACTTTTGCCCCCCTCCATAAAGGGAACAATAAACTTTAATACATTCGGCGAGACAAATTCTGTGTCGCAAAAAGCTCCGCCGATTTCAACTGTGTCTCCATCTACGAAACCGCGTCCCAGCAGTGAAACCTGTGTACATGGGCGCCCTCTGTTGCACTCAAAACCAACGACATACCTATTGGTGATTGAAAGTTGATAAATTTCAGAAGTATAAGTCTTTAAAATTCCATCGGATATATAATTAATGTCGAAATAGTAGGAAGTTTTGTGCTTGCCTCCGCTGGGCTCATAATTAAAGGTGAAAGAAGTTTTCCCCACCTTCGCCATTTTATGGCGCTTGCCGTCGATAACAATGGAGGCACTATAGCTATCCGAAATAACTTTGGACCTAGTGTTGCACACTTCAATGGATATCGGATAAACATTTGAATTGTTTTGCTGTATTATCTTCGGCGTTTCATTCTTAACCATCGAAAAACATCCCGATAAAATAAGGCTGAGTGAACAAAGAACAACTGAGATCTGAGTTTTTATTTTCATAAAATTTTTTAAAAATTAAATATTTAGTTGAAAATATGCAAGAAAAAGATTCACGAAAAGAAAAATTTTTAGGAATTTACATCCACGTACCGTTTTGCGCCCATAAATGTGCGTTTTGTGGATTTTTCAAACAACCTCCGCGGAGACAAGACCTGGATGTGTATGTCGAAACTTTGATCAAAGAAATTAAATCCCAATATATTGATCGCAAAGTGGATACAATATATTTTGGAGGTGGTACACCGAGTATACTGTCCTGCGAACACATTCGCAGAATCGGAGAAAATTTACCCACAAATTCTTCTTTGTCAGAATGGTCCGTGGAATGCTCTCCAACTAGTGTTACATCCGAAACAATGGGAGCATTTCGCGACATCGGTGTAACCCGCGTAACCATAGGGGTACAAAGCTTTGACAAAAATACATTGAAAACCATTGGACGCCGGCAAACGTTGAAGCAAGTTCTGGCAGCCTATGACACCATACGCTCCTGTGGGTTTAAAAACATTGGCATAGACCTAATTTTTTCCGTTCCTGGACAAAGTCTCAAATCCTGGGAAGCAGACCTAAAAATGGCCATGTCCCTTTCCCCGGAGCATATTTCCACCTATAATCTCACCTTTGAGGGCAACTCGGAGTTAGATAAGCAGCGGCGAAGCGGCAAAATTTTTCCCCTACACGGTGACATTGAAGCAGAATTTTTCATAAAGACTGGAGAAATTTTGGCACAGGATGGCTATAACCGCTACGAAGTTTCAAATTTCAGCAAACCCGGCTTTGAAAGCCTTCACAATATACACACCTGGGAAATGCAGGAGTGGATCGGCTACGGTCCAAGTGCAAGTTCGCAAATCAATGGCGAACGCTTTACCAATGTTCACTCGCTGGAACTATGGCGTGAAGGAATTTTGAACGGCAAATACAAACGCTGCGACTTTCAAAAACTTAGCGAAGAAACGCTAATCCAAGATTCATTGATCTTTGGGTTGCGAATGACCCGTGGCGTCAATTTTCAAAAGCTAAGGGATATCTTCAAAGGCTTTGACAAAGCAAGGTACGACACATTTTTTAACTTCCTTGTCGATAACAAACTAGCAGTCCGCAATGGAAACAACTTTCACCTCACCCCGAATGGGTTGTTGGTTGCTGACGCCATTTCCGTAGAAATCCTGACCCTTTAAATGATCAGGATTTTCACATGTACCTTTTTTGAAAGGCCTCCTATTTTCCTTTTATGGGTGATTTTTCATTATCCAAACCATCCGTCGGTCGTCATTTCGT
>JAIRON010000010.1 GCA_031257495.1 Puniceicoccales bacterium
GAGAAACAAGGCTCACCTCCGCCCGCCACGATCCCCTGTTTTTTGCGAAAAAAGCGGCTCATTTTCAGCGGCGGGACGAAATAATTTTTCTGCTGCCGGAGGAGCGGGTAAGGTTTCTAAATAGTGCCAAGGATCCTTTATTTTTGGCCGCGGACTTTAACAATTGGTTTGAGGCTACGAAATTACCGAATTTTGCCCTGAAGCTCTCCACCATCGATGGGCAAAACTTCTTCACCCTGTCCCTGCCTCTCGCCTCCCTCCCGGGCAAAGGAGAATTTAAGTTCGTCTCCCGGAGCGGAATCTGGATCGATCCGGAAGCGGATGCGCCGAATAAAAAATATTCCCCGATGAATTCGACAAATTACTTCTTCGACGGTACAAAAACGGGGGCACACCTGGTTTTCCTCGCCCCAGAGGCACCGATGGTCCTGGCCAATGATTTTTTTCTTAAAATCGATGGGCAGACGCGGCCCATTGACCCGCTGCCATGGCTGCTGTCGTGTTACAGTGGCAGTGAGCTGGGAGTAAGAGTAGAAAGAAAAAAAACAAAGTTCCGCGTTTTTATTCCCCGCGCCTGTGAGGCCAGGGTGCTGATTTACAAAAATCTAGAAGATAAACCAGAAGCCGTTCCAATGAAGCGGGAGCGGGATAATACCTGGTTCGCAGAGATGGGAAAGAACCTGCACGGTCAATTTTACCACTACCAAGCGCTCTTTCACGGCGAAACAAATTGGGAAGTGGCGCCAAAAATAGTGGACCCCTACGCCAAAGCAACTTGCTCCCGTAGAGGCCCGGGTGTGATACTAAATGATCGTACCTTTCTCCCGCTGCGGGATAACTTCGTCGCCCACCCGATGAAGGACGATGTAATCCTGGAAGCGCATGTTCGTGACCTGCTGAAAAATGCTCCCATTCGCCTCCGCCCGGAGCAGCGGCTGCTTTTCAATGGGTTATCGAAGTGGTTGTGCAAGAAACACTGCTATCTCCGCGAATTGGGCATCAATACCGTCGAATTTCAGCCAATCACCGAGACCGATGCCGGCAACAAAAGCGAATACCACTGGGGCTACATGCCGGTGAACTTTTTCTCACCGGCGAGCGCCTACTGCAGCTTCCCCGCAAAAGCACCTGCGGAATTCAAAGGACTAGTGCGCACCTGTCACAAGGCGGGACTGGCAGTGATCTTGGATGTTGTGTACAACCATGTCGGCGAACAGGACAACCTGCGGAACATTGACCCGGATTATTTCTTTAGGAAAAATGGGGACGGAAGTTTGCAAAATTTCAGCGGCTGCGGCAATGATCTGCGCACGGAATCGCCCATGGTGCAAAGGCTAATCATCGATTCCCTGGTTCATTTTATAAAAACGTACAACGTGGATGGCTTTCGCTTTGACCTTGCCGAATTGCTCGGCGAAAAGTTTTTGCACAAGCTTGAACGGGAATTGAAGCTGGTCAAGGAAAACATACAAATTATCTACGAACCGTGGAGCTTTCGAGGGAACTTTGGCCATAGGATACGCTATTTTTCCAGCTCCGCTTGGAACGACGAATATCGCGATTTTTTAGCAAATTATGTGCGTGGTAATGGAAATTTTGATGGCATGAAGTACTTCCTAAACGGTAGCCTAAGCTACAGAAGCGCATTCACCCATCAGAGTGTCAACTACGTGGAATCCCACGATGATATGTGTTGGATAGACAAAATCACCGAAAACTGGCACCACAATGGTTCAAACTGCACCGACAACGATCGCAAACGCAGCCACCTGGCCTTGGCAATTTTGATGATGTCCCTGGGAATTCCCATGCTACATGCCGGCCAAGACATGCTACAGTCCAAAGGAGGCAGGAGAAACACTTATCAGCTCGGCGGCATAAACGCTCTGAACTACGATCTTCTAATAAAAAACCACAGTACCCATGAGTTTTTTGAGCGATGGATAAAATTTCGACTGTCAAAGTGTGGCATCGTCCTGCGTCCCCCATTTACGCCATCGGGCACCTACATAAGGTTTTTTCAGTCACCGGGTACAAGCGCGCTGGGAGCTTTATACAATGCGGATTTTTCCCTGCCCTCAAAGCGCATATTTTTTGCCGTAAATCCCCACGTTAACGGCTGCTCAATCAACCTTGAAGATTTCCATCTGGGCACATTTCGCCAATTATCCAATGAAAACAAATTTTTTCACTTTCCCCAAAAATTAGGCTGCAAAGCCTTGGGGCAAAGCCTACCACTCCTGCCACTGAGCCTCGTGCTATGCATCGAATAACTACTCCAAGGAACGCATTTTAAAATATAACAGGCGACTGATCCAAGCATCCGTTGCGGCATATATTTTTTGCCTGTCCGTCAACTCCAATTGGCTCCAGTCACTCAACTGGACACATTTTGATATTCTTTTATTCAAAAAGATCGCCGCCAAATTTCTCAATCCAGTGTGAACGATGCCAAGGTGACGGCTCAATTTTCCCAGGTCAAAAAAATTTCTCGCTTCAAAATAGGAGAGACAGCGGAGGCGGGCAACGTCGAGATCGACGCCAACACCCGCTTTTAGAATATCTTTGGATTCCAATATTCCCTTGATTAGCTCCAACCCATTTATCTTTTCCAATTGAAAGAGATAAACCTTCTTTTCGCCGGCTAACTGTATGAGGGAAGGATTGTACATTTCCCCCTTTCTAAAGGAGGGCTTGGACTCCGAATCAAACCCCACCACCTTTTCCCTGCTCAGTTCGGCAATGGCGCAACGAGCCTTGCTGATATCGTCGACAAGCACAATTTCCCCGCCATAGGATACTAGTGGCAGGCGCATAATCCTTTCCGGAGAAATTTTACGGGGCAGAGATAGCTTAAAAATAGTCTTCCTCAGCCACAAAATAATACTTTCAACGTACGAAAACATTCCTTATACATCTTCCCCATTGAAAAAACCTTAAATTTGCGTTATCGTCAATAATGAATTTTGCAATTAAACAATCACAGGGGACAGTTCTTGAAATTCACATTGTCGGAGACAGGATTCTCCGAGAAAATACAAAAATAGTCACGAATTTTGATAAAAATTTAGGAAATTTTATAGGTGACATGCTGGCAACGATGTACGCCGCGGAAGGCATTGGTCTGGCTGCTCCTCAGGTAGGTAAATCGTTGAAAGTCGTAGTTATTGACGTGTCACCCTGCTTATCGGAAGGAGACAAGTGTGATTTTGATGGGAACAAGGTGGAAGAAATTGGCTCCATCATGCCTCTCTGTCTGATCAATCCAGTAATAAAAAAATATTCCTCCGAAGTAATTAGCCAAAATGAAGGCTGCCTATCTGTCCCAGATTTTTCTGGCCATGTCAAACGCCCCGTGGGCATAGTCCTAACTTTTGTTGATCAACAAAATGTCAGCCATGTGCTATCCTGCAATGGCATGCTGGCACGCTGCCTACAGCACGAAGTGGATCATTTGAATGGAAAATTGTACACCGATTTACTGGTGCAAAAGGATAAAAAACGCTTCACGAAGTATTTGGGAGAACGCTCAAAAACGCACCTATCTAAAAGCAACCACGGGAATATTGGAGCGGCGCAAGATTTCCAAGGTTGAGCTACCAACAAAAAGGTGGCGAATGGCACCATGGGCATAGGCTCCCATTATCAGCAAGTCTGCGTGCATCTCCCTTGCATACTTGTCTATTTCCTCCCCAACTTCGCCAACCCGCTCGCAGGTAACGACGTCCAACTTAGCCATGCCGCGAAGCAAGTCACGCACTTTATCAAGCCCATCGCGGACGGTTTCATCCGGATTAACTGCTAAAATATGAATTTCACAGTCTTTGAAGAATGCATTGCGTTCGACAAACTGCAGTGCCCGATTAACAGGCTCCGAACCATCATAGGCTATCAAAACTTTGCGTAGCGCTTTAAATTTGTTTGGAACGATTAAGCAGGGACAGGTACTCGCCCGTAGGACTTTCTCCAGGGTGGCCCCCAGCCTTTCCTTAGCAGCATCGGAATTTTCGCCCCGTTTTCCAAGAACGATTAAATCCACTCCCGTTGCGCCCTTCTTAAATTCCTCGAAAATATCTACTATGGCGCCAACGCGGTGATTAAACTTAAATTTGCCATCGTGATGCGCCGATTGGAACATGCGCGTAAGCTTTCGTTCGATACGCCTAGCTTTTTCATTTTCTAAACTTTGCTTGGAATCGGATAATTCCTTGAATGTTTGCATGCCCAAAGCCCCACCAAAATCCGCCACAACCGATAATTCAAAACTTTGAAGATCGGAAACATAAAGAATGTCAACGTACGCGTCCATCAATCGAGCCAACTCAATGGTGTACTTCGCGCACGGAGTGGCATAATTTGACCCATCAACGCACAGTAGTATGCTTCTCATGAGCTGGCATCTTAGTCAAAAAAACATAATTGGCAAGATAAAACTGACCGAAAAATTAATATTCATACTTGCGTTTTTTCAAAAACGAAAAATATTTCGCCCATGTCTTCACTTGTGAACTTGCTAATTTTAGAACTTGAAAGCATGATTCGAGATGGTGAAAGCAGCATTGTTTTATCGGACCAGAGTGTAGAATTTTTAAAAAAAATGCCCCAATCCCTTAATTTTAACGACGGTACAAATTATCCCTCGAAGACGGAATACTTATCCCGAAATACTTATCCCGAAAACACCATAAAACTTATCCAAGAAGGGGATAAATCATTTAAATATAATTGGTTGTGCGATAAAGTATTGAACTGTTCCATTTGCAAACAACACGTTAGGCCTGGAAAAAAAATAGTCTTGGGCGTTGGAAATTTGGACGCAGAGATATTTTTTTGCGGCGAGGCTCCAGGAGCGGATGAAGAAGTTATTGGGGAGCCTTTCGTTGGCCGAGCTGGCCAACTGTTGACAAAAATAATTGCCGCCATGGGATTGTTACGTGAAGATGTTTACATCGGAAATATTATGAACTGGCGGCCGGAAATGGAAAGTTCCGTGGGTAATCGCCCGCCAACGCAAGATGAGATGCGGTTTTGCCTACCCTATCTCGAGGCACAGATCGAAATCGTCCAACCAAAGGTAATAGTTGCTCTCGGTGCAACGGCAGCCAATGGCTTGCTGGGTTCCAATTCGTCCCGCCTCATGAAAAACATCCGAGGCAAATGGTTTGAATTTCACAACATACCCCTCATGGTCACATTTCATCCATCCTACCTATTGCGCAATAACACAAATTTTGCTAAGCGCACCGTTTGGGAGGACATGCTTTCCGTAATGTATAAAATCGGCATGCCAATCTCAGAAAAACAACGAAATTTTTTCCTGTAGAACCCCTTAATTGAGGTTTATTTTGAAGGCTTATACTTAGCATATGCCAAAGGTTCACATGCGAAGATAAGATCAAATGATGCCTAAGTACAAAAGCTTTCCCTTTTATTTTCGCAAAATTACAATTGAAAAGACATAAGCGTCCCACCACCATTACTTATGACCATGCCTATAACCATGCCGGACAAAAACTCCGCGAAAAAACACCAGCACCTAGTTTCCCAACTTAGTTGCATGTCTGGTGTAATTGTCAAGACTCCGCATATTGCTATAATTATGCCTGCTATGATTGATGCCAATCCACTGTTGTGCGCCAGAAAGAAACCTGTTGCCACGACAAGCATGAAAGTTAAAAACGGAACAGTAGTTTTTGCAAAATTTGCAAAATTTTTGATGACTTCTACAATCTTTTTAACAGTTTCGACACACTTTCCGAAAGCACGAAGCTGAGGTTTTTGCATCTGGGCATTCTGAGCTTCATCATTTTCGTCATTAATGGGTTCATGATGGGGGTAGTGATTTTCTGTATTTCCGTTGGGTACTTCCGCTACGCGCCCCTGGCCGTTCCCTTCTTGCATACGAGGTTGAGGCTCTGGCCGATTTTGTGTCCCATGGGTACTATTAACACAACGGTTATTGAGTTCCGAAACAGGTTGTTGCCGTTGATCATCTCTGTTTTCGCTAAGAACTGGGGCATCATTTTCCAACATTCTATTGTTTTGAATATCATTCCTATCCATAGCAGAATGCATTGCTAGATTATGCTTAGGATGTCAAGCAATTTTACAAAATTTCCAAAAAAATTTAAAATTGCGCAACCGAAAAGAAGGAATATTTGCCGTAAAACATCTTCACATAACGCCTTTTAAGCAAAGAATTGTTTAATTTAATTGCAACTTGCCCTATCTCGCGTTTTATGAAGAAAATGAAGAGGGTAATGAACAGGCTAAAATTAACTTTAATTTTTGCATTGGGGATATGCGGCGCCGTTCACGGTAGTACTACGCCAACGAAAGTTAGCGTAGAATCTCATGGCGAACCCATGATAATGCCAACCCGTGAAATGCGGGCGGAAACGATCTACATGATGCGCTGCATGGAGGAGCTGCACTATAATCACAAAGATATCTCCCTACTTGATCACAAGGAAGTTCTCAGCGATTACATGGCCGAGCTGGACATCAACCACATGATTTTCCTACAGAAAGAAGTAAATGGTTTTGTAAAACGATTTTCCCCAACACTGGATATCTTCATCAGTGGAGGTAGCCTAATGCCGGCATTCACCATTTTTGACCAATACCGCCGAGATCACTACGGTCGTTTGGACTGGATAGCGAAAAGATTAGGGCAAAATTGGAACTTTTCGACTGACGAGTACTATGCCCCCGATCGCAAGCATGCTCCGTGGCCAACAGACCAAGTGGAAGCGGACATTTTATGGGAAAAACGGCTCAAATATGAACTGCTCAATGAGATGATGAACAGCGAAAGCAGGGTGTCCGAATCGGAGAAGCAAGGGCAGCTCAAAGCAACCATGGAAGCTCTCACAAAGGCATTGGAAATAATTTCCAAAAGGTATGAAAACCTCCGCACAGCTCTGAAAGATTTTGATTCGTGGCTCATTGAAGAAATTTTCTTGAACAGTCTATCCCACATGTACGACCCCCATTCCAGTTTTTTGTCAAAGACATCGCTCGATGACTTCAACATTGCGCTACTTAATTCACTGGTAGGCATCGGCATAGTTCTCATTGATGATAACGGAACATGCATAATAAAAGAACTGCACCCCGGTGGACCGGCTAGCATGTCAAAGCAGTTAAAACCTGGGGACAAGATCTTAGCCGTTGCTCAGGGGATTGATGGGGAGTTCGTTGATATAGTAGGAATGCGGCTGTACAAATCTGTAAAGCTGATGCGCGGTGAAAAGGGTTCCACGGTACGACTTAAAATGCAGCCCGTCGACGCTAGTCCTGGTGATTACAAAATAGTACAGTTAGTTCGCGATGAAATACACCTCATGGCGACGCGTGCCAGCGGAAAGTTGTTCACTTTTGACCTGAATGGCCAAAACGTCAATGTCGGTGTCATAGATCTACCAGCTTTCTATGGAAATGATCCAAACAGCGATAAACAGGATGCGGACACGACCTCTGACATGCGCTACCTGATAGGCAAGCTAAAAGAGAAAAATATTGTCGGGCTCATCGTGGACCTTCGCCAGAATTCAGGAGGGTTTCTCGAGCAAGCGGTAAATACATCAGGGTTGTTTATAAAGACTGGCCCCGTTGTTCAGATTCGAGATTCATTTGGAAAAATTGAAAACCTATGTGACGAGGACGAATCCATCGAATGGGACGGCCCGTTAATTGTGCTGACATCGACACACAGTGCTTCCGCTTCCGAAATTTTCGTTGGTGCGTTACGCGATCACAGGCGTGCCATAACCGTTGGTGATCCTACAACACATGGCAAAGGAAGCGTGCAAATGATCCTTCCCATGAACAAATTTTTCAGTTCTTTCCATGATGATTCTCTAGGGGCAGCTCGCGTAACTGTGCAAAAATGGTATTTGCCAACGGGAAATTCAACCCAGTTGAATGGCGTACCAACGGATATACAGATACCCAGCTTTGACGCCTATTTACCAATTCGAGAATCGGATTTGCCCCATGCACTAAGTTGTGATTCCGTTCCCGCAGCAAAATTTGCCTACGAAGAAACTGCTAAAAAGTTAAACTACTTCGTGGATCCAAAAATTATCGAAGCGTTGAAAGAGCGCGTTGAAGAACGCAAGTCCCATCTTGAAGAATTCAAAATTTTAGACGAGCGCATTGCCCATTTTAGGGAAAATCTCAACCAGAAGGAGGTTTCTCTAAACATTGAAAAGCGGAGACAAAAATCTCAGTCTGATTTGCAGTTTAAACGTAGAATTAAGGCCGAACTCGAAGGCCTTATCGCAAAGGATGATTACAAATTTGAGAAAGTCCGTTTGGAAGATGATAAAGAGGAAGAGGGTAAGGAAGTCTACGAAATCAAACAGGACGCCGTAGTTCTTCCCGAGCTTGATGTGCAGCTGCGCGAATGTTTACGCATAATGCGGGACTGGTACGAAATGCTACACCCGGAATGTACCCAATTAAAAATAGATTTAATGTGTCCCTTAATTGAATAGTACAAAGCCGTGGCATCTCTCCTCGACAACATTCACAATCCTCGCAATCTGGATGCACTGAGTCGCGATGAACTTGTCCAATTGACAGAAGAAATTCGCAATAAATTTATCGAGGTAACATATAAGAATGGCGGCCACCTGGCTTCCAACCTTGGGGTTGTGGAATTAACTATAGCCATTCACCGGATCTTCGACTCGCCGAAAGACAAAATTTTGTTCGACGTTTCCCACCAATCCTACGTACATAAATTGCTAACTGGACGCAACGATGAGCGATTTGAAAAGATTCGCCAAACGGGAGGATACTCCGGCTTCTGCAATCCCGATGAAAGCGAGCACGATGTGTTTTGCGTGGGTCACGCGGGCACTGCTCTATCCGCCGCATTGGGTCTGTGTGCAGCGCGTAACCACCTCAATCAAGAGCATAAAATTGTCGTTGTTCTCGGCGACGGTGCACTGGCATGTGGACCAACCATGGAAGCTCTAAACAATATTACCCCGGAAACGCGCCAGTTGACAGTAATTCTAAATGACAACGATTATTCCATCGATCGCAACATCGGTGCCATGGCCACATACCTCAATAAAATCATAGTAAGCAAGCCATACAAAAGTATTACAGGAAGTATTGGCAATGCGCTGAGCAAAAGCAAAATCGGATTAAAATTTTGGCACATGTGCCGCAAAGTGAAACTTGCACTGAAGGACTTGCTGCTGTCATCCTCTCTTTTTGAGCACTATGGTCTCCGCTATATCGGTCCCATAGACGGCCACAATTTGACGCAAGTAGAGGAATATTTAAAACTCTGTCGGGGAGCGAATTATCCAATTTTACTGCACGTCAAAACGATAAAGGGGAAAGGAAATTTCCAGGCATCTGCCGATCCGGCGCTATTTCACAGAGTTGGGCCGATATCTTCGAAGCAGGCTCTGTCCATGAAAGATATTCTTGGTCAAACTGTTGTTAATATCGCGAAAGCTAACAAAAAAATTATCGGAGTTACTGCCGCTATGGCGAGCGGAACGGGTCTATCACATCTACGGGATGCTTTGCCGGAACAATATGTCGACGTCGGTATCGCCGAAGAGCACGCTGTAACCCTATGCGCCGGCTTAGCAAAGGGCGGTATGATACCGATCTGCGCCATATATTCTACTTTCATGCAGCGAGCCTTTGACCAAATTGTCCACGACATATGTCTGCAAAATCTCCCCGCCATATTTTGTTTGGATCGCGCTGGCCTATCGGCCAACGATGGCCCCACGCACCATGGTTTGTTCGACATCAACTACTTACGCTGTCTGCCGAACGCGATAATTATGCAGCCGAAAAACGGCGAAGAACTATCGACCATGCTTATCGCGGCGCTGAAATATCATGCCCCTGTTTTTATCAGATACAATAGCAGCTATGACTACAATATGCAGCCCGTCGGGCCTCACATCAAGCTCGGTCGTTCGGAAACAGTTAAACAGGGAAAAAATGTCTGTTTACTCGCCCTGGGGCATTGTGTTGGTATTGCACAACAAGTGGATGATATTTTGGGCGGAAACTGTGGTATTATCAACGGGCGCTTCATAAAGCCGCTGGATGAGCAAATGTTGCGCGACTCTGCAGCAAAGTACGGCATAATCGTCACCTTGGAAGACAATGTTTTAGCTGGAGGATTTGGCAGCGGTGTCATGGAATTTTACGGCGACAACAACATTGAGGCGCACGTTCTGCGCATCGGCTGGCCAGACAAATTCATCGAGCATGGTTCCAATGAAGAGATTTTGCGGCAAATCTATGCCTTGGACGCTGAAGGCATTGCCAAAAAAATTTTGGCACAGGGCATATAAAAATTTTGCAAAAACTCTACCACCTGTTTTCATGGAAATATGGTGAAAGAAGCATCAAAAACAAAAAGCCTGTTTGGAGAATTGGAAGAAAAGATTTTCAAGGGCAGCGGTTTGGATATCGGCTGTGGTGATGATCCCATATTCGCCGATGTGCGCAAATTTGACATCGAAGATGGCGATGCAAATAATATAAGTTCTTACATAAATGAACACTTTGATTATGTATTTTCTTCTCATTGTTTGGAACATATGTACGACCCGCATCGCACACTAAAAGAATGGTGGAGCTTGGTGAAAGATGGGGGCTATCTATATGTGGTTATTCCAGATGAAGACATATACGAACAGGGCAATTGGCCATCGAAATTTAATGGTGATCACAAACACACTTTCACAATATTTAAGCGGCGTAGTTGGAGTCCAGTATCAGTCAATATTATGGATATGATAAAATGCCTAAAAAACGCCAAAGTTATAAAAATAGAAATACAAGACCGAGACTATGACTATACTTTGTTGGGACAAAATATTGACCAAACCCTAGGCGATGCCATGGCGCAAATATGCTTCGTTCTCCAAAAAGTAAAGCAACCCAGGTTTGCAGCTCGTAAAAAGAGATGCTTAACACATCAGCTAAAATATTTCTTTTATGGAGCACTGGCAAAAGTAACCAAGGGCAAATTGAGGACGCGCTTTAGGGGTAAAATGCAAAAATATTACAATCGGTAATGAACCCATCGGCAGAGAAACCTTGATAGCTACAAATTAAATCTTGCAGTTTTATTAAAAACTTGACATCGTACCGGTTTTCTGCCCCCTGACTAATGAAAATTTGGTACTGATATTATGAGGCAAAAGCTTAATGCAATTTTTTTATTGGCAGGCACGGCTATTGGATCTGGCATGCTATCGTTGCCCATAATACTATCAAAAATCGACACCATACCAATGGTTATTTTGATGCTAATTTTTACGGCATTGACATACTTTTCAGCCATAGTACGCGCCGAATTAAATTTTCAATCATCGGCCAGCAACTCCCTCGAGGGCATAAGTTTACTTTTTTCCGGACCAAAAGTTGCCTGGATAAGCAAGGTGTCCATTCGATTGCTATTTTTTGCCCTGCTATCCGCTTATATTTACGGATTGTCGGATATTTTGAGTGTGCAGCTTAAAGTTTCTCCTAGGTTGATGATGTGCTGCATCGCCTGCGCCGTGTTTGCACTATTGGCATATTCGGAAAAATTATTGCTACTTTTAAATCGCTGGTTGTTCGCCGCCCTACTAGTGGTTGTTTTGGTAATTATGCTAATTATGGCGGCACATGTCGATCGCAGCATATTATTAGTCCCGACTAGGCGTAGCGTACATTTAGGAGATTTGACCATCATTGCCCCCATACTGTTCACATCATTTGGGTTCCATGGCACCATACCTTCGGTGACAAAATTATGCCGAAATGATGTGCGAATAGTAAAGTTAGCGTGCCTTTGGGGAAGCGTAATCCCCGCGTGTGTTTATACAATATGGACCGCTAGTTCACTTTGTTTACTGAAATCCCGTGTACCGGAACAATTTCAGAACTTAGCTAGCGGCAGTGTAAATTTAGGAGAATTTATCGCCACGCTAAGCAATATTACAAACTTGCCTATCATAGGGACGATAATATGGGTAATCGCGACTTTAGCTATTGTTACTTCCATATTTGGGGTCGGACTATCCTTGGTCGATGATCTTCAAGCGCAACGTTCGCAAAATCACCACGCACGAATATTGATATGTGGCATAACAATTATTCCTCCACTGCTCATAGCAATTATAGTGCCGAACGCCTTTATACAGGTATTGGCTTTTGCCGGATTATTGTTGGTGGTAATAGCCTTCTTAGTGCCGACATTTCTGTTTTTCAAAGCAAAAATTTTCCAAAGAGCTTTCATAAAGTGTCTGCGATACAAAAGTACCGGAATCATTTTAATGCTGAGTGGCATCGCAATCGCGACCCTGGAATGCATAAATCTCCTGCGCCACTGGTTTTCCTAAATTTCTTCTAAAACATCTGCGTGTTGTCTAGGATAACTATTTCTATTCTTGGATGAAAGATTTCTTTTGGCCAACAGCTTCTAAACACCCATTACAATGTCCATTTTAGGAGAAAAACTTTACTCACTGGCTACATTTTGGAAAAAATATTAAGTAAGCCATAACTTTCGCTTGGCATTTCCAATGCACTTAGGATATCAAAAGGTTTTGATATAAAGTATAAATTTGAATAGTAGAGTTTTTCAGAATAACATGGAAGAGGTAGCAACAACTTCCAAGAGGCGGATGCTATTAGGGTTAATAATGCTACTACACAGGTTATGCATACGACCATTGATCAAGGGAAAGCTATGCCGTTAACGAAAAAATGTCGAAAAGCTCTTCCAATGGACAAGCGTAGGTGGGATTTTGTGATCCTAAGTAAGTTTCCTGTTAAAGGGGAAATGTCCAAAAGAAGTTCTTGCTTACCTTGAAAGCTTACCCGAGGGTAAGAGGCGAGAAGCAGTAAGTCAGTATCCAGACATAGCAAGTACGATAAAAAATTTATGTGATTCGCCACGCATATCAGGAATATACGGGAAACTCATGGAGATGTAGTGAAAATGTGTGAACGGTTTTTCCAAACACTTGGAAAATTTTCCTTTTCCGATCAACAAAGAATTTTAAGCAATGGTAAAATTTTCAGATCTGTGGCGAGAAACGGTGATTTTCGCATATTTTGGACAAATTTCCCTAAAATAGCTGCGCTAGATTCGTCTCTTTGAAAGATACTATTAAAAGCCGAGCATTGGTACGAAAGAAGCCTTGGACGCGCTTTATGCCTCTACGTTTTAGAACCAGGCCATCCAAAGCAAGCTGTTTCGCTGCTGAGAAGTTTAAGTTCTGAAGATTTACGGGCAGTGCCAACAGAAAAGGATGAAATATTTGAAACAACCTTGATGGAAATGTTTTCCAAGTTCAAAAGGGTGAATTCCAGTTTCGTGGAAAATTGTTTTGCAATTCTGGACAAATTAACTTTCGAAGACCTGGTAGCCGCACTGAGAGAACCAAATGAACGTGGTCAAACACTTCTGTCGAAATTAGTATGGTCAACAGCAGAAGGCCGTCTGCTTTATGATGTTTGGGAGAAAATTATTGCAGCAATGAAAAAATGCATGCATCCAGAATACTTAATGGAAGTGCTAGCTGTACGTGATAATCGTGAAAACAATTTTCTAAGATATTCACTTTCTGAGGAACATGCTTTGAGCAATTTAGTATCATGCTTGTTAGAAGATCTACCATCTAATGAAAGTCGAAGCGCTTTGCTTACCAAACGAATTCAATAGGATATACTTGCTAGGCACAGTTGGAAATTTGCGTTCGCGTATGAAGCGTTGATCACAACACTTTGGGAGCTACCTCGGCATGGTTTGGCTGGGCTGCAGCGCTTTGTAAACGAGCACTAGGGCTTTTTTGGATTATCTAGGATTTGAAGTTCGTAAAAAGGATCAAATAATAAGGCGGCAAGCTAGCGCTAGCTAGAGAATTTATAAGCGAAAAAACAATGGGGCAAAAATCTCTTCCATTGTGCTGAAAAATGCCATGGAGGGTGGTTGGCATTATTTTAAATCTTCAAGGAAAATGCACCAAAAGCATATGAGTCGTACAAAGCGCGTTGTAATCGTTTTGGGCACTGAAAATACAAGCACATTCTTAATATCTGTAAAAAGAAAGAATTATTGGTGGAGGTGGCGGGAGTCGAACCCGCGTCCCATTGATTTTCAAAACATACCTCTACATGTTTAGCTGATTTTTAGTTTTCGATAAATTTCAGCATATCAGCATGCTGAAGTCTATCTATCGTAACATAAATAGGGCGCCATGTCTGTTACGCACCTCCATGGTGCCCGCTCGGTAAAACACATCCGTTCGCGTCACCAAGCATCGCGCGACGGACGAGCCACTTTTATTACTAAGCAGCTAGTGCAACTTCATTTCTGAAGTTCAGTTTCATAATGTTTTTGTCATTTATGATTGTAACGGATTTTTACGAAGCCAACCGTCATCTTCGACATGCCATACCTTTTTACGATCAATGGTCGAATCCATGTCACCCCCTCGCTCAAAGAACACCGCCATCAGCTAAAAAATTCATAATGCTTTTACAACAAAATTTTTGCTTGGTTGCTTTTTTATTCTGTCTACGAAAAAATTCCCCAGCATGTACCTAACCCATGCAATCCAAGCTCATACTTCTAATTGGGCCGGAGTTTATTGGCACAAAACAAGCCATTCTAGAATTGTTTAAAAACTGTCACTGCGTATTCGCAGAGGATGGTATACGTGGGCTAGCAACGGCCATGGTAATGAAGCCAGATGTGGTTGTTTGCAGGCGCGATACGGATTTGATACCCACCAGCTTGATCAAGTACGAAGTGATGCAGGCGAATAGTCGCTGCAAATTTTTGATAATAGATGGCGACGAAGCATTCTAATAGTGATAAGGAATATGATTCGCTATTTCTTACATTTTTCTCGACAAATATAAATTTTAAGTACTATAGTAGCAACAGACTGGTTTGTAGAAGTTTATTTCGCCAGTTATGTAATTATAACTTAAATTATTATGCCTGAATTCGAGGAAGAAAGTAATTTATCTGTGGTTGCTGGTGGGGTTTCCGTTGAAATAAAGTCGGACGCCGCGGCAAGAGTACATGGCGACGAATCCACTGACATAGTGGAAGGTGTCACTGCAAGCGAGGAAGAAAGAGCGCGCTACGCATTGAAGCGCGGTCGCATGCCCATATCGGTGATGCAAAAAAAGACAAGCCAAAAATCTGTGTCCGTTGACGACGTTTGCAAAGACGCAATCGGGACGCGCAAGAATGAACCGGCGGCCGTACACAAATCAACAACCATTGTTGAAAAAGACATGAATAACAATAAAAGAGAGAAAGAAAACAGAGATCATTGCAGCTGCAGAAAACACGGAGAAAAATCCCTAATTGTAAAGGAAAAGGGTTCTCAAAAAGAGGATTCCTGCAAGTGCAAGGATGGGGTATTGTGCAAACTGGTAAAGAAAATTTTACATTTCTTTGGGTTGCGCAAAAAATGCGAACAATGTGAGCAAAGGCCCCGCCAATATCGCCGTCGCAGCTATAATCAGCGTAAGAGCAACGGGCGCAATGGTCACCGCCAAGTCGAATAGCTTACCATGGAAATAGCTCGCATAATTGGTGGGCGGGAGTTACATGGTGAAGTGTTCGTCAGTGGGTCTAAGAATGCTTCTTTACCCATACTGGCTGCTTGTTTACTAACTAGCGAAGAGTGTATAGTCGAAAACGTTCCCGATTTGAGCGATATCCGCTTGATGGTGGACATCCTGCGCAACGTAGGAGCAATTGTGGAATACGTGGATGCGCATACCCTTCGCATATGCGCCGCAGATATTACACCGCGCGCACCGTACGATGCTGTGAAACAGATGCGGGCATCGGTATGTTTGATGGGAGCCTTTCTCGGTCGCATGGGCCACTCCAGTGTATCATTGCCGGGAGGATGCGTAATTGGTCAGCGTCCCATAGACTTGCACATCAAGGGATTTAAAAAGCTTGGCTGTGCGGTTGATATCCAAAACGGATACTTGGAAGTGAAGGGTGGCAACATGATTGGCACTCATATCTTTCTCGGTGGACGCTACGGCAGCACCGTTACGGGTACTGCTAACGTATTGATGGCAGCACTCGGAGCACGGGGTGTTACAGTCATTGAGAGCGCCGCTTGTGAGCCGGAAATTATAGATCTATGTCTGTTCCTACGCAAGCAGGGGGCGGCTATCGGTGGTATCGGCACAAATACGCTTACTATCGTAGGCCAGCGTAAATTACACGGTTGCAGACATCGAATCATCGGCGATCGCATAGAAGCGGGAACATTTATTTGTGCCGGACTAATGACAAAGGGATGTATCACAATCCGTGGTAATACGCCGAAAGTCGGTGGCGCTGTCTACGACAAACTTGAAGAAATGGGCGCCAACGTCAAAGAATTCGAAGATGGGACAATCGTGGTAGACAGCAAAAAACAAAAACTACGCTCCGCAGAAATAATTACGCTACCCTACCCCGGCTTTCCCACAGACTTACAGGCTCAATTTTGTACTCTATTGAGCTGCATCGACGGCATATCCGTTGTGAGTGAGCGCATTTATCCGGGGCGCTTCATGCATATCCCGGAGTTAAATCGTATGGGGGCGGATATCATGCTCGAAGAGTCCCATGCGATCATACACGGCTCCAGTAAGCGAAAGCTAACCGGTACACAGCTCATGGCTTCGGACTTACGGGCGAGCGCGGCTTTGTATCTGGCTGGCCTATGTGCGGAAAATGAAACGCTAATCCATCGAGTTTATCACCTCGATCGCGGCTACGAACAATTCGAGGAAAAGCTGTGCAACCTCGGAGCAAACATTGAACGTCTACAGGAAGCAAACTTGACAAAAGAGGAAGGACTTCAACGTGCTTCCTAACGCCATTAGACAAATTTATACGCAGAAATTACACGGCAAATTGCTTCAAAAATCGTGCATCATTCTGGTAAAACAGGCGAATGTCATCCACTCCATACATAAGCATAGCCAAGCGTTCGATACCAAAGCCAAAGGCATAACCGCTCCAAACGTCCGGATCGTAGCCTACTATGCTAAATACCTTCGGGTGTACCATTCCGCATCCTCCCGCTTCTATCCACCTATTGCTCAACTTTCCTATGTTCGGTGCACGAAAATCCATTTCAAAGCTCGGCTCGGTAAATGGAAAAAAGCTCGGTCTAAAACGCGTCTCACATTTTTCCCCCACCAGTTCCTTGAAGAAAAAATCAAGAACAGCCTTTAAATCGACAACGCCTATGTTCCTATCAACCAACAATCCCTCGCATTGGTGAAAGTTGGCACTATGAGTAGCATCTGTGGTATCTCTCCGAAATGTTCTTCCTGGGGAAATTATGCGGAGCGGAGGCTTTTCTGTAAGCATCGTGCGAACCTGTACAGTCGAAGTCTGTGAACGCAATATGTAATCCTCACCTTGCTTTTGTGGGACATTTTTTACACGCAAATCATCGTTGAAGTAGAGCGTATCGATGGTGTCACGAGCTGGATGAGATTCAGGTACATTCAACGCATCGTAGCAATACCAAATCGTCTCAATTTCCGGTCCAAGAGCGACAGTAAATCCAATTTTACGAAAAATTTCAGCCATTATTTCCTGCATCATCGACAGTGGATGCATACCGCAATTGGAAACAACTGGTATGGACGGATCTATCCTTGACCCAAGTGAGTTTAGCAACTCCAAGTCTTCCAATTGTGACAATTTTTCTGAAAAAATTACTTCAATGCGAGCCTTGCACTCATTGATTTGCTGCCCTAGCACCGGCTTTTCATCTTTGCTCGCTGATGCCAATATTGAAAACAAAGCTCTCAATTTTCCATTTGAACCAAGAAAGCTAGCCTTCTCTTCTTTGAAGCTTGCGTAATCTGACACTTGCTCCAAACGTAATTTGGCTTGCTCCACAAGTAGTTCTAAGTCACAATTCATAACTCGTTAAACACTAACATTGGAAATGATAAATATGCCACCCACTACTAGGCTGCCAGAATAGCCTGTTTCGCTTTGGCAACAAGAGCTCCAAAGGACACACTATCGTGTATCGCCAATTCACTCAATGACTTTCTATTCAACTCGATACCGGCCACCTTCAGACCATTTATAAACCTACTATACTGCAATCCATTCTCGCGGCAAAGTGCATTAATGCGTATTATCCATAGCTGGCGAAAGTCGGTCTTGCGCCGCTTTCTATCACGGTAAGCAAATTTCCCCGCACGCCAAAGAGCATCCTTAGCATAACGAAACAATTTTGACTTTTTACCGAAATATCCCTTAGTTTGCTCTAAAACCCTTCTGCGACGCTTTTTTGTCGCAACCATGTTAGTTGCCCTTGGCATCTCTACCTCTCTTTATATTTTTCACGAAACAACCCTCGTACAGCCAAAATACACTCTCACAATCCTGCTGCTATGGCATACTTCACCTGAGCAGCCATGCCTGCCCCAAGTGTCCTACTTTTTCCAGACGCTTTTAATTGTCGCGATGACTTGTAGCGCATTAAATGCCTACGCCCAGATACATGTCGCAGGATTTTGCCACTCGCTGTAACTTTAAATCTTTTTGCAAACGCTTTTTTCGTCTTTTGCATGAAAACCTTCTTTCGTTACCCTAGAGCACAATTCAAAAATTTTTTAATGTCAACTCAAAACTGTAAATTCCTAGGAATGTTATTCACAATTCTAATACTATGAAGCAGATATATTTGATATAAATTAATAAATTTAGTATCAGAAGTATTGTGGGTTGTTGATATGTTAACCATAGCCGTAACGTTTTATTCTGTAACATGTTATAAAATTTTCACCGTTTTGATGTATCGGAGAATATTATGGCGATTTAATGTTAATAATTGTGAGAAAATTTTTCTTATTATCAAATATAAACACGTTATTAACAAGTTATTACCGGACAGTGTGAATAAAATTTTCAAGGTATACCGTTTTACTTAGATGCTTTTTTCTTGTAAATTTTCATACCTTCTTTTAGCTCGATCAACAATTGAAAAAGGCAGAGGATGACGCAACATGTGAGTTTTACGAGAGCAATTACAAAAAAACGCAGTGTACTAAAAAGACACGAACGAGTTGATTTACTAAAAAAACGTGGACAATGGAAGGAATCGAGCTTAGTTTTAGGTATGCCAAAAACTAAACCAGAAGAGTAATTGCTTAGGTGTTGCAGAAATTCGTTAACAGCATTTCCCTTTGCAAAAGTTCCAGCAAAGAGTGGAAAGGGAGGCTTTATTATTTGCTTACTTGGACGATTTTATCTTTGTGTTTATGTGGCTGTAAGGAGGAAGAAATTATAGAAAATGATGAATTGTCAGACAAAGAATACATTACAGGTGTGCAAAGGATTAGGGAAGGGAATGAGAACACTGCCTTGTCTTCTTTTTTAATGGTTATATCCAAAAGAAAGAAAGCTCCAAACTCGCATTTACACGTTGGCCGGATATACCTCGATAAGCACAATGATCCAATTTATGCCATTTATCATTTTCGTGAATATTTATCGCAGACCGAAAATACAAAAGAGGCCGCTATTGTCAAACAACTCATCAATACTGCCAAGAAGAAATTTATACGCAGTTTGCCTGGTCATCATTGCGAATTGGATGCGCATGTGGAACTCGTCGAAATAGCCAAACATCTGCGAGAAGAGAATGTCGCTCTGAAACGAAAATTGCGGGAAATGCAGGAAAAATGCAGTCCAAATACAAAGAAAAATGAATTTGCGCCCGTTGTGCAAAATAGCGTTATTTCCACGGGATTTGTTAAACACATCGTTCGAGTAGGGGATACGTTGTCAAAAATAAGTCAAAAATATTATGGCACATCTGTCCATTGGAAAAAGATTTTCGAAGCAAATCAAGAAGCTATTCCATTCCCAAATGCTTTGACCGTTGGTCAGGAACTTGTCATTCCCTAAACAAGATGTTCATAACCATCTAAATAGTATAACATTAAAGCGGCGGCCGAGCTTTCGGTTTACCGTTGATAGGGAGGTATCAATGTCCATATTTTCTTTCTGATTTACAAACGTAGGCATGCGTTGAACTATTGCCTCACATCGTTTCGTGTAATTTCCATTGATGCCCTGGGTTGTTATTTTAAATGTGTCCCCGCGCACCGAAATAAAATGTGCAAGTGCTTGAAGTACATCGGCTTGGCTTAACACATTTGGCAATCCTTCTTCCAAATAGCCGCTGGCTGCTCCGTCGTTGAACCAACTTTTACTTTTTCTGAAAGAAACGTAATGTTTGCAAGTTCTATGATTGATATTGGAATTAAAAATTGCTTGTTGGAGGAGGCCGCAGGCTGTATCACTGTCAGTCAATTGCCTGTTAATGAACGCACTTAGTGTTGGAAAAAGCGAGCGTTGCTCAATTAGAGCGACAATATCTTGCGCAAGGTTCTGCACATAATACCGTGGGAATGGTAGATATTTATTTTGATTAGCGTTATAGATTCTAGGGAAAATAATTTCTCCGTGCACATTGGCCCTGGAAGCCAAGTAAGCTTCCCATACTTTTGAAGATGTGGAATGTACATTAAAACTGCCTTTCACTAATAAGTTTTCCGGTTTGACCTTACCATGTAAAATTTTGAACCGCTGGTTTGCCAATTTATCTTCCGTTAGGTTTAGCGTTGAACAAAAAAAATGATCAAACAATACTTGGTTTAAAAGATAGGAATAATCGAAAAGAGATTCCACTTTGCAGTGTGACTGCCAAATACCGCTCGGTGCGTTTTGGAAAACTGTATAACGGCTTGGTAGGTAGGGATTGATGCTTGAGTTTCCCAGGCATACATTTGGCAAATACCCCAAAGGCGTCCAATTCACATGTTGCAAAGCTGCGACATTCAAAATTCCATAGTCACAGTTCGGCACATCAAACAATACCATTTCATTTAAGTAGTTCAGTTGATTGTAATTTAGTGCCGCTTTGTTGCTGGTAAACTGCGCCTTCCAAGACCAATTGCCAGATATGAAATCTTTTCCGAAAAATATTGATGATGGGTCCTGAAAAGCTGCACGGTTAATGTATGGGGCACGCGGATTGGCAAATGCTAGCCAGCGTATACCAGTCTCCGCCTGAGCATCTTCCATGGTGCCAATTTTCATAGCGGTGGAGAGAGTTAGCAGAATTTTTTCTTTTTCATTGGGTCGAAAAGAGAATGCCAATGATTGGTTACTATTATCTGGAGTTAACTGGGCTACTTCTTGTAAAATAGCTTGCGAGGGCAAATGTGTCAGGCGTATGTAAAATTCTTGCCAATTGAGATTTTGAGAGCCGTTTTGATCCGTACACAATATGTCAAAATTATTGTAATCCGATACGGAGATATCCGTTTTTATTATAAAACAATTGTCATAATCTCCTGATACAGCGGAATTTCTGCGCATAAGCGCAAAATCCACATCAGTTGCCAGAGAAAAAATTTTTACTTCGCCCGCTTTGAAAGCTTCCCTAAAATTTAATCCAAATATTGGACGTAAATATTGTTCATTTTCATTTGCACAAAGTGCTAAAGTACGAACTATTTCGCGTGTATTGGGCTTATTTGGCTTGCCGCGAATTGTTAGGCAAATTTTAGAAAGTTCACTTTGGGGAAAAATCAGTGTATCTAGTTGATAATCAGCGTATTGTAAGGATATATTATATGGATTCCATAGGGCGCATTTGGGGCACATTTTTATTGCCAGTTTACCATCGATAACCGCTGCCGATATGGAAAAACTGAGTTGGACAATGAGCGGATAAATGCCATGATGCGTTGGGACACCGAGGTCTGGACCCAGATTATGCAGTGTTTTTTGTGAATAATCAGTGTGATATTGGGGACGATACAAAGGATAGGTTGGCAAAACCGCAATTCCGCTCTTCCCAATTTGACTCTGCAAATTAAAGAACGATTGCAAAAATTTCCAAGTTGGTGGTGGCGCGGGCAAAGATGGTTTTCCTTCAAAAATATAATCACTGGTTTGAAAATTTGTTTTCGTCAACCACGTTGACAGGTCAGTTTTCAGGCCATCAAGTGAGGACAAAACTCCATAGGAATGAAGCGTGTACGTATCTGCGTTTTGGGATATTTGTTGACCGAGATTTTCGTCAAAAAGCGAAAATTGTTCCAAGAAATCTATGTTTTGACACTTGCATACATTCTGATTTTTAGTAGTAAGAATTGTCGGAACTTGTTTTTCCCCAGAACATTGTGGACATAAGAGCAGCACATAATGATCGTTTGTATTGTCTTGCAATGACAAGTCAATTTTTTGCGATTCGTCCTGAATAGTGAAATTCCAATCAAACTCGTTTGTTGTTGTACGTTTTCCTGCTTCAGAATGACTCGTTGGATTATATAAATCCCTTCCGTTGTAGTCTGATGTAAGCCACCATAAGAAATTTGTGGAATAGTTTTCATCAATTTTGAAAACCTGCCATACTCCAACATTGCTGCTATTCGGCGTAGGTCCCCTGTAAACATTGCTCTTTTTTGCTGAGATAGCGTTGTCCGGTCCGGCGGCTTCTTGTAAACGGGCCATTGCTACTTTTAGTGCAAATTCGGCGGCTTTTTTAGCCTGCTTTTCCAAAAAACTTCTTCTCAATCGATCATTGCATGCTAAATTTTGATGAGTCATTGCAGCTACAAGCAAGGATAATGTACCGATTATAATAACAACAAATAACATTGCAAATCCGCGATACTTAGACAGCGACATGCCTCTTTTATGTAAAAATTTAGGTCAATTAAGCCAGTTATTTCATTTTTTGTCGCTAAATAATGGTAAAGAATTATCTTTTATGGGAAATATTACTGTTATTTTAGTGCCTAGCTCCGGTTGACTTTGTATCGTTAAAACGGCATTATGTTCATGTAAAATGCGCTCCACTATCATTAACCCAAGCCCATTACCGTCCTTTTTCGTGGAGAAGTATGGGCTGGCAATTTTGGACATATTTTCCTCGGAAATACCGGTCCCATTGTCGATGAACTCCACTACGAGTTGCGTTGCGTTTAACTTGCTGTTAATGAAAATGTTACCACAATTAGGCAATGCTTCCATTGCGTTTTTTATGATGTTGAAAAAAGCCTGCTCTAGTTGTTTTTCATCGGCAAAAATTGGGGGTGTGGCAGAAAATTTTTTGTGCACAATAACATTGTTGTTTGCCAACGCCGGTGACAGGATATTTAATATGCGGTCAATAACAATTTCAATATTTGTTGGTCGCAAAGTAAGTTTTTTAGGACGAACAGCTTGTAGGAAATTTTTAACAATACCGTCAAGGCGATCGATTTCTTCTTGGCAAATATTGACAGATTTTTGCAACTGTTCCCGCTCATCAGATGGATCGATATGCTTGATTTGTTTTTGCATTAAATGTAACCGTAAACTTATGGCGTTCAACGGATTGCCCAGCTCATGTGCCACGCCACTTGCCAACAAATTGATTGTTGAAAATCGTTCATTTGCCACCTGTTGCTCAATCAGATTATTTTCCTCTGTTGAGTTACGAATAACCAAAACAAAAGAGTCATTTTTATGTTCTTCGATAAAGCGAATGCCGCTTATGGCAAGAATTTGTTTTTGTGGGTAATTTATTTCCAAATCCTTGACTGTAAAGGGAATATCAACTTTAAAATTTTGCATAGCTTGTTTTAAAAAAGATAGTTCGGGGACACATTTTTCCAAGGATAGCTGTTGTTCATTGAGCCCAAAAATTTCATTTGCGGCGCGATTACTGTACTCAATCGTCCAAGAATTTGTGAGAATAAGAATGCCATCTTTTATCAAATTAAATACCCTATGACAGGCTTCTTGTTCTTGGTGCAGGCGTTGTATTAATATGTGTAATTCCCTTGTATCCAAGGAATTAAGCTTTTCCAAAAGTTTTCTAAATTTGTTTTCCTTCATAGCGCATCGCGGGGATGAAACTTTCGATGGCCGCGAATTAGGCATTGCCTATCGACGGCTGTGTAAATTTGTGTAGTGCAAATATTTGCATGTCCTAGCATTTCCTGTATCGCCCGCATATCAGCTCCATTTTCCAGCATATGCGTGGCAAAAGAATGGCGCAAAGAATGTGGCTTTACATTTTTTGTAATGCCGGCCAATTGGGCGTATTTTTTCAGGTGTAACCAAAAAGTTTTTCGCGAAATCTTGTGGCCTCTTATTGTTATAAATAATTGGCTACCAGTAAAATATGAAATAAGTTTTGGACGAGAAAACATTAAGTAATTATTTAGTTTTTGGGCGCCGGCTTTGCCCATGGGGACCGTTCTTTCCTTGCTTCCTTTTCCATACACACGCACAAATTTGTTTTCCAAATCGATGGCTTGTATTAGCAGATTGCATAATTCGGAGACTCGTAAACCACTACTGTACATTAATTCTAACATGGCAGCATCGCGCATACCAAGCGGATTTGTGGTATTGGGGATGCTCAATAAAGTTTCGATTTCATCCAATGAAAGGGAGTCTGGCAGAGATCTATGGTATTGGGGGCGTTTTAAAAAAAATGCAACATTTTCCCCAACAATGTTGCTTTGTTTGCAAAATTTGAAAAATGACCTGACTGTCGATATTTTGCGTGAAATTGTGGCGCTGGTTAGATGATCGCAAGCCAGAATATTTAGCCAATTGCGAAGATCTTCTAGGGTAACATCTTGCCAGCAAAGGGTAGTCTGTCGTCGATGCAAAATTTCTGCCAATTGAAGCAAATCTGTTTCGTAGCAGCAAACCGTATTGTCGCTATACCCAAGTTCCAAATTAACGCTTACCAAAAAGGCATCAATTGAATCACGCAGTTTTTGTGGCAAAGGTTTTTCACTCACTTTTTAACACCCGTATCTTAGCATGAAATTTTTCCTTCAACAAATCTTGCGTGGATTGTGGTAACCTGCTTGTTGTTGTATTTTCTTGGTCTTCAACTAATTGTGAACTTTGTTTGCGCAAAATTTGCAATATTGAGTCGATGGCTCGAGTCTGGGATTGCTCCGTTGCGTATAGCAGAATAGCTTCAAAATTTGCCCGCTCATCAAAGCCAAATTTTATGCCCTCTTTTGAGCGATGTATTGCCTCTAAAATTCTTATTTCCCGTTCGGGGAAATTTTCACTATTGATTGATAGTGAACGAGATAGTTGCGTATGAAATCGGGATTCTAGGTCACACAATATGCGGTATAAATCACAATTAGAGTCGGTCATTTCTCGAGACAGACAGAGAACATTTTCGTAATTTCCACGGCATATGGCATGGATCATATCGTCCAGCTTACTGTCTGGCACTAGACCATAGGCGGACAATATATCCCCTTCCTCAATATTATTATCGCAAAAAGCAGCCATCTGGTCGAGAATGGATTGAGCATCGCGCACTCCACCACTTGACAAGCGCACAATCAAATTTAACGCTTCATCGGAAACATTTATGCCATCGCAACTAGCAATTTCACGCAGTTTTCCGTATAAAATTTCATCGCTGACAGGACGAAATGAAAAACGTTGGCAGCGCGATGTTATGGTAGATAAAACTTTGGTTGCTTCCGTTGTTGCAAATATAAATTTAACATGTGGCGGTGGTTCTTCGAGGGTTTTTAAAAGTGCATTAAAAGCGGCGTTGGACAGCATGTGAACCTCGTCGATAATGTAAATTTTGTAGCGGCATTTAACGGGTATATATTGGCATTCTTCGCGCAAATTGCGAATTTGGTCGACTGAATTGTTCGAGGCGCCATCTATTTCAATGACGTCCAAGCAGCATCCCTCAGCAATTTCAAGGGCAACTTCACCATTGGCATCGAAATCTGCCGAAGGCCCATTTTCAGCGTTCAAAGCGGTGGCAAACAGGCGAGCCATGGTTGTTTTTCCAGTTCCACGCGGACCAACAAATAGGTAAGCGTGCGCTATCTTTCCGCTTTCAATGGAATTTTTAAGAGTGCGCACTATGTGCTCCTGGCCCACCAACTCGTCAAAAACCTTCGGCCGCCATCGGCGCGCGATTACACGATACTCACGGTTATTTTTTGCCATGGCAACAATTTAAGAGCGAGGCACTTAAAGTAAAGCAGTTATTTGAAGGTTAAAATGAAAAGTGCCGAGATAGCTATGTTCCACAGGGCAATGTGAACGGCGGCACTGGCTGTATCCTTAGCTTTTTTGGCCAGAATGTGGCGCTTCCTATCCGTTGTCAAATCAACGACTGCTTCGATTGCAGTATTTAGACACTCTGCAATGAGCAACACGAAAAAATCGACTGTTAGTAGTAACAACTTCCATCCCCATCCGAAGATTAGAAAACAGATGGGCCAGATGATAACTCCGCACAAAAATTCCGTTTGAAACGGCCGCTCGTGTCGCATGAAGTTCATGCCACTTAGAGAGTAACTTAGAGGATTTATGACGTAGTGCCGCATTCTAATTAAAAAAATTAGAAAAATTTTATTTCTTTTCACTAGTGACCAACATATAGATAACAATGATGAATGAAAGCTTAAATTGTTGCCGCGGACAGTTGGGCACACTTTTACGTAAGATTTTTTGGTTATTTGTGTTATTTTCACTGGTCAGACTGCTGTTTTTTGTCTGTAATCATAGCTTTTTTATCGATGTGAGCATGGGTAATATGGGACTCGCTTTTCTCGTCGGCTTACGCGTTGACCTGTGTTTGATTTCACTGATCTGTGCCCCCACCATTGTCTTATATCTCCTGCCCATGAAGCGCTTTAAATTTGTGATATTTTTAGCCGATCTGTGGTGCTTTTTAGCTGTATCTGTGGCCGTTATCGTAAACGTGTTTGACTTTGGCTATTTTCCTTTTACCTTTCGTCGCCTGGGCGGAGAGATTTTTGGACAAGCGGAGTTGCTTACGGAAAGTTTTAGCGTTTGTTGGAGTGCTCTATTGTTACATTGGCATTTGATTTTGTGTGGCATTATTTTGCTATGCTGTGCTTGGTTCATATCTTTTAAAATTACACCCCGAAATGAAGATAAAGAATATAGGTTTTGCGTAAACGATTGCCTGAAGTTTCTCCTAAGTGTGGCCTTACTTATTATTGGCATTCGGGGAGGGTTTCAAATTGTGAGACCGTTTAGGACAGTGCAACTACCAATTTTTATCGGAACAGGCAATGAACAATTTATTGCTAATAACTCATGCCTGAACGTTATTCAAACGAAGCGTGGCGACAGCATTTCAAATTTTCAATTTTTTCAAGATCAAGATGAACTAAACAAGCTTTTTAACCCCATACATAGCGCTAAAAATTTTAGTCCATTGCATGGAAAATTTGCCGGAAAAAATGTAGTCATATTAATTTTAGAAAGTTTTACCGCACAAAATGTAGGTTTTTTGGATCGGGAATACAAAGATCATCCAGGGCGTACATTTACGCCGTTCTTGGACGAATTATTGGCTAAAAGTTTATACTTCGATGGATTTGCTAATGGAACAGTTTCGGTGGACGCGCTGACGTCGGTGCTAATGGGCGTACCTCCTCTCTTGGAATCGGCTTTTGCAAAGAGTGCTTTTATGTGCAATAAAGTGGATCCAATGCCCGAAATTATGAAACGAATGGGTTATTCCGTATTATTTTTGCACGGAGGAAGAAAAAACGCCTGTGAATTTGACACTACCCGTGCCTATTCCGGTATCGAAAAGTACGTGTGTAAGCGTGATTTTTTTAAGCGATATCCCCAGATATCAAAATCGAAAGTAATGGTCCACTGGGGCATATACGATGAAGAATGGCTACAGTTTGTATCCGAAGTTTTGAGCGAAACAGAGCTTCCTTTTTGTGCGGTTGTTTTTACTCTATCTTCCCACGCCCCCTTCGTTGTTCCGAAACGATACAAAGGATCTTTCCCGACCGGTGAACATCCATTGCAGGAAGTAACGGCATATTCCGATTTTGCACTTAGACGTTTCTTTGAATCCGCACAAAAAACAGACTGGTATAGGGATACAATTTTTATCCTGTGCGCAGACCATACTTCCTGTGCAACGGAGCGTTATTATCAAAAAAGCCTGGGAGGTTATTCCATTCCTTTTGCTATTTTTGATCCCAGTGGTGAGCTGCATGGAAAGAGTAACGTGGTGGCTCAGCAAGTGGACATAATGGCGACGGTTTTGGACCTTATTGGCTACGATAAACCATATTTTTCCTTTGGGCATAGCCTGTTCGACGAAAAAGCGCCACACTTTGCTGTGAGTTATAGAAATGGCGTTTACCAGATAGTGACGGACAAATATGTGCTTCAGTTTAATAGCAATTCTACTGTTGGATTTTATTTACGTTCCGATTTTTTGTTGGAACATAATTTGATTCATTCCGCTGAATATAAACATGATATGATGCAACTGGAAGCCTTTTTAAAAGCGTTTTTGCAGCAATACAGCTACAGTTTGCGCATGAATAAAATGACCTGCGAATAGCAATTTCTTGTCAGAGGGGCATAAATTTGCCACAATTGCGCCAATGAAATTTAAATATAAAGGTTTGGACGGGAAGCGGACAACCGTACATGGGAAAGTGGAAGCTGATTCGCGCAAGGAAGCAATGCAGATTTTGGCTAAAAAAGATGTTACAGTTTTGTCGTGTGATGAAATAATTGGCAACAAAATATTTAAATTGAAAATCGGGAGGTGCGGTGGTGCCCTAAAATTTTCCGATAGTGAAATGGTACGTTTTTTGGAAAAACTGGCTAATCTTTGCAATGGTGGATTACTTTTAGCCGATGCCCTTGAATCGATATCTAAAAATTCCTCCTCGGAGAAGGAAAATCTGTTAAGTTGTCAGATTTTAGAAAAATTGAGAGATGGAAATAACCTTGCTCAAGCACTTAAGAAATGTTGCAATTTCTTCGATGATAGCATGTTAAGCGTATTAGAGCTGGGTGATTTAACAGGGAAACTGTCCCATGCGTTGGTTAATATTGTCACTTCATTGCGGCAGAAAATTGAAACTAAAAAGCGCTTCATTGCCGGCCTGAGCTATCCGCTTTTCATATGTTGTGTGGCATTTGGGGTAATTTTGCTTTTTCTGTTTTATTTAATGCCGCGAATGGAAACAATGCTGCGTAGCTTTGGTGGTCAGCTGCCCCTAACGGCGCGTTTATTGGTTAGTTGTTCCCGTTTTTTTGTGCACTATTTTCCGATTTTTTTCCTGTTGCTTCTGATGGCAGTGATATTTCTGCGATACCTGTATCACTTTGATAAATATCGCTTAATTTTTGATAAATTTCTTTTTAAAATCCCTGCCATTGGCCATCTGTATACGCTACTCATACGCGCTCGCATCGCCAATGCGCTGGCAAGCCTGATATCGGGAGGCGTAGCTACCTCAGAAGCAGTAAATATGGTGGCTCAATCAATTTCCAATATTTTTTTTAGACAAAATTACATCAAAGCCCGTGACGCAATTTTGGATGGGGTGGCGCTGGCATCGGCATTTAAAACGTATAAAATTTTTGATGGATCCGAAGCAGATATTATTGCAGTTGGTGAAAAAATCGGCAATGTGGCAGTACATTTTGCTACCCTTGGAGAAATGTACGACGCCCAGTTAAGCGATTTTTTGAAAAAGCTAGTTACAATAACGTCCTCTGCCGCGTTGCTTTTTGCCTTTGCCATTGTGGCCATCTTAGCCCTAAGCATTGTTTCCACCGTGCTGAACTTCAGCGCGAAACTTGCGCACTAATCAATAAATGGTTTGCGTTTTTTGCATTACTTAAG
The DNA here is from genome assembly GCA_031257495.1 of Puniceicoccales bacterium. Lineage (GTDB taxonomy): Bacteria > Verrucomicrobiota > Verrucomicrobiia > Opitutales > JAIRKQ01 > JAIDVZ01. Next base: position 29,769 of record JAIRON010000010.1, read on the forward strand.
CTTTATTAATGCTATGCTTTGTGATGCGCAAATTGCAAAAACCTTATTTTTGTCTTGACATTAATAATAATAATTCCTTCTTTTTTTTGAGAGAAGTTAAGTTTGTGAAGGTATTTTATGGAAAGTATGAACTCAGTCGGTTCTGATTTGTGCAGTCAAAATTTAGTTAGTGAACCTATAACGGTGGGTCAAATAGGTTCCCCGAAAGGAGGAACAAGCGCGAGTGAAATTGGCAAGCACTTAATTGATTCTTCAAAAGTTAGGCAACAAAATCCACAACCATCGAGAGTATCAGACCAGAATGGGAATGTTCCTTTGAATGAAAGAAGCACCAATGCAACTAACCCCAAAAAAAAGCAGATAGTAAATTTTTGCATAATAGCATGGGAAGTTATAAAAGATAAATTTATAGTTATTGCCAGGACTATTCTTGCGCCATTTTTTTCCTTGGGTCTCCCTTGGGAGTTGCGGACGTCGAAGGAAAGGAAATTAAAAGCAATTGTGGATGAGCAATTTTACGTGGAAAGTTGTGGTATCAATGATTCTAAAAGAGTACTCTCTTGGCTTGAGAGTTTAGCGCCAGATAGACAGGAAGAAGTAATCCAATATATAGGCAATGAAAAGCCTCATCGTATGACGCGCATATTTGCTGAAATACATCCGACAGATGAAGCAACTCAAAAACAATTCTTCAACATATTTGAAAAATTTGATCTTGGGCAGCAAATGAAAATACTCGGATCAAGTTTTGTACGTCAAACTGAATATCGTCTTTCAAATAAAGGGAATTGGTACACGGCAGAACGAGGTCGGGATATAATGCTAATTCCAAATGTTATGGCTGGAAATATAAAAGAATATCCAAACCTTCTGAAGCTGTATTTATCGATATTATCTGAACTGAATGAATCCATTCTTTTTAAAGCGCTAGTGAAACACGACGGAGCATTGTTGAGGTCTTTGACTTCACAGATTAGTGATGCCGAGGCTTTAAAGGGACTATTACTAATATTTAACAAGCTAGACAGAAAAAATTGGGAAGATTTACTAAAAACAGGTGGCAGCGAAATGTTCCTGAAATCTTTGGCTAAACTTAGTCAGAAACTCGAAATTTGGGAACAAGTTATTGAAATATTGCAAAACGAACTGAATGAATGCGATGCATTTGCGCTGCTAATGGCACATGATGGGGCGTTTTTGAGATTTTTAGCTGAATCTGTCGAAAAAACTAAAAATCTTGATGCTTTGAAAAAGTTTTTCCCGGTAATAGACGAAATAGAAGATAATGACAAGTTGCATTTGCCAGCATTATTGACAGCGAATAACGAAGCATTCTTGATCTCCTTGGCTAAATTTAGCGCAGACACCGATGTCCGAGCGCAAATTCTTAAAATATTTGGCCAGCTTGATAGGATTGATGCAACAAATCTGCTGTCGGCATTAAAAAATAGAGGATTTTTTATGTCTTTAGCTCGGCTTAGTCAAAGTTCTGATGATTTCAGAAAAATTTTCGAAATATTGGAGAGTGGGTCGCGAGATATATATTGGTGGCAGTATATAATGTTAGAAGAGGATGGAAAGTTTCTAGAAATATTGGCTAATAGTACCGAAGATCCTGTTGTTTGGGCTGATTTGTTAAAATCTTCAATAGAAAGAGTGGCCCATTCAGGTATACTGTTAGAAGCCAACGGTGGAGCGCTGAGGAAAATTATTTCCCGGCATATCGAAGGAAATTCCGCTATTTGGTGTGAAATTTTAAAAATGCTGGAAAGATTAAGCTGGCGAGAGTATGGTCTAGAAACTATAAAGAAAATACTATCATTACGCAATGAAAATGGGATGCCACTGAAAGACCATATGCTAGCTCATGTTCCCAATGAGGAACTTTTGGCCAGGTTAAACAAGATAATTTTGTTGATTAATGCATAGAAAGGAGTGGGCTACGTATGTGTGAACATACCTGAGATGTGGCAATCCTGCGGGTATAAATTAAGCGTAAAAGACAGTAAAGTTAAAGATTACCCCCCTCTCTTCAAAGAAAAAACACCCTCACTCTGAAAATACCGAAAAATAAGCCTTATCTTCCCTAGCCTCAACAAACCAATAGGGGTTGAGTATTACGCTCGCATGAAATTTCCTGACTGCCGTTGCTTCCTTCCGGACCTAGCGGGGTTCATCGGCTTGATCATCGATCGATACCCAACCATTACTCATTCGATGCATATTTGTTGTTTATGCAAGATTAAAATTTTGCGAAATTCATTGTGGAAAAATTTTGCTGTAAAGCTTAATTTTGAAAAACACATGGTGTCGTTTCCCACATTAGCCTTTTGCCACCCACAATGATAATGGACACAAATGATTCTGTTAGCTTGGGAAAGTCAACGGCCTTCAAATTGCTACGCAAAAATTTATTCAATAATTACTTCATAGAAGCCAATAATGATGATTTTCCTTAAAAGGAGCACTATGGATTGGAACTAAACTTTTAGCAAGGCATCAATGATGTGCTTAAGTTAGTTGGGAAGTAAACAGTTTAAAAACGCATCGCCATGGACGTTTTTTAAAGCATCTTATTATAAATCAATGGCTTAAATGAGAAAAAAAGTAAGGCTAAAGTAAACAAATAAAATATTTTTCAGTGTTTCCAATATCGAATATGAATATCTTGATAAAAGTGACAAACTTCACCATATATTACAAATGATGGTTTTTAGAACGACTTTATGAAAGACTATGTTTTACAAACGCCGGAACAGGTTCTAAAAACCAAACGGGTGTATGTTGAGACCAAGTTGAATTGGCTTGGTATCTTTTTGTGAAAAAATATGAAAGCAAAAACATATTTTATTTGCTACTACGATGAAAAATCTCAGCCCATACTATTTTGACCTTTGAGGATAGTAGAAAATTTTATTGGTTTGAAATATCTTAGGAAGAATACATTGAAATTTACCTTTGCCCTTCTAGCGAGGAGCTTTTTCAAGATTTTATCAAAAAATTTTTGATCGCCGATCACAATAAAATTTCCGATAATTTTGATCCTCAAAAGCTTCACTTATATGGAATACCAACAGCCCCAATACGAAATTGTGGGATTTTTTCACCACATGAAAACTCAACACCTATACTACAAAAAATAGTTTACATGGGCCATTCTCCGTGGATGCAAGAAATGTTTTTTTGGAAAGTAGTGAACTCAAGATTGAAAAAATCAGCTGGAAATATCACATGATAACCAAGTTGGTGGAAAAATATGTGAAGCATGCGCCATAGTTGAGCTTTTGTGTGAAGGTTAATTTCGACTTTCCAAGCCTATTATTTGCCAAAAATAAACCAATTTTCTCTATTGTTTTTGTGGGGTGAGCATCTGGCGAAAATTTGACTTAGTTTGCGGCTTTTGAAATTTTGTCCCGTTTGGAGTTACGGTGCGAGCGGTGACAAATATCAGCAAATTTCGCTTTTGCGTCGTTTCACTCTTCGATCTGAACAATCTACCCAAGAGAGGAATGTCGCCCAGAATTGGGATTTTATCGTCGACGGTTTTGACTTCTTCCCGCGTCAAGCCGCCCATTACAACGGTCCAACCGTTTTGCACAGTAACTTCCGTGCGAATTTCTCTAGTGGAAAAGACGGGCTGGTAAAATCCAGAGGGAAGGTAAACCGTGCTTCCGCCGGCAACGGCTACGCTCATACCGCCATATTCCATGAATTTTTCAAATTCAGTGACCTTTGGTTCCAATTTTAAGCTGACGTTCGTATCGTCTTCCACGATGGGAGTTACGCGCATTTCAACGCCGATGTTTTTCGTAGTAAAATCCCGTGGAGTACCGGCTGTGATGGTTACACCTGCCGATGTGGCGTTGTTGAGTGACGATCCACTACCCACTTCCGAACGCGTTTCACCATAACTTTGTGGGTAGCGCAGTTCCTGTGCCACGACGATATTTGCCGTTTTACCGGATAACACGGTTAGCTTCGGGGCACTCATCAGGTCGGATCCAGTTTTTTGTTCAAGCGCACGAATCATCAAATTTACCTGTACGCGGTCGATTACGCCGAGAAAGCTTCCCAATGGCACGCTTTCAGTGCCAATGTTTATTTGCCCGGGCAGAGTTGGTGGTTGATTATTGATGGGTATTGAATCCGGTGGGTTAGATATCACAATCTTACCATCTCCGAGTGATGAATTGGAGGGCGCGAATGCTTGGGCTAAGGTTCTCAAATTATCCACATCGGGGTTTTTATCAGTCGAAACACCTGTTTTTACCTGGCCTCGATCTTTATTTAAGCGATTTGAAACATTCCAGCGAAAGGCGAGCTCATCAAGGGCTCCTTGGGTTACTTCCAAGAATTTAGCCTCAATTTCCACCTGCCGCGTTTGAGTATACTTTTGCAGAATGCGCTCGACGCGCTGCAGGTTCTTTAGGGTATGGGTGACGATTAATTGAGAACCATCAAAGGCCAAATTGCTACTGGGAACGGTGTTGAATTCGACTCCTGCGCGCACGAAAAAATTCTTAATTGCCGCTTCTTCTTCGAGGATTGCCGTTTTTGTTTCATCCACAGCACCGCGATCCCAATTTTGCTGGCCGCTCATGCGTATGACCGTTGCTCGCGAAACGGGGAAAAACTTAGTTTCAAGTTGCTCGTGTATAAGTTTTTCATCACCGATTATTACAGCGTCGGAGGTGTGGTCGCATTTGTAATTTGCCGCTTGGCTAACATAGAACAGAAGGCGCTCGAGGGAAATATTGCGCAGGTTCAATGTGATCCTAGGTTCATTTTCTGCATTTGGACACAGCAGAACAATATTTACTCCTTTTTCGTAAGGATTTTCGGTCGTTGTGTCATATTTTATGGACAACTCGGTAATCATTTCCACTGCCTGGCTTATGGGGATGTTGATAAAATGAGCCTGGGGAATAATGATTTCCGCCAACTTGGTTACAATTGGATTTGCGCTTATGCTATTGTTTGATGGGAAATTATCAATTTTATCAGTGGATTCCTCAATTTTCCACGCTTCATCTACGTCATTCAACATTTGTGTCCGCGCGTTTTTATGTTCCCCATTGGCTTTACGCTCCATGGCAGTTTTTATCATCGAATGCAATGTACGGGACTTTTCATCATCGGGATAAAATTGAAGTTGATTACTAATGGCGGTGTAGGCTTTTTCTAAGTCGTCATTTATAAAAAGAGTTCGCGCACGAATATACAAAAAGTCCTGATTTTCAGATGAAATTGCCTGAGGCGGAGTTGCCACTTTAGTCTTATTTTTCGGTTTGTACCTGAAATTTCCCAAAGCAACGCCCCAGTTTGCTAAACACAGCACGAGTCCCATGCTAATTATCTTAGATATTTTGTGTTTCACATAGGAAATTTACTAAAAATTTATAAAGTTTCAACATAAACGGAACTGCCCACGAAAATTTTACCGTTTTCTATACTTGTGTGCTCACCATACAGCCGCAAGAAGCTTGCATTTATTTGCATTGACAAAATATTCAAATATCCGATGACACGATAAATTTTATACAAAATGGGCAATGATGCAAAATTTTTTAGGAAGATTGTTTTTTACGCCATTGCAATCTTGGCCGGAATATACTGTGGATTCACGGAGATCCAATTTTTGGTACAAATTGGAAAATTTTGTTCCGAAGTATTCATAAGAATGTTTAGGTGCATAAGCATGCCCATTATTTCTCTTTCCGTCGTAGTCGCCCTTTTTCACTGCAGCTCTAGCAAAGAAATGTCGGCAATTTGGAAGAAAACGCTGTTCTACACATTGGCAACAACGGTAATAGCAGCATCGGTGGCCGCTATTTTGTATGTTGCTATCAAGCCGTCCAATGTTAATATTACTATTCCGGAAAACATTGGCGTTGGACCGCAAAATAATTACGCACAGTATCTTTTGGAGATTGTGCCTAGCAATATTCTTGAAGCATTTTCAGGACATAAAGTTTTAAGCGTTCTACTTATAAGCGTCATCATCGGGGTTTCAATAGGGCTCATAAAGGATGATAAAGCCAAAAATTCGGTTATTTTATTTTTTAAAGGGATGCACGATGTATTTTTCGTCATAACAAAATTTATAGTGAAAATACTCCCCATTGGGCTGTTTGGTTTTATCACTGTTAGCATACATGAATCAAGGGGAAACGTCGATTTAATGGGTATGGGTGCCTACTTTCTCATCGTGGTGCTGGCAAATATTCTCCAAGGCGCCATAGTTTTGCCCATTTTTTTGGCATGTAAAAAAATCAATCCATTGCGCATGTTTAGGGCAATGTTACCGGCGTTATCCGTTGCATTTTTTTCGAAATCATCCGCCGCAACCCTACCTGTCACCATGGAAATGGCAGAAACAAAATTGGGCATAAGTCCTAAAATTAGCAAATTTACCCTGCCACTCTGTACGACTATAAACATGAATGGCTGTGCGGCATTCATATTTACCACAGTTGTTTATCTGATGCAAAATTATGGAGTAGCGATTACACCGATCGCCCTATTGACTTGGATTATCATAGCAACCATAGCGGCCGTTGGTAATGCCGGTGTCCCCATGGGGTGTTTTTTTCTCAGTGCAAGTCTACTGTCCTCCATCGGCATTCCCATACCTCTAATGGGTGTCATATTACCATTTTACAGCATCATAGACATGATAGAAACGGCGCTCAACGTATGGTCAGATTCGTGTGTAGCTGCCATTGTAAATAAAACGTTTGCCGGGCACTAATTTTATTATAAACACCGTAAAAGTAAAAAAGAGGTGTTGTGAAAATATGAAGCTCGTATTTTCGGCAAAGGTTGGTCGAATAAAAACGCAGATTTCGTAAAATTTAAATGAAAACGAAAGTGGTTGCAAGAAGCCTGCCGTTTCCTAGTGTCCATCTCATGGATACAATCTTAAAAAGGCACAGTGTCAGGAATTACTCCGCGAAATCAATTGACGACGCAACCATCGAGAAAATTTTACATGCTGGAATGTCAGCGCCTTCGGCCATGGGATCTAAACCCTGGCATTTTATCGTTATATCGGATCGCGATGTGATGAACGCCGTAACCAAAATACATCCCTATGCGCAAATGTTGTTACAAGCGCAGCGTGCTATTTTAGTGTGTGGAGATGAGGATGCCGAAATTTTGCCGGAGTTTTTTCAGCAAAACTGTGCGGCGGCAACGGAAAACATTCTAATTGCGGCGACGAGTTTCGGTTTGGGCTCCGTTTGGGTTGGCTTATATCCCAATGAGCAATATCGCCAGGACTTTAAAAAGTTGTTCAATTTGCCGAATAGCATCGAACCATTTGCCCTTGTACCCATTGGATTTTCCGACCAAACTCTGCAACTATTGAATCGCTTTGACTCATCACGTGTGCATTCCAACGAATGGTAGCAACGGTACTAAAAGGGCAAAGGAGAATATATTTTAATTTTTTTGAACGAAAAGGTAAAGGGAGCGTCTATAATTGTGAATCTGATAATTGATTCAAGATTCGATTTAGTTTGTTCAGGAAGATTTAATAAGGCAGTGGTTTTAGCTACTGTCTTATTTTTTACAAAGCACCACGGCAGCTATATTTGATAGCGGACAAAGCGGGCAACTTTTATGTTTTCGCCGATTTTGCTAATCCACTCCGCGATGTAAGATTCCACAGTTTGTTCCTGATTTTTTACGAATGGTTGTTTTAGCAAGCATTGTTCTCCGTACCATTTTGCGAGTTTACCTTCAATGATTTTTTCGATAGCGTTTACCGGCTTTCCTTTGCACTGCTCAGCCGCAACTTCCCTTTCCTTGGCTACGTCTTCCTCTGGGATTTCCTCGAAAGAAATGTACTTTGGCGACATTGCGGCAATGTGCATGCATATATCCCTCGCCAACTTCAGAAATTCTTCATTTTTGGCAACAAAATCAGTTTCACATTTCAATTCAAGCAGCACACCAATGCGGGCCCCCGGGTGTATGTAGGCTTGAATAACTCCTTCACTGACATCGCGCCCTACTTTTTTTTCAGCGAAAGCAATACCTCGCTTTTTAAGGATCACCGTTGCCTCGTCAAAGTTACCACCGGCCTCGACAAGCGCTTTCTTGCACTCCATCAAACCAGCTCCCGTCCTTTGCCTAAGTTCATTTACCATGCTCGCTGTTACGCTACTCATCCTTTGCCTCCTTGCTTTCTTTTTCTTTATTTACAGTTTTCTTCGTCGATGAACGCTTGCGCTTCGGTTTAATCGCGGATTTTTCTTCGCTTTCCGGCTCTTCCATGGTTTCCGTGTCTATACTCATGTCTATGGTCACGTCGGGTTCAATGGAGACAAGCTCTTCTTTGCTTATTAGTTTTTTCGCATCGTCCCGCTTGGCCGTACGCTGAGACAGGCCGTCTTGCACACCTTCGAGCAGGATTCCTAGAATCAGACGGATGGATTTTACGGAATCGTCATTTGCTATGATTGGATATTCGACTAAGGTTGGATCGGAATTTGTGTCAACCATGGCGATTACCGGGATGCCAACACGGTTTGCTTCGGCTACGGCTATATATTCATGCCTTATGTCTATAACAAACAACGCTCCCGGCAGTGATTCAATCTTCATCATGCCTTCGAAATTGTTATGCATTTTATTCATCACGCGCTTGATGGAAGCCCCTTCTTTCTTCGGCAACTTAGCAAGCTCCCCTTCTTCTTCCATTTTGAGAAATTTTTTATACTTCAGCAAACTACGCTCAATCGTCTGAAAATTCGTTAATGTACCGCCCAACCAACGATTTGCGCAAAATGGCATTTCCACTGCGCCCGCCCCTTCTTTCACGATATCTCTCGCTTGTTTTTTAGTCCCAACAAACCAAATATCTTGGCCAGATGCGGTCAAATTTCTCATAAAATCCCACGTTTTGTCGATTTGTTCGCAAGTTTTTTCAAGATTTATGATACTTATGCCGCCTCGGTGATCATATATGTAGGGACGAGTTTTTGGGTTCCAGCGTTTTCGCTGATGTCCGATATGAACACCCGCTTCAAATAATTCTTTGGGTGAAGTTCTCATAACTACTAACTCCTTATTCGGCGAACAAGCACACCAAGTCACCAAACCTCGGATTTTTTTGTTAAATTAATAGGAGCAATCATAGAAAAAAATTGCTACCAGCAAGCAAAAATTAAAAAATTCTGCCAAATGTCCCAACACTTTTAGTATTTTCATACTTTTCATGCAAAGCATGAAAAACAATTCGCCATAAATATCTTCCCCCGATTACCGCTAAATTTATTTAGACGAAAATTTACAAGATGTCGCAGGAGTCTGCATATTCGCGCCGTGTCATCAGAGGAGTGCTACTATTTTTACAATAGGTATAACCGATACCATGAAGGGTGCGCAACCTATCCATTGAACAATCGTTGTTCTTGAAAATTTGGCGCAGTTTCACGATATACTGATCCATTGACCGACTGCGTACGTTCGCATGCTCGCCCCATACGCTGTGTATTATGTTTTTCCTGCTCAAAATCACATCGGTATTATAAGCAAAATGTTTCAGGATTCCAATTTCTTTTTTACCGATGCGTACTTTATTTCCATTCGGAAAAACAATATACATAAAAGCTGGCGATATTTTAGCGCCACAAAACTCAAAATCATCGTCATTCAATGCCGCATTGCCCGTTATGGAGAAGTCACCGGAAAGCGATGTTCGCTTCAAGACCGCGCGCACACGCGCTACCAACTCGGTGAAACTGAAAGGCTTTGTGACAAAATCATCTGCGCCGACGTCGAAACCTTTCAACTTGTAAAATTCATCGGAAAATCCGGTCAAAAAGATGACAGGCGTTGAAATTCCCTCGCTGCGCAGCTGATGTATGACGTTAAATCCGTCCACATCTGGCAAGTTGATGTCCAAAAGAATCACGCTTGCGAAATTGCGTTTGAGGAAGTTTACTGTGTCGGTTCCGTTCTGGAACACTTGCACGTTCAGACCCGACAAATTAAGCTGCTTAGTCAAGACTTCAGTCAGCTGAGAGTCGTCTTCTGCGATTAGAATTAAGGGTTTTGTTTTTTGCATAAAAAAGATCAGTATGCTCAACTGACTACAGGGTGGGGTAAAAAAAGTCAAAGTTTTTTTTTAAAAAATATAGGAACATCAAAATTTTGAGAAAATTTTTACAATTGTGCCCCGCGACAAATCTTTGCGCACTCAGGTAAAGCTTGTAAAATTTTCTATTATTTAGCCAGATACTTCCCTAAACACAATTCAGATATGACGGAAGCGGATACATATGTCTTCCTGATTTGGCGTGGACAATTTTCAGTAAAAATGGCGTATTATTAGCTACACACAAGCCAGAAAAGTTATTATCGTTTTGAGCCTGCAGATAAGCAAATTTTACAAATGATATGCAGCTTATCCTTGGTGGAAGCATGTTAGTTTATTGCAATCAAATTGCTACACAGTTCGTCAATTATTACTCATTGTTTGTTGTGGGCGCATCAGTGGCCGTATCCACTTCATTCATCGTTGCAGTTTCAGTTTCCTCTGTTACACCTTCCGCTACCAAACATTGGGGTCCTCTATCACGAAGAGAGTTTGCTAGGAAAGGTCTTGCTTTTTGAACATTAACTATTGCCCCTATAACACTGTGTATTACGCAAATAATTGAACTATAGCCCCAAATCCTATTCATAATAAGAGATGGCAATCCGACTTTGAAACCTATAACAGCACCTTCCAAAGCGCGTTTACCTGGAGTTTTGTTTCCATTTTGGATATACCTTTTAAGCAACGGTATGTCTAAAATGCGAATAGATTTTATGTTCCTGGCCATATCTTGAATTTCTCTATTATCTGCGTTAGTGGTGACATAAGCTAGGATACCACCTGCAATTCCTCCTGCTACGGCACCTCCTATCGCACTTACCAAAGTAGTTGTGCTTGCCAAGTTAGTGCCTACTTGCATTAAAGCGGGACCAACCTTTTTAGTAAAAAAATCAATCATTTTACCTCCATGAATTAAGATTTATATGTTTCTTTTATGAAAATTTTACGAAAAAGCATTCACCAATATCAAAGTCATTTTTATCTTTTCTCGAACAAATTTTACGAAAAAGCTTTTTGATACAAAGTTTCTAGAAGAAAAGATGAAGGTTAGTGGTAAAATTTTGAAGATTGAATTGCCGAACTTTCATGATTTATTCACAGAGCATTTCACTAAATGCTTTGCGAAGTTATAAGCGTAGATGCCATAGAGTAATTTCTTAGCTGACTAAAATTACTTCGTAAGATATTGAACGATTTTATTTATTATTTTCGTCGCCCCCTTGTAGGGTGCAAATAACAACTCTTTTTATTGTTTGATATTGTTTGGCAAAATTATCTTTACAGTTCTGCTAATTTCTGCCAGTTAGTAGGTTATAGAAACGTTTCCCATATTGTTGAATTATGGCGAAACGGAGTGGATTGGCATGAGTTTTGCTACATTTTCACGAAAAACGGTTATGACAAAGAATTGCAAAGATTTTAGTGAAATGGACGAACATCAATGTTTGAAGTGTTCGAAAGAAGGGGAAGCTTCCGAAGCCGGTAATGTGGATGCAGAGGCTAAGATAAGCGAATTGCAAGCAAAACTGGAGGTTCAGATGGATCTCTATTTGAGAGCATTGGCCGACTTGGACAATTTTAAGAAACGCATGCAAAAGGATCGGGAGGAAATTCGCATTGCCATGACCAGTACCGTAATTGGGGATCTCCTACCTATTTTGGATCATTTTGATCTCGGACTACAGTCTGCGAAAAATTATGGAGCCGAAGAGATTGTGGCCGGGTTTAGCATGGTTTTTGAACAGTTGAAGAAAATTTTAGCTTCCTACGGGTTGAGTGAAGTTGTTCCATTGCACCAAAGTTTCAACCCACATGAGCAGGAGTGTGTGCGCCGCGAATATGTGGAAAATTTGCAGGAAGATACGGTAACCTGCGTGGTTCGCAAGGGTTACAAGCTAGATGATCGCCTGATTCGTCCCGCAATGGTGATCGTGTCGACGAAACAAGGGGCCGAAGCCCATGGCTAATGAGGATTACTATTCGCTGCTTGGCGTAGCTAAAAATGCTTCCGAGGATGAGATAAAGAAGGCGTACCGCAAGATGGCGCTGAAGTATCATCCGGATAAAAATCCCGGCGACAAGGCAGCGGAGGAGAAGTTTAAGAAAATTTCCGAAGCCTACGAAGTTTTGCACGATGGAAACAAGCGTGCTGCCTATGATCGCTACGGCCATTCCGCCTTTGATAGTGGAGGAGGCCGTTCCCAGTCCTATTCCTACAGCGGAAACTTTCGCGATGCGACGGATATTTTTAGTGAAGTGTTCGGCAATAGTGGCTTTGGCGATTTGTTTGGCTTTGGCAGCCGTTCCCAGGCTTCGCGCAATCGTGCTTGCCGCGGTGCCGATCTGATGTACACCCTGCAAATTTCCCTAAAGGATGCGTTTACAGGAGTGGAAAAAACCATTAAGTATCACCGCCATGTGCAGTGCAAGGTTTGTGGTGGTACCGGTGCTGAAAAAGGGACAAAGCGGACGACCTGCCCGACCTGCGGTGGTTCGGGGTTTGTAAGCATGAGCCAGGGGTTCTTTCACATGCAACAGACCTGTTCCCGGTGCGGAGGGAGCGGATCAATTTTGGAAAAGCCGTGTGCTTCCTGCAGGGGCAATGGTGCGGTTGTTGAGGAGAGCAAAGCTAAGGTGAAAATTCCTGCCGGTGTATGTGATGGGACAAAATTGCGCCTCAGTGGCTATGGCGAGGCGGGGCAGAACGGTGGCCCGACGGGAGACCTTTACGTGGTTGTCAATGTCGCCGATGACCGCCTTTTCGAGCGCCATGAGGACGACCTGTATTGCTCGCAGAAGATCCCATTTGTCATCGCCGCCCTCGGTGGGGAGGTGGAGGTGGTGACCATCGATGGAAAATGTTCCCTAAAGATTCCGGAAGGGACGCAATGTGGCGCTGTTTTGCGGCTGAAAAACCAGGGAATGCCCCATGTAAATGGGGGCAGTCGGGGAAGTCAGTACGTTCACGTGGACATCGATGTGCCAAAAAGCTTGAATAAGGACCAGCGAGAAGCGCTGGAAAATTTTGCCAAAAGCCTGGGTGTGACTGTGAATAAGCAGGCCGGATTTTTTCAAAAATTGAAGGATAAAATTAACTATAAGCTCGATGATCTATGAAAGCTCCCGCTAGGCGATTTTTTAACCTTCCCCAGGAAGAGCTCTTTGAAAAAATCTTTTTAGTTGATGAGTCTCCCATTGAGTGGCTTGACAAAATTCCACTGGCGGTAAAATTTCTCGCCGCTAGGGATGAAATGTTAACAATTTTTCCCAAGGATTGCGATATCGGCGGTGATGTTTTCATCCACAAATCCGTTACTCTTCCCAGTATGTGCGTGATTCGTGGGCCGTGTTACATCGGCGCCGGGACGGAGATCCGCCCCTTTGCATATGTCCGTGAGAATTGTGTGATAGGCGAACGGTGCCTGGTGGGCAATTCCACGGAAATAAAAAATTCCATTTTGCTTAGCGATGTGCAAGTCCCCCATTTTAACTATGTGGGCGATTCCATTCTGGGCAATCATGCCCATTTAGGGGCCGGTGCCATCCTGGCCAATTTACGCTTAGATGGCAAGTTGATAAAAATTTTCGACGGTGAGGAAAAGTTTGACACAAATCGACGAAAATTTGGCGCCATAGTTGGTGATTACGGAGAAGTGGGCTGTAATTCAGTGTTAAATCCAGGTACGGTACTGTCCTGTGGCAGCAAAATTGCTTCAAACATCAGCATTAAAGGCTTCATTACAGAAAATTCTTTCGTTGCGAATGGCAATTGTTCCTCTTCTTTTTCTTAATTTATCTGGAGCGGCTTTTTACTTTGTATTTAACACTTCATCGGCGCTTAGGCCTGTTAGGCATTCCAACTTTTTTACTGTGTAGTGCATCATATAGTACAGAACAATGGTGCAGGGAACTACAATTATGGGATAGCTCAATGCTACCATGCAACCGAGCTCTTTTGTGAATTGTACGGAGCCGCTTTCGCTGCGTATTACTATCTTGGCCAGCCAAAAATTCAAAACCGCACTGAGCAGAAAAGAGAAAGCCAATATGATGGATGCTCGCAGCATAATTTTATGAAGTTTAGCTTTTTGTTCCTCCGTTCGCAGGCAAGCGTAAACAGAATCACTGTTCAAAATATTTTCGTCAAACAGCAACTTTTCCAGGAAGGTGCGCCTACTGAACGATGATATCACGATGAATAGGAAAAATATTATGGGGACGCTGGCTTCTTTAGTTGCTATCCATTCCCGTGGCAGCTTGAGTAGTCCTATGCCACCGGTTACCAGCACGCTGAAAAAGCCTACAGTGGAAAACAGGCTCCACTTATGCTCTTTGATTAGGTCAAACACCCCATAACCTAGGGGAAACGATAGTGCTAAAATAAGGGCTAATTTGGGGGAAATGCCAAACCAGTCATCGAACATCATCATAACAACAGCTGGGATAAGGATGTTGATTCCAAAATTTATACATAAATTTCCCCGCTTACTTTTATTGGCTTTCCCTTTTTTCATTGTTCGATAGAGCTAATACTTTCTAAGAAAATCTTGCCCGTATCAAGAAATTTCTTTCCTTGAGCCTATGAGGTTTGGCAAATTTTGAAGGATTCATATGAAAAGGTCGCATAGATGTAACGAGCTGAACATTTCCCATGTTGGACAAAGCGTTCGCCTAATTGGATGGGTGCAATCCATTCGTGACCATGGAGGCTTACTTTTTGTAGATTTACGCGATCGCGGAGGAATAACGCAGATTGTTTTTGATCCGAAGCTGGAAAAGTTTCGCAGCGTGCATTTACTGCGGGACGAATCTGTCATTGAGATACGTGGAACCGTTGCCGAGCGCCCCGTTGAAACAATAAATAATCGCCTAGCCACTGGACAGATTGAAGTACTCGCCGAGGAATTGATCGTTCACAATGTATGCGACCCGCTGCCGTTCCCGATGGAAGATTCTAAGGCTGAACAAGTTGGCGAAGATTTGCGACTGACTTACCGCTACCTCGATTTGCGTAGAAAAAGGAACTACCAGCATTTACTTTTGCGCCACATTGCCGCCCGTACTGCCCGCAATTATCTCGATGAAAATGGTTTCTTGGAAATCGAATTGCCCTATTTGTTTAAGACCACACCGGAAGGAGCTCGGGAATTTTTGGTTCCGAGTCGCTTGAACCCCGGTTCGGCGTACGCTTTGGCGCAGTCTCCACAGCAGTACAAACAGATGCTCATGGTCGCGGGGGTTGAGCGCTACTATTCCCTGGCTCGCTGCTTTAGGGACGAAGATTTGCGCGCTGATCGCCAGCCGGAATTTACCCAGATCGATTTGGAAATGTCTTTTATCGATCGAGAGGATATTTACGCTTTGATTGAGGGAATGTTAGCCCGCGTTTGGAAAAATACTTTAAACATCGATTT
>JAIRON010000026.1 GCA_031257495.1 Puniceicoccales bacterium
AACTTTTCTTTCTATAAGCGCAGCTAGTGGCGTTGGGTTTTTGAAAAAACGTAAGAACCGTGAAACTATTCCGGATTTCCTGGGCCTGTTGGACCCGTATCCGATGGCCCTAGCTCTGGCGGCAGTGGTGGCCTGAGACCTGGCGGTCTTAGACCTTCCGGCAAAAGTGGAGCCCAAAATCTGACCGCTGGGATGATATCATTCTCAATGAAATCACGATACTCATCTGGGGTCTGATTTGCGGGAGGATAATCCGATCTACACCCAAGACGTATTCCATTCCTGATGATTTCTTGGGGTAATTGCAACAAGCCGCATTTACAGGCATCTTCTAAGAATATTCTATCGTTAAAACGTGGATCGCACATTATGTTCAACATTTCTTCTTGTGAACCTTCACCTAAAAAACCCAAAGCCAATTTGAAATTCCTTAATTCCTTTAAATTAGCATCCGTTCTTTCTAACCCCAATCCTTCCAAAATAATATCATCGAGTTTTCTTCGGGAACATACTCTATAGGCAGCGGCTTGTTGCCTCGTGACATCATCGCCTTTCTGGAAAAATCCAGGATAACCTTTATCTGCGCATACCACTTGGGTAAAATCACGCCATTGATTAATTGAGCTTGTCAACGATGACGGAGGTACTGGAAATGTATCCCCGTATTTATCCCGCAACGCTTCATATGTGTCCATGAAGTGCACAAGATGGCCAAATTCATGGGCCAGTGCAATAAATGGAGGGTAGGTTACTTTTTCTGTACCGTAGTTTTTGCCATCAAATACTAAAAATAGCATTTTTACTAAATTCCCACCGAATATGGACAAATCCATGCCAACTTCCACGAAAGGTTGTTGCCCGTCCATTTTCGGACATGAGGCATAAAAATTACCACTTTGCGGTGTGAATCGTACTTGAAAACCATTATCCTGTGCCTTTTCGAATAGCGCCAATAGAATCTCTCTTCCCTTGGGCATGGCGCACAAATCGGATACCATTTTATTGATTTTTCCTACGGACTCACTGCTCCATCTTCCATCGATTTTAAACACTGCATCTAATTCAGCCATGCTTGGCATTGGCCTCCCGGACTTAGCCTCTTGCAATTTGCGATACAAATTTTCAATAAACCATTCTTGTCTATCTTTTGGGCTTTGCAAATTTCTACGCTCAAAATCCCCGAATGCAACTGCTCCCCCTTGATTTGGATCCCAACCCGCTGCTCTCATTTTTCACCCCTCCAAAACATTTTTTGGTTATCAATAAACGATCTAAAATCTCTATCAAACTCCCTGAACATCACCTGCGTTTCATAGTCGTGGAACACCCTGCCACATAAACGAACTAAAATCTCTACTAAACTCCCTGAACATCATTTGCATTTCCTGCTGATCTATGTACACCCTGCCACATAGCCATTCGATCGATGCACAAAAGGAAAGAATAATCATCCTAATGTCCTTCAAAGAATCTTTGTTTTTGACAAGAATTCCGTCTGATTCGCTCCAGTCCAGAATAAATTTAGCTGCCGAAACGATATACCCGTTCTCCAAGTCCTCCCACTGTAAGTCATACAGAACCTGCGCGTTGGCCGCACAATCTATAACTTTTCTGCCATCCAATTCAATTTTAATCAGGCCCAGGTCTGGCCGTTTCCCAGGTATGACCATATTATCCTCCGACTCCAAACTCTGCCTGAGGCGTGATCCCAGAGTCAATTTCAGAACAGCGGGCAACCCACCACCGTCGCGCTCACTGACAACTTCAAACACTGCCTGACCATCGTTAATAACGGGACTATTAGCTAAATCAATTGATTTCATCATGAGCTCTATTTTATTCAGTAAAACTCAAAGGTCAATCTTTTTTCCTCTAGATCTAGATAAACTACCAACCTGACTAAGTCTAAACCCTTCACGCTTGGAAGTCAACAAATGAACAACCCAAAATAAAGTACACGGCTATTTCTTTAACTTTTCTTTCTATAAGCGCAGCTAGTGGCGTTGGGCTTTTGAAAAGACGTAAGAACCATGAAAATACTCCTGGGCTTTCAGCCGGTTCGGGGAGGCCTCGGCTCTGGCAGACCTGGCGGCAGTGGTGGCCTGAGACCTGGCGGTCTTAGACCTTCCGGCAAAAGTGGAGCCGACTGTCAGAATCGAACTGACGACCGTTCGCTTACAAGGCGAGTGCTCTACCAACTGAGCTAAGTCGGCCGGCCAAAATTTAAGCGCGGGAGCGGGAAAATTTCCTGTTAAACTTCTCCACCCGCCCAGCTGTGTCAACGAAACGCTTTTCTCCCGTATAAGCTGGATGGGAATCGGAAGTTACATCGCAGTGCACGACGTAGCACTCGATGCCATCAATCACTTCCTTTTGCTTGGAACGCAATGTTGATTCGGTGATAAACCTCTTCCCCGTTGAAACATCAATGAAACAAACTGGATGAACCTCAGGATGCGTATCTTTCTTCACCGTAACCCCCTTAAATTAGCCCTGGCGCGCCTTGTACCTGGGATTTGTCTTGCATATGACATACACGCGCCCATGCCTATTCACAACCTGACAATCAGGATGTCGCACCTTTAGCGACCTTAGGGACGCGCTCTTCTTCATAACCTCTCCCAGCAAAGCATAACTAACCACCCTGTCAAACAATTTGTTGTAAAATTTTACTCATTTTCAAGCCAGAGTGATAAATCCTGCAAAACCATGCCCGTTCCGTTCGCCACAGCGCTTAGAGGGTCTTCTGCAACGATCGTGGGCAACCCTGTTTCATTGGAAATCAAAATGTCCAGATTGCGAATCATGGAACCTCCACCGGCTAACACCACTCCCTTATCCACTAAATCGGCTGACAGCTCTGGTGGACACTGTTCCAGGGCACTCTTTATCACACTGACGATGGAAGTAACCGTATCCTTAAGGGCCTCGCGAATTTCCTGTGATGTTACGGTAATTGTCCGCGGCAAACCGGCAATGGAATCGCGTCCCTTTATGGACATACTTAGCTCCTTTTCCAGGGGAGCAGCGGAACCAAGTTTCACCTTTATTTCCTCAGCGGAATGCTCTCCAATGATCAAGTTATATTCCCTCTTCACATAGCTAACGATACTACGATCTGCCTCATCGCCACCAACCCTGACGCTCCGGGAAAACACCATACCGCTCAGAGATAAAATAGCCACTTCCGTGGTTCCTCCACCTATATCAACAATCATACTCGCCGACGGCTCCTCAACGGGCAACCCTACCCCAATGGCAGCAGCCATTGGTTCCTGAATCAGCAACACATCGCGCGCACCAGCATGTATGGCCGCCTCTTTTACCGCACGCTTTTCCACCTCGGTTATTCCCGACGGTACCGCGATGATAACCCGCGGCGGCACAAACTTCATGGTGCGAGATACCTTATGTATAAAATACCTCAGCATCGCCTCTGTTACTTCGAAATCGGCAATAACACCCTCCTTCATCGGTCTTAAAGTTACGATGTTTCCCGGAGTACGCCCAAGCATACGCTTAGCTTCATCGCCGACGGCGCGTACGCGTCGAGAAGTCGAATATATGGCAACAACGCTCGGTTCCCGCAATACAATGCCCTTGTCTTTAACAAAAACCAGGGTGTTCGCTGTACCTAAATCTATGCCTATATCGTGCGACCAAAAGCCAAATATCTTACAAAGTGCACTTACTATCTTGTTTTTAAGCCCGGAAAACATTTCAGTTAATTTCAACTACTTATCAAAAATAATGTTGTGAAATATTGTCAAGGTTTGATATGGCAAGACTAGAAATTTATATTGTTAAATTTTTGTCGATGTGCCTGGCAAAATTTATTTCACTGCTAGGTGAAACAAACCACCCAGGGAGTTAGGAGAAAAGCTACGCAACAAAATCCATCACCATTTCCCGGGCAGATTGGTCATGGGTTTCGAAATAGGCCAGCGTCGATCTACCCTGATTATCAAGATCTTGCTTCCATTTTCCTATTGCCAATATTTGATAATTTTTTAAAAAATCCTCCTCCAGCCAGGAAGATATTTCCTCTTCCATCTTTTTAAGCCATTTAACATCCGCCGGTATTCTGCTCTCACTTTTTTGTTTCGTAATAAATTTAGCTAAAGCAGTCAACCCTTTCTCTGCGGCGGCTTTAACACCTTCCTTCAGGGAAAGCGATACACCTTCGCTATCTTTTTTACAAAATGAGACAACCTTTTTGGAAATTGCTTCAGTTTTTTCCGTGAAGTCTTGCGCTTTATCCGGTAGACCTATTCTGAGAACGGCTTTTTTTAGCCACTGATATCCATGGCACAATAAATTCCAAAACGAGAAAACTCGCCCTATAATTTGTGCAACAGCGCCAGCTGATGGGGAACGACTATCGGTCCCAAAGTCTTCAAGTTTTATAAAAGTTCGATCTTGCCCAAACATACTTTCCGAGGCCTTTACCTGCCCAAACAAAAGAGTAGCTCGGCCATATGGCAATATCTCGTTTCGCTTGCTAGTTGCTGATGCGCCGGCGGCATAGGCATCTAAACCATATTGAGATTTCTTACTTTCCTCAAAAGGCTTCAAATGGGAGCTGTCATTGGCGCCACCCCTGGAATAAGCCAGTGAGAAACTTTCCTCTTTGGCATATTTCAATGCAATATATATTTTCCCATCTGCATCGGCAACGTAGGCTGCGCTGCTCCCTGCTTGATAGTTTACGTCAATTTTCCATGCCTCCGCGCAGATGGCCCACATCAAATCTACCATATCCTGCCGCGATTTAATAGGTGAATTTTCCTCAAAAGCTGAGATATTACTATTTCGGATGGCGGCTAAAAGTCTCTGTCCATTGGTAATTGCCCCTCTAACATATTCAATGTCAATACCTTTGAGAGCGTCATGGGGAATTGTATATATTT
>JAIRON010000031.1 GCA_031257495.1 Puniceicoccales bacterium
GAAAATTTTACATTCTTTCCAGTTTTTGTTACTGAATATTGGGGAACAGCGATATTTAGGGGCAAAAAAAGAATTGCCCATTCTGGGCATTTTTTTAAAACTTACCATCCCAAATGGTTAATTTTATAAAGTTTTACAAAGACCGCTTCGGGGATAGATGCTTCATATCCGATAGGTCCGTCCCTGCTTCCGATGGTAGGACGATTAGCAATGTGGATCATTTCTCCACGGCAAAACGCGGAAAACTTCATGGCAAGCCGCTATACCATTCCTCTCATAACTTCCCTAACCTGATGCCTTACGGAGCTACGCAGCCTATCCCAATAGCCCTCTCCTTTTCATATTTCTTCTGAGAAAATTTTATCATTAATGTGAGCTTTCAGCGTTGATTATTCCGTATCATGTGAAGTCAATATCAATTTGAAAGGTGGTTTTACGCTGCTTAATTTTATTTTCGTAAACTATTCCTCTGCAGATTGTTTTTCCCCAGACCTATCCGCACCGGAAAGGCAACGTCTTCGCCGTAGCCGCTACGCAATCCGTACCCACCACAAATCTATTGCAACGGCATTTCATTTTGACTAGAATTTCATGGCAAAAAGCATGGTAAAGCAGACCAATGCTTATACCAACCCTCACCATACGGCGTAAAATTAACGCCTATCTATTAAAAACAACTAACAAATGGGCATTAACCACATAGTTCCTATGGCCTGGGATTTTCATAGAAAAATTCACGTGGGCTAACCTAAAAAGTGGTCCAGAAGTGGTCCAGTGGAATTATTTTGCAAACCCCAAATTTCCTGCTGTTTCGCATCAATCCTTGGTGGCGAGACCCAGAATCGAACTGGGGACACAAGGATTTTCAGTCCTCTGCTCTACCAACTGAGCTATCTCGCCATAAATAACAAAAATTTAACCATAGCGAAAACTTTCACTTAATTTTGGCAAAATTCGCAATGATACAAAAAATTTGCTTTAGTGCGTCGCTGACAGCAGAAACCGAAACCAAATTATTTATTCAACACACTCCATTTCGAAGCAAGGTGAACGTTCATAGAATTTGGCTTCTATTTGCCCTCGACTGCTGCGCATTAAGTGAGCAAATTTACGCCAGTCAATACATATCCCCAAAAATTTCAGCCAATTCTTGTAAAAATTAACTTAAAAGCCTGGAGCTAAAAGGATGTTTCTGAAATCAATGAAATTCCTTGTGGCTAAAGATAAGAAGACTGCCATGACATGAAAAGCAGCAAAAGGAGAAACGAAGCATTGTTGGGCTATGGTTGAGTAACGGAACAGACCAATTATTTCGCAATAAACTTGCTTTATCATTATTGAAAATCAATTGGTAAAGTTTAGTCAATTATCCAAGATAGGAATTTGAAAATTGCAGAAATTTTGCAAAAATTCAGGATTTTATCCAAAGCAAAAAAAATTTACTCACATGTAAGTTAAAACACGGAATGCCAAAATTTTTGCTTGCAAGTTTGCAAGAATTTTATATACATCCCCCATGGATGTGAATATAAAAAAAATAGGCGTTTCTGAAACTCTAATAGGGAAAGAAAATACCATGATTGGGGATGAAGAAGGAAAAAGCAAGCAAGCAGTGGCAGCGGAAGGTTTGCCAACGATTAAAGGCATGCCAGGAGATGCTAACCAGTTTTCTATGAAAAAAAATTCTTGCCCGGAAAGAGCCCTTAGTGAACGCAGCGCAGGCACTGCCGATGGAGATGAGAAAAATTTGGTAAATTTGACTTTTAATTTCAAGCACTTTTCGCCGTTTTTGATGGATAATTCCGTTTTGTTAGAGGAATTGCATGGGCTACCATCTCCTTTTACATACGTGCCAAATCCGGGAAATACTGGTGATATGCTGATAGCAAAATCAACAATTGATTTCTTTGATGCCAAGGGATTAGAATATAAAATGTTTGATGGGAAACCTGCGGACTTCATAGTATACGGTGGTGGTGGGATTTGGCTTTCCGCTTATCGAGGAAGCTGGTTAAAATGGCTGAACCTGTTCAAGTCGGCAAAGAAAGTTATTATCCTACCAAGCTCATTCTGGAATTGCGACGAATTGATAAATGTTTTGGATGAACGATTTGTTGTATTTTGCCGTGAAGAAAAAAGTTATAAATATCTACTCGATGGGAAAACCAAAGCAAAAATCATACTTGACCATGATATGGCGTTCCGGTGTAGCAAAAATGCTTTGTGTAATAAAATAACTGCCACGGAACAGGACAAAGCAGCTTTCGCGCATGTCTTAGATAAAGTCGAAAAAATAAAAGGATCAAAAGTCGCCTATTTTATGCGAACGGATTGCGAATCTGCAAAGCATTTTGGAACAGATTTGGATTTGTCATCTTGCATGCATGGTAGCGAATTTACAACCAAAGAGCGAATGTCATCCGGTGCGGCGGTAATGCTTTCTACCGTTGATAATTTTGATGTAATTGTAACGGATAGGTTGCATGTTGCAATCGCCAGTGCCTTAATGGGGAAGCAGGTTTATATGTTGGATAATTCCTATGGAAAATTATCCGGTGTTTATAAACATTCCATGTATCACTTGCCAAATGTACGCTTGTGCGACGAGATACCAAAAAATATTGGAAATAACTGTTATTCTCGCCTTGAAGAAAAACCAAAAGCTAGTACAGGAAAGCCGTCCGAAAGGAAAAGGTTTGAGCTTAAAAGTAAGCGTTTAGCTAGAAAAGCTTAAAAAATAAGTTTTGAAAAAACTTCAACTGACATAAAAGTTAAAAATATATAGATGCCAGAATTTTTTGCTTGCAAGTATGTGAAAATTTCATATACTATCCCCCATGGATGTGAATATAAAAAAAATAGGCGT
>JAIRON010000052.1 GCA_031257495.1 Puniceicoccales bacterium
ATTTCATTGAGAGGTGTTAGTACAAAATTTCTGTGCGTCAGTTCTGGGTGCGGTATGGTGAGTTTGGAGGCGGAAATTTTCAGGTTATCGTAGAGTAGTATGTCCACGTCAATGAGGCGGGGCCCATATCGAAATGTTTCTTGGCGGCCAAGCTTGCTTTCCAAAGATTTGCAAAATTTTAGAAGAAAGATGGGGGAAAGTGTTGTTTTGATCTCGCAGGCGCAATTTAGAAAATCTTCCTGTTTGGTGAAGTTTTGCGGCGCGGTTTGGTAGAAGTTGGATGTTTTTATTACCTCAACTTTTCCCCCTTTGCCAAGCATTGACAGTGCTCGGTGAAGGTTGGCTTCTTTGTTTTCGATATTTGTTCCCAGCGAAAGAAAACTAGCGTGAAAATTTTGCACTAAATCCGATACTGCCATATTCTTTGCCCATCCAACTTGAGGGATGTTTTTTGATGGTGACTTTTACGATGGTCGCCATTGAAAATTTGTTAAAAATGTTACCGGCTATCTCCCCGGCGAGGCGCTCGACCAAATGAAAACCATTGCCTTCGACGATCTGCTTGATGAGGTCGTATACCGCTGAGTAATCAATTGTGTGGGAAATATCATCGGAGCGTGTGGCTGCTAAAAAATTCCCGAAAATGCAAACGGAAACCAAAAATTTTTGTGCCGAAACTCGCTCGCTATCGCGGAGGCCATGCCTGGCAAAAAACTCAAGATCTTCAAGGAAAATAACGCCGTCCATACATGGCTTTTGCAAAGTTTAATACGTCTAAATTCGCCTTGACATCGTGTACGCGGAATATGGCGCAGCCGCCCAAATAGGCGACCATCGTGGCGGCCAATGTGCAGGGTAAACGTTCCGCCGCCGTCGGTTCTCCAAAAATTTTCATGAATGATTTCCTGGACGTCCCGATCAGGACGCGTTCCTGGAATTCGTTGGTCAACTCGCCTAAACGGGAGATAATTTCGATGTCATTGACGGGAGTCCCGACAAAGCCGATGCCAACATCCAATATCAAATTTTTTGTATCAAAGTTATGTTTATTGGCCTCGCTTATTGCCCGTTGAAAATCCTCTCTCACATTGGCTATGATATCCCGTGAGAGAAGTCTGTTTCGGCTATTGTGTGTAACGACCAGCTCTGCTCCGAAATATTTGGCCAATGAAATTGCTTCGTCCAGATGCTCAAAGGCGTATACGTCATTTACGATTGTTGCCCCATGTTCAAGGGCACGTTTAGCAACGACCGGCTTATAGGTGTCCACGGAAATTTTCACACCAAGTTTTGATACCTTTTTTAGAACATCCCCTATGCGCAACCACTCCGTTTCGGCGTCGATCGGTGTGAAGCCCGGCCTTGTGGACTCTCCGCCAATGTCTATGATTTCGGCTCCTTCGGCAAGCATTTTTTTTGCTCGCTCTACGGCGGCATCAACTGTTTCATAGCAGCCACCATCGAAGAACGAATCGGGTGTTAGGTTTAAAATGCCCATGATGACTGGGTGCTCAGCAATCATAATGAAGCATGTCCTTGGCCAAAATTAGCTGCTGTACCTGACTGACTAGGGCAGAATTCGATGAAAAAGCTCCCCTCTTGGCGCAGGTTATTGTGGAACAACTGGGCTGGCAAACGCCTCGGCTACCGATGCACATGTGATGGGCGTTGACGAGAACGAATACCCCTAGGTTTGCCACATTGGCCAAGATTGCATCGGCGATTTGTGTTGTCATGCGTTCCTGCAACTGTAAGCGCTTGGAATACTTGTCCACTATTCGTACAAGCCTGCTTAAACCGGTAACAACACCCTCCGCGGGAATATAGCAAATGGAAACACTGCCAAAGAATGGAAGGAGGTGATGTTCGCAAAAGGAGGAAAATTTGATGTTTTTCATGAGTACGAATCCGTCGTAGCGCTCAACGGAGAACGTTGTGTCGAATATTTCTTTGTCCACGGTGTCCGATGTTTTGGAAAAACATTCCAGCATTTCAACTACCCGCTGGGGCGTGTCCATCAACCCCTTATCGGATGTATCTTTGCCTAGTCCTTCGAGCAGCATTTCTATGGCCTCTCGCACTTTGTCTTTGTTCATTGGGAGATTTATGGCATGGGCGTTTATTTATTGCAACAATATCTCACTTTCAATAGGGGGATGCATGCAAAATTTTGAGGTACACCCGGCGCTGGCTAAAAAAATTTTTGTTTGCGACCTGCCACTGTGCCGGATTCTTTTGGAAAATAATAAGATCTTTCCATGGATTTTTCTTGTGCCCCGGGTAAGCAAGGTATCCCAAATTAATCACCTAAGCTTCGCCGATCAATTGAAGCTCATCGGCGAACTAAATTTTGCCTCCAATGTGATGGAAGAATTGTTTCCATGCGATCGCTTAAACGTGGCAGCAATCGGGAATAAAACGGATCAATTGCATATCCATGTGATTTGCAGGTTCACCGACGATCCCTACTGGCCAGATACCGTTTGGCAGTATTTGGGTGAAAAAATGGATGATCATGAAGCCAACGAGCGTCTTAGGGATCTGTGCAAGGCTTTCGAGGGATATTCCCCTGGATTTTAGACTTGACATTTTTTTAATTTTGTCTAAAGTTTGGTTTGCCAACAAAGGAAGGGCAAGTGAGTACGAGAGGAATGGGTGGAGCGCAAATTGGTTCCCAAGCTGGGGCTGTGAATAGGGCGGGGGCAAGCAATGTATCCCGGGGCAGTTGTAGCTCGAATAGTAGTTCAATGAGAGTACCAGAATCTAAAATTCACAAGGTGATAAATTTTACAAATCGGAGTTCCGCCGTTTCAGGGACACTTGGATATGGAACGACTGCCACAGCTGAAACAATGGGGTTAACGGGAGCATCGCTTAGTATGACAAGTGTGGCTGATGCAGCGACGAATATTGCTGGATTTTTAGGAGGGGAAGCTATAGATCGCTTAATGTTGCCTGGAAGTTTTGAGGTACACGAATCCATTAAAATTTTTGATAATCCTCCAAATGATTTAGGCGAACAAGTTAGAAGGGATCTTGAAACTCTTAAACAGTATAATGATCTAGCTTTGAAGGCTTTGAGAGATCCAAGCAAAGTAAAAGATTTTCACCTCGGAAATGAAACTTTTGGAAAAAAAGGTGCGCGAAATAAACTAAAAGAAGGGTTGGAATTTGCAAAACTTCTGAAAAATGACCCGAATTTAAGTCAATATGAAAATGACCTAAACAAGATCATGGAAAATATTGCAAATGCCAAAAAGTCCGTGCAAGTGAGGTTGCATAAAGCGCGAACTAGCAAGGCCATTGATTTAGCTTCAAAGGGTGCTTCCTTTGCCATTGGTGCCATTTCAGCTGCGGGTGATTTTGGAACAAGCGCAGCAATCGGTCTTGGGGCATCTGCGGTGGTAAAAGTTGGCGATGTTATGGCCTCTCGCCTTGAAAAAACCAGGGGCCGTGTCACTGTTCAACAGGATGAAAAATTTCTAGACAGTGATATGGGAAAGCTGGAGGAACGCGGGTTGGCAAACGTAGATCCGGATAATCTTGACGCTCTCCGACATGCCAATGAGGTTGCTTTGGATGTTTTGAAAAATCCAAATAAAAGAAAAGGGTTTGGACCTGACCAGTTTGGAAAGAAGGAAGCGAAGAGAAAACTAAAAGAAGTACTTATAGATTTTGATAATCTTATCCAGGGATTTGATGAGCAAGTTGCTGGTGAGGGGATGACAAAGGTGAGGGCAGATCTTGAAAATGCACTGCGCATCGTGAGTAGAAATTTGCGTAAAGCAAGAGGGAAAAAAGCTGCTAAAGTAGCAGCTGCGACTGCCGCCTGTGTGGCAGCTACGGTGGCCATAGTAACAACCGCTGGAACGGCGACTCCACTGGTCGCTACAGCGTTAGCACTATCTGCGCTTAGCGCTACAACTAAGGCTGTCGGAACGGCAATTGACCTAGCAAAAAAATGATTGAATTAAAAGCAAACGAAGGTGTGGCTAACTCTGCTGCATTGGAAATGTTAGTTATGCATTAAGCGACATTCTATCGAAATACGATTGACCGCTGTAATCTTCTCAATGGCAATGGCAGATAATTTCAAAAAACTTGCAAAATTTTTTCGCACATAATATAATAGCCACCAAGGCCTGGGCGTGATTAAAGAGAAATCTTTAGAGGAGATGTCGTAACTTTTTGGGTTGCAAACCACGGAAGCTTGGATTCCATCGTTGATCATCGATTTAGGAGGTTTTTTTGAAGTTCGAAGATATAAGTAGGCTGGCTGATCTCGTTAAAACTTCGGGATTATCAGAGATTGAGATTGAGGAGAATGGCGTTAGGTTGCGAATTTCCAATGGCGAAGTTAAGCCGCTCAGGCCAGAATTATTGCCTGTGCCGAGTCGTCCAGTGCCTACCCATGACTATATTGTTTCCGAACCAGTGGAAACTATTGGAGGTTTTGTTAGACACGGAGATGATGGCGATGGTTTTTTCTTTATTAAGTCCCCCATGGTTGGTACATTCTACGGCGCACCGGCACCGGATGTTCCCAACTTTGTCGAAGTCAATGCCGAAATTGAACCCACTACGGTGGTCTGCATCATAGAAGCAATGAAGGTAATGAACGAGATCCAAGCCGATGTGAAGGGGATAATTGTTGATGTTTTGGTAAAAAATGGGCAAACCGTTGAGTATGGACAGCCGTTGTTTAAGGTGAAAAAGCCGTAGATAATATGTTTGAAAAAGTATTGATAGCGAATCGGGGAGAAATTGCTGTACGGATTATTCGCGCATGCAAGGAGCTTGGGATTCATACGATGGCTGTATATTCCGAAGCTGACGAGCAGTCCTTGCACGTTCAGTTCGCCGATGAGGCGATTTGCATCGGGCCTGCTGAGGGGAGCAAGAGTTATCTGCGTGCCGATAGGATTTTTAGTGCGGCAGAGGTGGGGAATGTTGATGCCATTCATCCGGGCTATGGTTTTTTGTCTGAAAATTCAACCTTTGCCGAACAATGCCGTGATTGTGGCATTACTTTCATCGGGCCATCCCCTGAGACTATTGCCAATGTGGGAAATAAGTCCATGGCAAAGGAGATCGCCAAACAGGCCAAAGTTCCGGTTGTTCCGGGAAGTGATGGAATTGTCGACAATGAGGCCGAGGCGAAGCAAATTGCTGATAGCATAGGATATCCAGTTATCATTAAAGCTGCCTCCGGTGGAGGTGGAAAGGGTATGAGGCTGGTAAATAATTCCGTTTCTTTTTCCAAGGAATACCGCTTGGCACGTACGGAAGCGGAAAAATCCTTTGGGAATAGCTCCGTATACATTGAAAAATATATCGAAGAGCCTCGCCACATCGAAATTCAGATTTTAGCCGACAACCACGGCAAAATCATACATTTGTTTGAGCGGGATTGTTCAATTCAGCGCCGCTACCAAAAATTGATCGAAGAAGCCCCTTCACCATTTTTGACACCGTGCTTGAGGAATGAAATGGGTCGTGCAGCGGTTCACATCGCTGAAAAATGTGGATACAGCAATGCAGGAACGGTCGAATTTATCGTGGATAAGCACGGAAAATTTTACTTCATTGAGATGAATGCCCGCATACAGGTAGAGCATGGCGTTACGGAGGAGATGACCAATATCGATATTGTGAAGTGGCAAATGTTGATCGCTGCTGGGGAAAAGCTAACCATCGACCAAGAAGATGTCAAAATTTACAAACACGCCATTGAATGTCGCATCAATGCGGAAGATCCGGTGCATAATTTTTCTCCCTGTCCCGGGGAAGTTTCATTTTGTTACCATCCTGGAGGGTACGGACTCAGGGTTGATTCCCATATCTACGGTGGATATCATGTGCCCCAATACTATGATAGTTTAATTTCTAAGGTAATTGCCAGTGGACATACGCGGGACATCGCCATCGATCGCATGTACAGAGCTCTAGGGGAATATATTATCCGTGGAATTTCCACAACGATTCCATTTTCGCGTGCGATTATGCTTGACCAGGGTTTTAGGGAAGGCAAAGTTTCCACGAAATTCATAGATGAGTTTTTTGCACGCACACCCGTTGAGACTTTTGTTGTGCCGAAGCTTTAGTAAAGAGGTTATATGAGTGATCAAGATTCTGATAAGTTTTCAGTTCCCAATGTAAACGATGAATGCGCTTGTTCCATGGGGAACATTCGCATCAATAATGATGTGGTGGTCGGCATAGTGCGCCTTAGCACTTTGGAAGTTGAAGGAGTAGTGGATGTTGGAGAACCGTCGGTTAAATCGCGTTTGGCAAAATTTTTTTTGAAAAATCAAAGCCATTCGGGAATTCGGGTGAGCGAGGATTCTAATGGAAATTACGTGATAGATGTGCAAGTAATTTTGCGTTTCGGCGTGGAACTGGCCAAGGTTGCTCTGGATATTCAGCAGAATGTTGCCCAAAAAGTGGCGGACATGACCATGAAGAGCGTAAGCCAGGTCAATGTAACCATCGAGAGAATTGTGCAAGACGATGACGATAATAAGGATTCGGATCAGCCGAATACGGATTACGCTGTCAATTAACGTTTAATCGAATTCATATGGGGACAAATTTATCGGAGTGGCTATCGAAACTTGCAACGAGTGATTATTTTATAGGTGCTGCTGCGCTGTTGCTTTTGCTATTTCTGTGCAAATTTTTTTTTAGGAAAAATTGGATTTCAATTTCCGGTTCAAAATTTGGCAAAGTCAGGATGTCTCGTCGGGCTTTGTATTCAGTAATATATGGCGTTACCAGTGACGTTGAGGGCATAGTTGATCGCCGTGCTAAGGTTGTGATTAAGTGTGGAAAAGTTTACATTGATGTTTACATTAAACTTGGAGTTTGCCGCAACATATCCGCGATAAGTGAGGATGTGCAGGTGCGCTTGAATAATATTTTGGTCAATGATTTTGGTTTAAACAATATTGGCAAAATAAATGTCGTTATTGCTGGGTTTTCTCGAAAAAGTTATCGAAATGATGGGTTTTTAGCTGAAAATTGCTGTGAACACCGCGAAACTAAATGTGACGAGCACGTCTCGGATGAAGCTAGTTAAATACCATGCTCTTGGAAATGATTACCTCTTCATGGATTCCACAAAGGAGGTGTTCCCAGGTCCGAAATTTGTAAAGCAAATTTGTCATCGCAATTTTGGGATTGGTTCCGATGGCATTTTGTATGGGGGAATTTCAGGGGAAAAATTTGCCGTGGCGATAATCAATCCCGATGCCAGTGTGGCAGAGATTAGTGGAAATGGCGTGCGCATTTTTGCCCGTGCCATGTTGGATTGCGGCCATGTGGCAATTGGCGATGAGTTTTATGTCAGTACCGGGCCGCGCCAAGTCATGTGCAAGATTAAGTTCGCAAACGAAATTTCCGTGGATATGGGTATTCCACTATTTTCTGCCCCCAATCTCCCTGCCGAGTCTAAGTTTGCCCATAGAATTATTGTAAATGATCGGCAATATGTTTGTTATCCGGTGTCAATGGGAAACCCCCATTGTGTAATTTTTGTCGATGAATTGGTTCATGAACGCGTATTGAGTGATGGTCCGATTTTGGAAAACAATTCTGCTTTTATCGAAAAAACAAATGTGCAATTTGCCCATATTATCGATAAAAACAACATCGAAATAGAAATTTGGGAGCGAGGAGTGGGGTATACCCTAGCTTCCGGTTCAAGTGCCTGTGGAGTGTTTGCCGTTGCCCGCAGGCTAGGTCAGTGTGCCCCTGCGGCTAGTATTCACATGACGGGTGGAACCCTTCACGCCGAGGAGACAAAAAGTAAAACAATCCTCCAAGTTGGTTCCGTTGAAAAAATCGCCGAATGTATAATAGCCTAGCTTAAAAGCTTCTCTACATAGCGTAGTTTTCAAAGAATGAAGCTGTCTTGCTCTGATTGAAAATTACGGGTACGCCTGACGTTAGATCTTGCAGTTGTTCGATTACCTCATTTCGAGTTTGGTTGATGTGGTTAAACTGTTGGACAAACATCAGTTCTTTCTGCGTGGACACTACTATGTAAGAAGATCCATCTTTTTCGTGAAAACCAACGTATAAAAGAGGTTTTTTATCAAGTGTTTTCCAGGTATCGGAGTCGAATAAATTTAAATTCTTGTTCATTTTTAATTAGGTGAGATTGTTATACTCTTCATTTGGTGTTTATGTTTTTTTTGAAATGCAAGTAAAATTTTTACAAAATGTTCATGCATAATTTTTGCAAAAAATGTGAAACTTCGAAAATTAAGTGGGTTAAACAAATATGGAACAGGTGAATGGCACTATATTTTTCAAATGGCATAAAAATAATTTCTTAGGATAAATTTTCATTTCTTTTTTTGCAATGTTCTTTTATTGGTCGCTCGACAGTTCACCAACAAAATCTTTCCATGCCTTTTGTCAATTATATGAATTAAATAAATGTGCTATAAATTTATTTTCCATGTTACGTATGCCATTTTTTTCTAAAATTTTCAAGAATTTTACAAA
Organism: Puniceicoccales bacterium; assembly: GCA_031257495.1. Taxonomy (GTDB): domain Bacteria; phylum Verrucomicrobiota; class Verrucomicrobiia; order Opitutales; family JAIRKQ01; genus JAIDVZ01. The sequence continues at coordinate 8,512 of JAIRON010000052.1, forward strand.
GGCAAATTCGTGGTTGTACTTTTGCGTTAGGACAAAAAGCTTAAATGTTTTTAAACAATTCAATGGTGAGCTCTAACGATATCTAGTGGAAAAGTCTTCACTGAAAGTGCGAAACTCTCTTCTAAAGAGAGGGCAATGTCAACACCGCATGCAACACATTTATTGACCTTTTTAAAGGAAAATCAACGGCATAATTAGATTTAGGAATGTAATTGCCATAGTACCATTGGCGAATGTAAAGTTCCTTGTCAGTGGTGTTTTTTGCAAACACATACGGAAGATGGGAATGCAAATTCATCTGTGATAAGTGGGGTACCACTTAGGGTGTAAAATTTGCAAATATCTGGCCACAGCTTTTTACTCCGAGGTTTTCAGGATTTTCAGGAAAGCATCCTGAGGGATTGAAACTTTTCCGATTTGTTTCATGCGCTTTTTTCCTTCTTTTTGTTTTTCAAGCAGCTTGCGTTTGCGGGTTATGTCGCCGCCGTAACATTTCGCCGTGACGTCCTTTCGAAGTGCCCCCAGCGTTTCCCTAGCTACTATATTACTTCCGACGGCTGCCTGTATGGCTATTTTAAAGAGCTGTTTTGGCAGGATATTTTTCAATTTTTCACAAATTTCATGGCCAAGAGAGGTGGCCTTAGAGCGGTGTACGATGGATGAAAACGCATCCACCGACTCCCCATTAACGAGTATGTCAAGCTTGACCAGATCCGATTCCCGGTATTCTCCGAGTTCGTAGTCCATGGATCCGTACCCGCGGGTGATGCTTTTCAATCGGTCATTGAAGTCGATGAGAGTTTCATTCATGGGCAGTTCGCAGGTCAGGATAACGCGAGAAGAATCCAGCGTTTCGGTATTGGAGCAAATTCCGCGCTTTTCACTGACCAGGGCCAGTATATCTCCTATGGAATCATTGGGAATGTGTATTTTAGCCGTCATCATTGGCTCGTAAATTTCATCGATGGAGGATTGGTCAGGCAAGTGCAGTGGATTATCGATTTGGACCCATGACCCATCGGTGAGCTTTACCTTGTAAACTACACTGGGGTATGTGGATATTATATCCAGGTCGTATTCCCGGCGGATGCGTTCCTGGATGATGTCCATGTGCAGCAAGCCGAGAAACCCACAGCGAAACCCAAATCCCAAGGCAATGGACGTTTCAAGCTGATAAACCAGAGAAGCATCGTTGAGGTGCAGGCGAGCCAGGCTGGACTTTAATCTTTCGTAATCCGAAGTGTCTATGGGGTAAATTCCGCAGAAGACCATGGGTTTGACGTCCTTGTACCCTGCTAACATTTCCTTTGCTGGGTCGGAAGCCTTGGTAATAGTGTCACCGATTTTTATTTCCGAAACGTTCTTAACATTTGTGACAACGTAGCCGATGCAGCCCTGGGATAAATTTTTTAAAACCTGCATCTTGGGTGAAAAGCAGCCCACTTCGTGAATGACTGCTGCCTGCCCCGTTCGCATCAATAGTACTTCGTCTCCCGCTTCTAGTGCGCCTGAAAACACCCGTACGTGGCAAACTACACCCTTGTATGAGTCAAAAACGGAGTCAAAAATCAGGGCACGAGTCTGGGTAATTTTTTGTTTTTGCGGCGGTGGAATGCGGTCAATAATGGCGTTTAAAATCTCATCTATGCCGATGCCTGCCTTTGCACTGGCCAAAATGGCTTCCTCTCGAGGAATTGCCAGTATGTCTTCCAGCTGTGTGAGGACCCCTTCCACATTGGCACTGGGGAGATCAATTTTATTCAAAACGGGGATGATTGCCAACCCCTGAGCCATGGCCAGGTTAGCGTTTGCGACGGTCTGTGCTTCCACTCCCTGGGAGGCGTCGATCAGCAGCAATGCTCCCTCGCAAGCCACCAAACTGCGGGATACCTCGTAGGAAAAATCCACATGTCCAGGGGTGTCGTTCAGGTTCAAAAGGAAATCCCCCTTCGTTGGGTGGGAGTAGTGCATGGATACGGGATGACTTTTAATGGTGATACCCCGCTCCCGCTCGATGTCCATGGAATCCAGCAGCTGGTCCTGCATGTTGCGCCGTTCCACCGTTTGAGTTTTTTCAAGCAGGCGATCGGACAGGGTAGTCTTCCCATGGTCGATATGAGCAATGATGCAAAAATTCCTTATCCTCGAAACATCTTCCACTCTTTGACGTTTTTCCTGAAAATTTCCCCAATTGCAAGCCCGAA
>JAIRON010000003.1 GCA_031257495.1 Puniceicoccales bacterium
TGTGCGTAATATGCGCATTTGTTTTGATGTTTAAGCTTGACTCCGACAAGCATGGGGTAGTCAGTGAAAATGAGCAGAGTAGCAGTCAAGTCATTCAAAAAAAGCCAATTGGCAAAAAAAATAAAAGTAAAAAAACAGAGAAAGTTGCTAGGTACACGGCTCCGGTAATCGAAGATGAAAAAGTTGTTTTGGAAAATGATCTGGTAAAAGTGGAGTTTTCTGTGGGTTGTGGGGCCATCGATCGCGTGTTTTTAAAAAAGTACAAAAAAGTACAAAATGGCGAAAATTTGGTCATATTTAACGAAGGGGAACGATGCCCAGCCCTTGGGTTGCTCATCGGCTCTTCCAAGAGCGATGGAGAGGCATATGTTTCCGGATTTTCGGTTAAATCGTTTGATGATCAAGCCGTTATATTTTCTAGGATCGATGAAAATGGGTTTGGAATCGAACGCAGCTATTTTTTGCCGAAAAAAGACGGCAAGGAAACGGATTCCTACCTCATAAAACATAGAACGGTTTTGCTGAACCACTCTGACACGGCTATGCCTCTGAAGAAAATTAGCCTGAATTTGGGAAGCATTCCCGCCACAGAGGGAGATGTCAGCGGTGATTATTTGAACTTTGGATACTACGATGGGAAGTCTGCTGAATTTATAAAATCGCGGGACTTTGTAGCGAGCAAAGGTTTCTTCGGCCTTGGCAAGAGAGATAGCCGCGACTACATCTCTGAAAAAAGGAATATCATTTGGGGATCCATAAAAAATCAATTTTTTACCGCCATTCTAACCCCGTCCGTTCACGCCAATGGGTTTTGTGCGCGGCCAGTCCTGCTAAATGACAGCGCCCTAGGCCACAAGGACGAAGGTATCGCAGCGGAAATGGTTTTTAAAATCGATGACATTGCAGCCCAGGGTGAGTATGAGCTTGATTTGGATTTTTACGTTGGACCAAAGGATCTCGTTCGCTTAGATAGGATGCACAACAGGCAGGATCTTGTTATGCAGTTTGGATTCTTTGGAATCATAAGTAAGTTCTTGTTGTTCATAATGTTGGGCATTTACTCCTTTCTGCCAAATTGGGGATTGGCGATAATTCTTCTCACCGTCATAGTTAAATTATGTCTATGGCCATTGACGACTGCCCAGGTTCGAGCGTCAAAAAAAATGTCCGCTGTGCAGGCACCTCTTAAGGCGATTAGGGAAAAATATAAAAACAATCCGAGTAAAATTCAGTCCGAGACAATGAAGCTATTTAAGCTTCATCGCATCAATCCAGCGGCTGGTTGCTTACCAATTTTTGTTCAAATTCCCATATTTTTTGGCCTATATTTTATGCTGCGAACTTCATCGGAGCTGCGCTTTGCCCATTTTTTGTGGATAAAAGATCTGTCAATTGCCGACACCATAGCGCACATTGGCGGCTTCCCAGTCAATATTTTACCCCTGATCATGAGTGTTACAATGGCGCTTCAGATGCACATGACGCCAATGCCCTCTGCGGATGGATCTTCCAAAACGGTGTTCAAATTAATGCCGCTAATCTTTTTACTTTGCTGCTACAGTTTTCCCTCGGGTTTGGTTTTATATTGGACCGTACAAAATGTTTTGACTATTGTACAACAATATGTAGTATCTAGGCGCAGGGATATGCAGGTGGAGCAGTTGCTTGAAGCGGATTCGCCGGCAAAAAAAAGCAAGCATGGGCGAAAGAAGAAAGATTTTACAAAATAGAAGGAAATATGTCAGGACATAGCAAATGGGCAACAACTAAGAGGCATAAGGAGGCCGTTGATTCAAAGCGTGGCAAGTTGTTTAGTTTGATTGGCAAAGAACTGACAATTGCAGCCCGCTTGGGCGGTGGTGATCCAGACTTTAATGCCAGATTGAGGAATCTCATACAAAAAGCAAAAGCTGCTAACATGCCCGCTGAAAACATTAAAAAAGCCATTCAGAAAGGTACGGGCGAAGTGCCGGGATTCACAATTGAAGAATTGCTCTACGAAGCGTACATTGCCGGCGGGGTTGGCCTTGTCATTGAAGTTACAACGGACAATAAAAATCGCGCGGCGAGCGAAGTTAGGAGTACACTGACGAAGTGCGGAGGAAACCTAGCTACACCTGGGGCGCTGATGTTTAACTTTCAGCGAGTTGGTCAAATTTTTATCCCAAAATCAGCCATTGGAGAAGATAAATTGATGGACATGGTGCTCAGTGCCGGTGCGAATGATCTAAAAACCGACGATGAGGAATGCTATGAAGTACTTTGCCCCATTTCGGAATTTTACAACTTGGAGAACGTTTTATCCGAAGCCAAAGTTGCGGTACAGTCCTCGGAGTTGGCCTATATTCCGAATACTGTCGTTGAAATTACGGATCAGGATGTTGCAGATAAACTTATGCGAATAATGGAAAAATTGGACGATTTGGACGATGTAAAAAATGTGTTTGCAAATTTTGAACTAGGTGATAATATAGTGGTGGAGTAATTTTTTGTGAAAAAAGCTTGCTAGCGCCAAAATAATCTATTCTTTAGCTTTTCATTGAAAAATGGACGATTTGATTCAATTATTTTCGTCGAATGGGTTACAAGTTAGTGACCTGCGTGGTCGCATTTGCCTATCCATAGGGAAACAAAATGATGTGGAGGCTGGTGAATTTTGTGGTCGACTAATCAGGCCCGTTTGGGAGATTTGCCTAGGCGAGTTGGAAGCTCCAAGGTACTGCAATCGCACTTTGGAGGCCCGTGTTGTGCTGGCAAAACGACCAATTTCCAGCTCTGTGTGCATCGCTTCGGATGTATCACAGCTTCAAAAATCCCTAGAACGAGTGTTTACACGTTTGTGTGACGAGGCGGGTGTAGCTGGCAGTACCCTCCTTAGGGAATATGAACGCAACTTTCGCCATATTTTTGCGCCCATCTTCATATCCCGAGGAGAATCGGCCGAGGATCTCAACAAAATAAGGGAGGCCATTAGGCATTTGTTGGCACAAGCCTTCGATGGAAGGAATGCGAAACGAATTTATAGTCAATGCAACCGTGTTTTAGAACACAGCGGAGCAATGACAGTGTTTGGGATATTGCGCAGCGCTCTCAGTACAGTGCAGCGGAATGAAAGGAATCTTCGGCCTCTCCGGACCTAGAGTGTATTATAACACAAATAACGCAAGAAAGGTTGGGGAAAATGAAAAGAAAGCGGCTTATGTAGGGAGCGGTGGAAGAATGCGGAAAAACAATTTCCGAAAGAAAGAAAAAATCCGAGCATGCTTAATACGCAAGTGCGCCGTGCCAGCCGATTGAAGTTGCCAACAGGACAGGCAATACTGTCAGTGGTGAGTATCCGTCGCCTTTCTTTGCTTTGGCAAACTTTATACCACCTTCATAGGCCTCACGTTGGATTGCCTAGTGGTTAACCAACTTTGAATGTTACAAGCGGATTTGCTTGTACAAAATTTTTCAAAACTTTTTTCTTTAAAAAAAGAGTTAAATAAATAAAATTTCCTTCCCCTCAGGAGGAGATATGGAAGATGTAAATCAAAATGCTAACGAAACAGCGCAAAGAAATATTGAAGGCTCAGAAAGGAACCAAGTTCGACCTGCTACTTTTGGCGAAAGAAATATAGCTGGTTCAGAAAACGAATTTCCTTTAGTCGAGGAAGCCACAGAAAGTGCGATTGAAGGGATACCCTTGCAAGATAGAGAGGTACCTATAATCATTCCTAAAAGTCAGGAGGAGCAAGAGGCAGAGAGGTTTCTGCTTGAGGACAATGCTCGAGTGACAACGTTTGAACAAGGAGCGCAGGTAAGACAAGGAACGAATACTCGATCTTCAGATGAAGTCGATAGAAGACTAAGGGTTGCAAATTTGGTTAACCCGGATCAAATTATTGAGAAACTTGCATGGCCTAGCGTTATAAGGAGTGGAGATCAAACTAAATTTTTTCACGTAGCAGGTAGTTCGGCATCTGCAATGAACATAATTACAAAAGGTATAAACATTGATTTAAGGGGAAATTTTGAAGGTGGGGAACTTGGCAGGGGATTATATGTGACCGTTGGGGAACCAATTGTGGGGTATATTGCTGGTAATGGGCCGAAATATACTTTGGAATTTGAAGTAACTGAAGATATGATGGGGATTGCCATACCTTCTAAGACAACTGTCAAAGCTAAAATTCAGCGCGAGTTAGGGAAAAATGAAAGCGAGGCTAGTAGCATTGTAGAAAACGGATTTCGTGTTTTGGTAAGCAATGAAACAAATGAATTTGTAACAAATGGGGATAGTGCCACAGAGATAGCCTTGTTGAGGTCAAACCGCAAACTTCACATACAAAGAGTAAAATGCACTTACAGTGCCCGAAATATGGTCTTTTCTGATCAAACTCCTGCAGAATTTTTAAAAAGTCAATGGGAAACTCCAAGAAATCCAAAATGGGATAGAAAAACTCGTCAAGATCTAAGTTTTTATGAAAATTTTACACATAGATCTTGGGCAAAATAATAAGTTTTGTGACTAGGGCTAATATTACTTGAATTTGCTCAAATTACAGGATTGAGGATTGTGACGGCATGGTGATTGGGTTCATTGACATGTGCTCAAAGTATTCTCAGGTAAATTTCTGTGTTTCGGTACGCCAGTGACGCTTGCGCACAACGCTCATTGGTCGCTACTTAGTGGAGAACGTGCCAACCAACTCAAGTTACCAATAGGTAAGTAGTGAATATCCAAAATCCTAGAGGCACACCTTGCTTTGATGAACTTAACCTTCGTCCTTATCGTTGAATTTCCTAATTTTCAATATCCTAAAGGCTCAACAGTTCGCGCATTATTTTGTCCACCAGTTGGGGACTGGCCTTGCCCTGAGTTGCCCTTATTACTTGCCCTTTGAGGACGTTGATGGCCTGATCTTTACCTGCTAAAAATTCATTGACTGCTTTTTGGTTGTCACAGATGATATTCCTGCAAATTCCCCTGAGTTCATCGGTGTTTGTGTTCTGTCGCAGGCCATATTTTTCCACAAGAGCCTCGGCGGATTCACCCGTTTCGTACATTTCATTGAAGATCTCCTTTCCAGATTGCTTTGATATGGCGACATCGTCCACTAGCCTTGCCAATTCAGCCAAATTTCGCGGACTTATTTTAGTGCAGACATCTTCCAATGGCATTGAATTTGCCATGCGCAGAAGATCATTGGTTATAAAATTCGCAATGGTTCTGGGCCCCCTATGAAACTTTACTGTCCTCTCGAAATAGTCGCTTAAAATTTTCTCCGGACAAAGCACGGAGGTGATCGTGTAGGGTAGATTATACATCCAATAAAAGCGCTCCTGTTTTGCAAATGGCATTTCCGGTAGCTCACTTAGAATATCCACTTTCATTTCCTCGGAGATTTTTATGGGCATTAGATCCGGGTCGGTGAAATACCTGTAATCGTTGGTCGTTTCCTTTGTTCGCATGGGCGTAGTCATGCAGGTTTCCGCGTTCCACCGGCGGGTTTCTTGGCTGATAGCGCCTCCACCCTTCAAAACACTTTGTTGTCTGAGAATTTCGTATTCAATTCCATGCTTTACTCCGGAAATTGAATTTAAATTTTTCAATTCAACCCTGGTTCCCAGCTCCTTTTGTCCAACTGGGCGAATGCTGACATTCGCATCGCATCGCATTTGCCCCTTTTCCATGTCGCAATCGGATATTCCGGCATACATCAGGTACGTACGCAGGGAATTCAGGTAAGCGAAAGCCTCTGCCCCCGAATAAATGTCCGGTTCGGACACAATTTCCATGAGAGGAACCCCGGCGCGATTATAATCAACGAGGGATTCGTCCTCAAAATGTGTTAACTTTCCAACATCTTCTTCGAGATGAATTCGGTTAAGTTTTACATTTCTGTGTTCACCCATGACGTTTCTAGCTGGTCCTTCCAATTCAATCTCCACGCTTCCGCCGGAACATAGGGGTTTGTCGTTTTGTGAAATTTGATAATTTTTAGGGCAATCTGGATAGAAATAATTCTTCCGGTCCCATTTGCTGATGGCAGCAATTTCACAGCCAAAAATCATGCCCGCTTTCACAGTTTGGTAAACTGCTTCGGCGTTTATTGTTGGCAATGTTCCAGGTAAAGCAAGCACGGTCGGATCGGTCAGTGTATTTGGGCTTTCACCATATCTATACATGCAAGATGAAAACATTTTCGATTTGGTTTTTACCTGTACATGAACTTCCAACCCAATGATAGCCTCATATTTCACCATGTTTCGACTTCTATGAAACGAAACAAATCAGGCAATCAAATTTTAGACAGACATTTCTAGGAGTTGATAACTTCCTTCATTGCCAATGTAACCGCGCATTCGAATATTGGACAAAATTCCGATATTAAATCTTGAATATTCGATCTAATATCCGGGAATTTACCTTCCAGAGAGTGTGCAACTTTGTCCAAGCCTGTTTTTATACCTGCCAAAAGGCCCATCATGGATTGAGTTTTTAGCAACAGATCTGGTGGGGGTAGGTTTTGCAGACCAGATTCAATCATTTGTATAATTCTTTTCAAAGGTATTAAAATTACTTTACCCGCTCTTCTTCTTTTTAATTCATTGAAAACATTTTTGAGCCTCGTGATTAATACGGAAGCTACTTGCTTAAAATAATCACAATATCCGTTTATGGCATTTAAAGTTTTTAAAGATCTCAATGACATGCTGCGCGTGAGACATGCTGATTTTAAAGTTTTTCGAAATTCGGCAGAGTCTCCCGCAGCCAAGTGTCTACCATTAAAGTGTCCTGGTTGTGGCACTAGGGCGCTGTCGACGACCCCACTAGGAGCGTCTAAAAAAAAACCACCCCCTGCCATAATGGCATCGATATTTTCCATGTTCATAGTTTCCCCCATTCGATGGAGGATCATTGTATCCTTTTAGGCACTTTTGTCAAATCTTTGTTTTTCGCAGCGAAATAAATCAGCCAATCAAAGATTGGCGCATGCCGTTCCGGCTCATGTATTGGAAATTTTTTCACAACACCTGCTGCTATGCCTTCATTTTTGGCTTAGGCGAGAACAAAATCCACAGCCATGGTGGTCAATTTTGTTTTTTGAAATAAATGTTGACGTTTGCACCTTGCCGTGCAAATTGCTGGTGATTGGTCTCCTGGTGATTCTTTCGGATTGCTTTGGGCGTATGCCCTTGTAGCTCAGTCGGCAGAGCGCATCCTTGGTAAGGATGAGGTCGGCGGTTCGAATCCGCTCGGGGGCTCCAGTTTTGTAATTTGTGGTATTTAAAATTTTTATAGAGAAAAAGGAATAACATGGCAAAAGAAACATTCGCGAGAACAAAGCCTCACGTCAATGTCGGCACCATCGGTCACGTTGACCACGGTAAATCGACCCTGACAACGGCATTGTTAAAAGTGCAGTCTGACAAAGGCTTAGCTGAGTTTAAATCATATGCAGATGTCACAAAAGGGGGGACGGTGCGTGATTCTAGCAAGACCGTCACGATCGCCGTATCGCACGTGGAATATGAAAGTGCAAATAGGCACTACGCCCACGTTGATTGTCCGGGGCACGCTGACTTCGTTAAAAACATGATCACCGGCGCCGCCCAGATGGATGGGGCGATTTTGGTTGTTAGCGCCTACGATGGTCCCATGCCACAAACCCGTGAACATATCTTGCTAGCGCGTCAAGTTGGCGTTCCCAGCATTGTTGTATTTCTAAATAAGGTAGACCTGTTGGATGATGTAGAGTTGCTGGATCTCGTTGAAATGGAGGTGCGCGATTTGCTAACCAAGTATGAATATAAGGGCAATGATATCACCGTCATACGCGGATCGGCATTGGCGGCCCTTGAGGGCAAAGCCGAAGGCGTCGAGGCGATCAACAAATTATTGGCTGCCCTCGATAAGGATATTTCGATTCCTGTGCGGGACATCGATAGGCCGTTCCTAATGGCAGTTGAAGATGTATTCTCCATAACGGGTCGCGGTACGGTGGCAACGGGGAGAATCGAGCGCGGCTGCATAAAGGTAGGCGAAGAAGTCGAAATAGTCGGCCTGGGTGAAACCCGCAAAACGACATGTACAGGGGTGGAGATGTTTCGCAAGTTACTGGAGCGTGGGCAGGCCGGTGATAACGTGGGCATATTGCTGCGCGGTATAGAAAAAGATCAGATTGAGAGGGGCAACGTTTTAGCCAAGCCCGGATCCATAAAACCCCATATGCGCGGCAAAGCGGAAGTTTATGTGCTGACAAAGGACGAGGGTGGAAGGCATACTCCATTCTTCAATGGTTATCGTCCCCAATTTTTCTTTGGCACGGCCGACGTTACCGGAGTTGTGCATTTGCCGGAAGGTGTCGAAATGGTGATGCCCGGTGATAATTTAGGTGTGGAAGTTGAACTGCAGAAGCCAATCGCTATGGAAAGGGGACAGCGCTTCGCTATCCGCGAAGGAGGGCGTACCATAGGTGCCGGCCGAATAACGGAGATTGTTGCCTAGTGTTGAATTGTAAGAATTGATGTTTTTTCATCAAAGCTTAGGGGAATAGTTCAATTGGTAGAGCAACGGTCTCCAAAACCGTAAGTTGGGGGTTCGAGTCCCTCTTCCCCTGCCAAAATAGGTTTCATTGGAGTATGACAAACCCGTTTACAAAAATTAAGAAATTTTTTGCAGAGATAGTTGTTGAGCTAAAAAAATCGTCGTGGCCAACAAAAAAATCACTCAAGCAATCGACGGTCATCGTTATTGTGGCGATGTTTCTTTTTGGTGCGTATATCAGTGTGATTGATTTTTCTCTCTTTCACACGATAAAATTGATTAACTTGGTGATTAAGTAGGGATTCAAGCAAAAATGTACGAAGATTTACCGGAGGCAAAATGGTTCACGTTACAGACTTTGTCGAATCAGGAGTACAAGGTCAAAGTTAGCATTGAAACGATCATAAAGGAAAATGGCTTGGAAAATGTAATTTCCGAAATACTGATTCCATCGGAGGTTGTTTCCGAGATAAAAAACGGAAAAAAATACACGCGCACACGTAAGTTTTATCCTGGGTATGTTTTCATTCACATGAAGATGTACGACAGGGAGGGGGAAATTCTACAGACACCGTGGCAGTTAGTGAGAAATGCAAACGGTGTGGTACGTTTTGTCGGCAATAATAACCCCGTGGCGCTCAAGGAGAGTGAGATCGGCGAAATAATAGCCAAGATGCAAGCCGTCGAAGGGAAAAGTGTGCCAAAATTCTCCTTTGACATCGGCGAAACCGTAAAAATTAACGATGGGCCATTTTTGAACTTGACAGGCGAAATAGAAGCGATTGATACTGAGACTGGCAGGCTTCGAGTGCAGGTGTCGATGTTTGGGCGGCTCACTCCGGTTGACCTCGAGTTTTGGCAAGTGAAAAAGGCTAAAGTTGGTGATAATTGATGAAGTTTAGGACATGAGATGGCAAAGAAAGTTGTCAAAGAAATAAAGTTACAACTCCCTGCGGGGGTAGCTAATCCCGCACCGCCGGTCGGGCCAGCGCTTGGTGCAGCGGGTGTGAATATAATGAGTTTTTGCAAGGAATTTAACGCCAAAACCAAGGATCAAAACGGTTTGATTTTGCCCGTCGTTATTTCCGTGTATGCGGATAAGTCTTTTAGCTTTATTTTGAAATCTCCACCCGCTTCTGTGTTGTTGAAGAAAGCGGCCGGGATTGAAAAAGCTTCCGGTGTACCGAATCGTACTAAGGTTGGAAAGGTCACCAAAGCGGATGTTATAAGCATTGCCAAGACAAAGATGGAAGATTTAAATGCCAATTCGATTGAGGCTGCCGCCAAGATTATCGAGGGTACCGCCAGGAGCATGGGCATTGAAGTTGTGTGAAAATTTTGTTATGAAAAAATCAAGTAAGCGACATGTTCGAGCGCAGGAGGTCGGGGATCTGAAAAAAGAGTATCAGGTTGATGAGGCCGTTGAACTGCTGAACAATATGCCAAAGGCGCGTTTCGACGAGACGGTGTCCGTATCGGTGCACCTTGGCGTAGATCCCAAGCAAAGCGATCAAATGGTAAGGGGGACGGTTTCATTGCCCAATGGCAGCGGGAAGACCGTTCGCGTTTTAGCGTTTACTGAGGATGCAGATGGGGCGCTCAAAAGTGGTGCAGACTTTGCCGGATTGCACGATATGATCGAAAAGATAAGTGGAGGTTGGCTTGGTTTTGATGTTGCCGTTGCCACGACGTCTGCAATGAAAGAAGTTCGCTCAGTGGCGCGCATTCTTGGCCCTCGTGGCATGATGCCAAACCCCAAAACGGGCACGGTGACAGATAATTTGGAGGAAGCCATAGGGGCCGTTAAGGCCGGCCGCGTCGAGTTCAAAATGGACAAGAGTGCAAACCTGTCTATCGTTGTGGGCAAAGCCTCGTTTTCCCAAGAAAAATTATCCGAAAATATTGAAGCGGCCATCGATGTTCTATCGAAGCTGCGCCCACTGGAATTTAAGGGAAAGTTTATTAAATCCATGTCGCTCAGTGCGACAATGAGTCCGGGCGTGAGGTTGTCCCCAAAAATATATTCCAAATTTTAAGAGAGGGGTTGCAAATGAGAGACGAAAAGAAGCATTTAGCAAAATGGATATGCAGCCAACTCGATAAGTCTAATTACGTTTTTGTGACTGATTTTTCCAAGGTAACCGTAAAGGACGTGTCAGAGCTGCGCCGTGAACTTTCCAAAGAAGCCGGAGAGTTTCACGTGGTAAAAAATTCGATTCTGAGCATTGCGGCAAATGAACGTTCGTTGCCCCTGCCACAGAGCATCTTGTGCGGCCAGAATGCGATCGTCGTTGGTGGAGACAACCCCTCTGAGGTCGCAAAAATCATAAAAAAGTTTCATAAAAATTCAAATGGAGAAAAGTTTTCCGTAAAGGGTGGTGTTTTGGACAATGCGAGGTTATCCTATTCTGACATAGATGCCCTTGCTGAGCTTCCTTCGAAGGAAGTTTTGCGTGGCCAATTACTGGCGGTGCTCAGCGCTCCCGCGCGGAGGTGCGTGTGCGTGCTTAATGCCGTACCGCAAAGCATGTTGAACGTTTTACAGGCGAAAGTTGGGAGGTAAATTTTTTGATAAAACAATGAGCGTTGCGCTAGGGGAAGCGCCCTTAAATAGATTTGCAAAATCTGCTAGCGTAGCCTTCAGGAGATAAATAAAATGGCAAATATAACAAAAGAAGAAGTTATCGAATGGTTGAGTCTGCAGTCCGTACTTGAGATTGCATCCCTTGTAAAGGATCTTGAAAATAAGTGGGGTGTCAGCGCTGCTGCACCCGTTGCAGTTGCCGCTGCGCCTACCGCAGCTGCTGCCGCGCCGCAAGAGGAGCAAACAGAGTTTACGGTGATATTGAAAGCGGCGGGCGATAAAAAGATCGAAGCGATTAAGGCCGTTCGCGAAATAACTGGTCTCGGATTGAAGGACGCAAAGGACCTGGTTGAAGGTGCGCCGAAGCCCGTTAAGGAGGGCGTATCCAAAGACGATGCAGCCAACATGAAAAGTAAATTAGAGGCCGCCGGAGCTTCCGTTGAACTGAAGTAAATAATATTAAAAATTTTAGAGCAGAAAATTTTGTAACTTATCCAAGTCGTTGCGAGTTTTGCGCAATGGGTGGAGGGGGTTATTTATTGTCGTTTGAGTTTTTGTAAAATTTTTTTTAAATATGACGGACACCCATCGCGTTAGTTTTGGAAAACTGAAAGAGGTTATAACGCCACCTTATTTCATCGAAAGCCAGGTTAATTCCTTTCGGGAATTTTTACAGCAGGATGTTGACGTGAGCGAACGTCGAAATGTAGGCCTGGAATCCGTTTTTCGCGACGCATTCCCCATAATGAGCTACGATGGTACCGTTTCGCTAGATTACGTATCCTATCGAATCGCACCGTCCAAGTATGCCGAGTATTTTTGCTTGAAAGAGGGAATAACTTTTGGAGCGCCGCTATACATAACCTTGAAGTTAACAAATGCGGATGGAACTCGGGAAGAAGAAATTTACGTTGGCGAAATTCCCCTCATGAGTAAGCGTGGCTCGTTTATAATTAGCGGAGCTGAACGCGTTGTTGTCAGTCAACTGCACAGATCTCCTGGAATATGTTTCGAAGTAACGCAGCACACCAGTGGCAAAAGTTTGTACGCTTTCAGGGTCATGCCCGATCGGGGAACGTGGATCGAGGTGCAATCGGATCAAAACGATCTTCTCTATGTGTATCTGGATCGCCGTCGCCGTCGCCGTAAGTTCCTTGTTACTACGCTGTTGCGCGCTTTCGGGTACAGTTCGGATCGCGATATTCTGTCACTGTTTTACACTATCAAAGAATCAAAGGTTGATAAATTGCTGGAGAAGGATTCGCTGATAAACTTTGTTTTGACGGATGACATCATCGACGTTCAGCACGGCATTGTTATTGCGCGTGCCTATGATAATATCGGAAAGACTCTTCTCAAGAGCTTTCAAGAAGCAGGCATAGATAAAATTTCTTATGCCGATACATTTTTCGACGACGGGCTAATTGTCAGGAGCTTGAGAAAGGATAACTCCCATAACGAAGAGGAAGCTCTCTTCGAGATTTACAAACTACTCCGCCCCGGAGAGCCAGTGAATCTGCAGAACGCTAAATCATTTTGGGCCAGGACGTTTACCGACAGCAAAAGATATGATTTAAGCCAAGTTGGACGCTACAAATTAAACAGAAAGCTTGGGCTGGATAAGGACTTGGATGATCGCGTGATTGGCGCCGATGACATCGTTGCAGCGACAAAGTATTTGTGCTCACTTCGGAACGAAACGGGAATCATTGATGATATCGATAATCTTGGAAGCAGACGTGTGCGCGGTGTGGGCGAATTGTTGGTCAACCAGTGCCGCGTTGGGCTTGCCCGCATGGAGCGCGTAATTCGAGAACGAATGTCTCTGTTTGACCAAAGCGTCGACATGCTAACACCCCAAAAACTACTGAATCCCAAGCTATTGATGTCGGTAATTCGCGACTTTTTTGCCCGCAGCCAGCTGTCACAGTTCATGGATCAAATCAACCCGCTGTCCGAAATTACTCATAAGCGCCGCCTGTCTGCACTCGGCCCAAATGGTTTGAACCGCGATCATACGGGTCTGGAAGTCCGCGACGTTCACCCTTCCCACTATGGAAGAATTTGCCCCATCGAGACTCCCGAAGGCCCAAATATTGGACTTATCAATTCTCTGAGCACCTATGCGCGCATAAATAAGTTTGGCTTTATTGAAACGCCGTACCGTGTCGTGAAAAAAGGTCGCGTGACCGACGAAGTGGTTTATTTGAGCGCCGACGAAGAAGAGGGGAAAATTATTGCCCAAGCCAATTCGGAGATGGATGCCAAGGGAAATTTACTCGGGAAAGTGGCTGTCCGCAAGTCGGATCAGCTTTTAGATGTATCACCGGCTGAGGTCGATTATATGGATGTATCGCCCAAGCAGGTTATATCCATTGCTGCGGGGTTGATTCCGTTCCTGGAACATGATGACACCAGCCGCGCTTTGATGGGGGCGAACATGCAGCGCCAGGGTGTTCCACTGATGCTGACGGAAGCGCCATTTGTCGGTACCGGAATTGAAGAAAAAATTGCGCATGATTCTGGTCATGTTGTTATCGCGCAGCTGGATGGCGTCGTTGCATCCGTAGATGGAAGCAGGATAATAATTTCCCCGGACGGAACTTTGCCTGATAATTTTAATGAGTTAAAAAGCAAAGATCCGGACATTCAGATCTACAAGTTGAACAAATTTATGCGTTCCAACGCAGCTACCTGCTTTAATCAGCACCCCATAGTGGCTAAGGGGCAGGCCGTGAGGGCCGGCGATGTCCTCGCCGACGGTGCTTCGACGGATAACGGCGAACTTGCCCTTGGAAAAAATGTTCTCGTGGCCTTTATGCCTTGGAATGGGTATAATTTCGAGGATGCCGTGATCTTGAGTGAGAGAATGATTACCGATGACATTTTCACCTCCATCCATATCGACGAGTATGAAGTTACGGCGCGCGATACAAAATTAGGTATAGAAGAGATCACGCGTGATATTCCCAACGTAGGCGATGAGGCCCTGAAAAATTTAAACCGCGACGGAATAATTAGGATTGGTGCGGACGTTAAGCCAGGTGATATCCTTGTAGGAAAAGTTACTCCAAAAACGGAGACGGATCTCGCTCCGGAGGAGAAATTATTGCGGGCAATTTTCGGCGAAAAAGCGGCCGATGTGAAAGATACGTCCCTGGTTGCTCCTGCGGGTTGCTACGGAACGGTTATGGATATCAAAATATCCAGCAGATCTGACCATGAAAAGGAAGACATCACGGAATCCGAGTGCCGCCGCCGCGTGAAAAAAGTAAACGAAGAGTTTCGTACGCAAACCGATCACATCCGCGATGATCTGACCGAGGCTTTTTCCAGCATACTGCTGGGGGAAAAAATTCCGCTGAATATCATCGACACGGAGACCAATGAGGTAATTTTGGTAGCGAATCGCAAGATTACTAAGACACTGTTGCGCCGGTTGGCCGCAAGTGGACGCAACATAGAAATGCCCTATTCGCCTGTTAGGAACAAAATTTTTGAAATAATCGATCAATTTCAGTCCAAATTTGATAATTTGGAAGAGGAACGGTTGCACAGGATTGCAGCCATAGAATCGGGCGATCTCGACGAATCCGGGATTATTAAAAATGTCAAGGTGTTCATCGCCAACAAACGCAAGATCCAAGTCGGTGACAAGATGGCCGGTAGGCACGGAAATAAGGGTGTTGTATCCCGCATAGTTAAACGGGAAGATATGCCATTTTTGCCGAACGGGCGTCCCATTGATATCATTTTAAATCCGCTCGGTGTTCCGAGCCGTATGAATGTGGGGCAAGTTTTGGAAACCTATCTCGGCGCGGCTTGCAAGAAGCTCGGTATTAAAGTTGCCACCCATGTGTTCGATGGTACCTCTGAGAAAAAAATTCAGGAATTGATGAAGGAGGCCGACCTTCCGCTCGATGGAAAAACGGAGCTATTTGACGGCTGTACGGGCAGAAGATTCGATCAACGTATCACAGTCGGGTACATATACATGATGAAGCTCAATCACTTGGTTGCAGACAAGGTTCACGCCCGTGCCGTTGGACCATACAGTTTAATTACGCAACAGCCCCTTGGTGGTCGGGCCCAGTACGGCGGTCAGCGCTTTGGAGAAATGGAGGTTTGGGCGATGGAGGCCTACGGAGCCGCTTACACCTTGCAGGAGCTACTGACGGTAAAGTCCGATGATTCCCAGGGTCGAACGAAGATTTACGAGTCAATAGTCAAGGGGGATACGTCCCTTGATGCCGGCGTTCCGCAGTCATTCAATGTTTTGATGAAGGAATTGCAGGGATTATGCCTCGACATTAGGCTGGAAAACGATCCGACATTGGACATGGATAACATTTAATGGCACTATAATCAGATGAGTAATCAAAACGTGAAAGAAATTTTGGGCTTTGACCCAATTCATAACTATAATCAAGTTAGCATTTCCGTTGCGTCTCCGGATGTCATACGTTCCTGGTCACGGGGGGAGGTTAAAAATCCGGAAACAATAAATTATCGCACTTTTAAGCCCGAACCGGGAGGGCTGTTTTGCCAGAAAATTTTCGGACCCGTACGCGACTATGAGTGTGCCTGTGGGAAGTATAAGAGAATAAAATATAAGGGCGTTGTTTGCGAGCGCTGCGGAGTGGAGGTCACAGTTTCTCGCACACGTCGGGAAAGTATGGGCCACATCGAGCTCGCCGTGCCCATTGCCCATGTTTGGTTTTTAAAGAGTTTGCCAAGTAGGCTGGGTCTGGTGCTTGACATGACGGCCAAGGACCTGGAAAAAGTTATCTACTATGAAAGCTACATGGTTATCGATCCCGGTTCGGCGCCACTTTCCAAGTGCCAACTAGTTAACGACAGAGAATATATTCAATTGCAGGAAGAGTACGGAGAGGATTCCTTTGGAGCGAAAATTGGAGCGGCGGCAGTGCGTGAAGTGCTAGCAAGCATCGATTTAGCCGAGCTTTCCGATGAGCTCCAGGAGCAACTGCGAAGCACCCATTCTCGTCAAAATAAAAAGAAAATTACGAGGCGTTTAAAGCTTGTTAATGGATTTTTGGAAGGCAATATGCGTCCGGAATGGATGATTTTGGAGACATTGCCCATAATTCCTCCCGATTTGCGTCCACTGGTCCCGCTAGACGGTGGTCGCTTTGCCACAAGCGATCTGAATGACTTATATCGCCGAGTAATCAACCGAAATAATCGTCTGAAAAGTTTGCTAAGCCTCAAAACGCCCGATGTAATCATACACAACGAAATGCGCATGTTGCAAGAGGCCGTCGATGCGCTCTTTGACAACGATCGTCATGGACACTCAGTGGTGGGCGCTGGGAATCGTCCTCTAAAATCTTTGAGCGAGATGCTCAAGGGAAAGCAGGGACGCTTTCGCCAGAATCTCTTAGGGAAGCGGGTTGATTATAGCGGCCGCTCCGTTATCGTTATCGGTCCCGAACTAAAAATACACCAGTGTGGGCTGCCGAAAAAGATGGCACTCGTGCTATTTGAACCCTTCATTATTCGCCGTTTAAAGGAGCTCGGGTTCATTCATACCGTCCGTAGCGCGCGCAAAATGATAGAAAAACAAGCACCCGAGGTGTGGGATATTTTGGATGAAGTCACACGTGGCCATCCAATTTTGCTGAATCGTGCTCCCACACTGCACAGATTGTCAATTCAAGCATTTGAACCGGTTCTGATTGAAGGTGATGCCATCCGTTTGCATCCGCTTGTTTGTTCGGCGTTCAACGCTGACTTCGACGGCGACCAGATGGCAGTGCACGTTCCTCTGTCTCTGGAGGCAGTCATGGAGGCCAAGTTACTGATGCTTGCTTCACACAACGTTTTTTCCCCATCAAGCGGAAAGCCCGTTTTGACACCGAGCCAGGACATCGTGTTTGGCGCCTATTATTTAACCTTGGAGCCCATTAAAAAGGAGGAGGATAGCGATCGCTTGCCACTGATTGGCACTACGGAGGAGGCATTGATGCTGGACACCGAGGGCATCCTTAAAAAACACGATCGTATCCGCTTCGTAAATCCTGATTTTAAAAAGAAAACCAGGTATGGTAACAGCGCTCTCAAAATAATCGAAACCACACTGGGACGCGTGGTATTTAACAGCATATTTGTGCGTTCGCTTGGGTTTGTAAATCAGCCGGTGGCGAAAGGCAAATTGGGTGAGCTAATACTTAACACCTACAAAGTGGCAGGCAAGGAACAGGCCGTTGAAATTTTAGATAAACTTAAGGCACTCGGGTTTAGAGAGGCTATGCGTGCCGGCTTGTCCATCAGCGTGGATGACATGATAATCCCAGTGGATAAGGCCAAAATAATTAGCTCTACACGCAAAAAGGTCGATGACGTCGAAGTGCAATATAAGCGTGGAATTATAACTTCCGGTGAACGTTCCAATAAGATTGTGGATATTTGGACTTCGGCAACGGATGAGATTGCCGCCTTGGCTTTTGATTCGCTCGCTCAAAACGGTGGACGGCCCGAGATTAATCCCGTGTTCCTGATGATGGATTCTGGAGCACGCGGAAATCGGCAGCAAGTACGCCAGCTCTGTGGCATGCGCGGATTGATGGCAAAGCCATCCGGGGAAATCATAGAGTGGCCGATTACGTCATCATTTCGTGAGGGCCTGTCAGTGTTGGAGTATTTCATATCCACGCACGGTGCTAGAAAAGGTCTCGCCGATACGGCTTTGAAGACGGCGGATGCCGGTTATATGACGAGAAAGTTGTGCGATGTCGCCATGGATTGCGTGATAGGGGATGAGGATTCCGGCGATCGCTCCGGAGTCTGGAAACAAGCAATCGTGGACGGTGACGATGAAATCGTCAGCTTAACCGAACGCATTTCCGGAAGATGCTCCTGTGAGGATATCAAAAACCCTCTCGATCCCAATGAAACGATAGTTGCCGCTGGCGATCTCATAACCGTTGACATTGCCCACCGTATCGAGGAATGTGGCATTGAGCGAGTCAAGGTAATGTCTCCGCTGACGCAGATGTTTAAAAATGTCATACCGGCAAAGGCCTACGGTATTGACCCGGCAACAAACAGTATGGTTAAGCGAGGTTCGGCGGTAGGAATAATTGCGGCGCAGTCCATAGGTGAGCCTGGTACTCAGCTCACTCTGCGTACGTTCCACGTTGGAGGTGTCGCTAGCCAGGTGCTAAAAACTTCGGAGTATCGCGCAAAGCGGGATTGCATAATAAAATTTAACGGATTGCGCCTAGTTCAAACGGTGGACGGGGCAAACATTGTGCTAAACAAAACTGGTAAAATGCAGCTCTTGGATGACAATGGCCGAGAATTAGAAAATTACGCCATGGTCCCCGGTGCGCTACTATCCGTTTCCGATGGGGAGCGGGTTACCAAAGGTACCGTTTTGGCCATGTGGGATCCACACAACATGCCGATTTTGTCGGAAAAGAGCGGAGTTATTAGTTTTCGGGATATGATTTCTGGCGTTACCATTAAGCGCGATGTGGATACTTCCACGGGAAGAATTACGACGGTTGTCATTGAACACAAGGAAGATTTAAATCCGACGATCGAGATCGTCGTTGGCGCCAACAACGAAGGCTTTTCACCAGACAAAATTGTTGCCACTTATAGCATACCAACCGGCGCCCAAGTTATCGTTGAAAACGGCAACGAAATTCAGGCGGGGGCGCTATTGGCCAAGACATCCCGTTCCGCGTCAAAGACACAGGATATTACGGGAGGATTGCCGCGCATTGCTGAATTATTTGAGGCTCGTAGACCAAAGGATGCTTCCGAAATGGCCAAGCTTGACGGCATAGTGTCTTTCGGTGGAACTGTGCGCAATAAGAGGCGCATCTGGGTTACCGATAGCGAAACGGGCCAGCGCCAGGATCATCTCATTGCCCATGGTAGGAGCATCGTTGTACACGAAGGAGACTTTGTAAGCAAGGGACAAAATTTGACCGATGGCTCCCAAGATCCCCACGAAATTCTCGAAATTCTCGGCATTGCCAGCCTGCAGGAGTACCTAATTTCTGAAATTCAGAAAGTGTACCGCATGCAGGGTGTGTCCATTAACGATAAGCACATTGAAATCATTGTTGTCTGCATGTTGAGTAAGGTGCGGATCTCTGATCCAGGTGATTCCGACTTTTTCTGGGGCGAACAAATCGACAAAGACGCCTTTGTAACGGCCAACAAAGAGATCATCGATTCTGGGGGAGAACCTGCCACCGCCGAGCCCGTTTTACTTGGCATAACAAAGTCTTCCATCGAAACGGAAAGCTTTATCGCAGCGGCATCCTTTCAGGAGACAACGCGAGTTTTGACCGATGCGGCAACGACGTCGAAAGTAGACAAACTGAAAGGTTTCAAGGAAAATGTTATCATGGGACACCTGATTCCGGCGGGAACGGGCCTACCAATGTATCGATACATAAAGATTAACACGTTGGGCAGTACGCCTGTGGGTGAATTTCCAACGCAAATGGAGGCGTCCCAGCCGGTGACAGTTGAGCAATGATCGGCAAAAATAAGGGGTGCAAGGTGGATCTTTCCAAAAAATTTTCTTGCATTGTTTTCCGAAATTTTTTCAAGTTAGGAACTTTAATTTAATTTTACACGGAGATTCATGCCCACAATTAATCAGTTAATAAAGCGACCGAGGGTTAGCAAGTCGTTTAAGTCGAAGGCACCGGCCTTAGATAAAAATCCCTTCAGGCGTGGAACGTGTATTCAGGTCATGACTCGCACACCGAAGAAACCAAACTCGGCTATCCGTAAAGTTACAAAAGTGCGTTTGACGAATGGAACAGAGGTTATAGCTTACATCCCCGATGAGGGGCATAAATTGCAGGAACACAGCGTCATCCTCGTTCGCGGCGGCCGAGTGAAAGACTTGCCAGGTGTGCGCTACCATGTGGTGCGTGGAACACTGGACTGTTCCGGCGTAGAGAAGCGCCGCAGAAGTCGTTCGAAGTATGGGGTCAAGCGCCCAAAACAAAAGTGAAAATTTTAGGGAAAGAAGGAAAAGATGTCTCGTCGTAGAAGAGCAGAGAAGCGTCCAGGGATCAAAGATCCGCGCTACGGTAGTACGCTGATTGGACAGTTGATAAACATGGTTATGGAACGCGGGAAAAAATCCCTGGCGCGGTCGATTGTTTACGGCGCCGTGGAGCGTGTGAGTGAAAAGTTGGGTAAGGGCGATCCCGTTGATCTGATGCTGGGAGCATTGGAGAATGTCCGTCCAAAAGTTGAGGTAAAAAGCAAGCGTGTTGGTGGAGCAACCTATCAGGTGCCGGTGGAGGTTTCCTATGGAAGGCAACATACTTTGGCTTTTCGTTGGATGATCGAACTGGCGTCATCTAGAAAAGGAACCCCAATAAAGGAGGCCCTGGCGCAAGAAATCATCGATGCCTATAATAATACGGGATCCGTTGTTAAGAAGAAGGAGGAAGTGCACCGCATGGCGCAGGCTAATCGTGCATTTGCGCATTTGCGCTGGTGACGTAAAAATTTAAAAGGGAATGTGATGTCCAAATACGAAATATCGGCAGCAAACGCGAAGTCGCGTGGTACTCCGTTGGAATTTACAAGAAACATAGGTATCGCCGCACACATTGATGCCGGTAAAACAACGACGACGGAGCGCATACTATTTTACACCGGGGTGGTGCATAAGATGGGCGAAGTGCACGACGGAACAGCTGTCACCGATTGGATGGAGCAGGAGCGGGAGCGGGGCATCACAATCACATCCGCCGCGATTTCTTGCTCGTGGACAGCGAAAGAAGGACCCTTCGCTGGCATAGGCCATAGAATAAACATCATTGATACTCCCGGGCACGTGGATTTTACAGCGGAAGTTGAGCGTTCACTGCGCGTATTGGATGGTGCGGTTGCAGTATTTTGCGGTGTTGCCGGTGTGCAGCCGCAATCGGAGACGGTGTGGCGGCAAATGGACAAATACAACGTGCCGAGAATTGCTTTCATCAACAAAATGGACCGCACGGGGGCAGACTTTTTTGGGGCGGTGGAAGATATCAAGGAAAAGTTACGCGGCAATGCGCATCCGCTTTTCCTGAATATCGGCTCGGGCGAAACTTTCAAGGGCCTGATTGATCTCGTTAAAATGAGAGCCTACATATACCGCCAAGACAGCATCAATGGGGTGCAATACGATACCGTTGATATTCCCGCCGACATGATTGAGTCCGCAGAGAAATATCGGGAGGGGCTGATTGAGTCGGTGGCAGATTTCGACGAGAACATAGCCAACAAGTACCTGGAAGGCATGGAAATTTCTGACGAAGAATTTCAAATTGGAATCCGGAGAGCTACGCTTTCCATGAAGTTTATTGGGGTAATACCGGGTAGTTCGTTCAAAAACAAAGGCGTGCAGATGCTCTTGGATGCCGTTATTGACTACTTGCCCAGCCCGCTCGATCTACCGCCAACGCGCGCTTTTAACGACGATGGCGAGGAGGTTGGCATACCCGTTAATGACAGCGGCAAAGTTGCCGTTTTAGCTTTTAAATTAATGACGGATCCCTATGTGGGGAAGCTAGTATTTTGCCGTGTGTACGCTGGGCAACTGAAAAAAGGAACTACGGTTTACAATCCTCGAACGCGTCAAAATGAACGCATAGGTCGCCTGTTAATGATGAAGGCCAACACACGCGAGGATATTGACATTGCTTATTCGGGTGATATTTGTGCCGTAGTTGGCCTCAGAAATGTTGCGACCGGCGATACTTTGTGCGACGATGATCTCGATCTAATCCTCGAGCCGCCAACATTCCCTGAACCGGTCATAAGCATGTCCATCGAACCAAAGTCTAAGGCTGATCAAACCAAGCTTTCAACCGGCCTTCAATGTTTAGCCGAAGAAGATCCCACTTTCGTTGTGACCACGAATCAGGAAACGGGGCAGACCATAATAGCTGGCATGGGTGAGCTGCATCTGGATATCATCCGGGATAGGTTGTTCCGTGAATTTAAAGTCGAGGCGGATGCTGGGCGGCCGCAGATTGCCTACAAAGAAACAATTTCAACGGTGGCAACGGGAGAAGGGAAATTTATCAGGCAAACCGGTGGTCATGGACAGTACGGTCACGCCGTCATAAAGATTGAGCCCGCCGAACGGGGAAAGGGAATCGAAATTATAAACGAAATTGTTGGTGGTGTTATTCCAAAAGAATTTATTAAGCCCACCCAAGAGGGTATAATGGAAGGGGCGAATGGTGGTGTTATAGCCGGTTACCCCGTTGTTGATTTTACGGCAAGAATTGTCGATGGAAGCTTCCACGAGGTCGATTCTTCGGAGTTAGCGTTTAAAATGGCCGGCATTTTCGGCTTCAAAGAAGCCATGAAGAAGGCCAATCCCATACTCCTCGAGCCAATCATGAAAGTGGACGTTTCGACACCGGACGAATATCAGGGAGACATAGTTGGCGACTTGAATCGGCGACGCGGGCAAATACAGGGCATTGAGGCCAAGCACGGCTTGACAATGATCACTGCTTTTGTTCCGCTCGAAATGATGTTTGGCTATGCTACGGATGTGCGTTCGCTGTCCAAAGGGCGGGCAACTTATTCGATGGAACCTGCCCACTTTGAACAAGTTCCGGCGGGTTTATTGGCCAAAATTGTGGAAAATTCACCTAATAGTAACAGACGTTAGCGGGGTATATAAAAATGGCTCAAAAAAAACAAAAGACAGATTCCAAACAGAAGATCAGAATTAGACTAAAGAGTTTTGATTATAGACTCGTGGATCAGGCAGGCGTCGACATCGTTGATACTGCCAAGCGTTCCGGAGCACGGGTAACGGGGCCCGTTCCTTTGCCGATGCACATTCGGAAGTTTTGCGTAAACCGTTCCCCCCACAAAGACAAAAAATCGTCCGATCACTTTGAAATTCGTACGCATAGCCGCTTGGTGGATATTTTCGAGCCAACTGCGGATACCGTCGATTCTTTGAAAAAATTAAACCTACCAGCTGGAGTTGAAATAAAAATCGATTTATTAGCCGCATAGTTTTTATTTTTGTGCTTGCGTTTTAAATAAGCTACTTTTATAGCTCTCACGTCTAAAGCAGAATTTTTTGCCGCTTAGTATGGAAAAAAAGAAAAATACATTGTTGATTGGAAAAAAAGTTGGGATGACTCAGATTTACAGTGAGGCGTCTGAGCTTGTTCCTGTGACCATAATTCAGATAGAAAAGAGCACGGTGGTCAGGGTAAAAACAATTGAAAGGGATGGGTATAGCGCCGTTCAATTTGGGTTTGGCAGAAAAAGTGCGAAGCATTCGACAAGGTCCGAGCTTGGCCAGGACAAGTTAATTGCGGGCTCGTCGCCATTAAAGTTACAAGAGATGAGGGTTGATTCGGCGGAGGAGTATTCCCTCGGTGACATTGATTTACTCGGAGAGTTTGCCGCATCCGATGTTGTTGACGTGATAGGAACTACAAAGGGGCGCGGCTTTGCCGGCGTTATGAAGAGGCATAATTTTTGTGGTGGGCCGGCATCACACGGATCAATGTTCCATCGCCAAGGAGGCTCCTATGGGCAGCGCCAATGGGTTGGGCACGTTTTTAAGGGACGCAAGATGCCGGGACATTTCGGCTGCGAAAGGCGCACTATACAAAATTTGCCCGTTGTGAAAGTTGACTATGACAAAGGCTTGTTAATTGTAAGAGGTAGCATACCGGGAGCTAAAAATGGTTTTGTCCTGGTGAGGAGAGCTATTAAGTCTTTGTAAGACAGGGTGTTCGATGAATTTTAAATTTTACAGTAAAGATTGGGATGTTTTGCCGGAGAAAGTTGTTGATGGTGCGATGTTGCTCGATGAAAACAAAGGCGCCGTGGCCCTGCGCCAATATGTCGTCTCTTTTGCGGCAAATCTCAGGCAGGGAAATGCTTGTGCCAAGGATTACGGCGACGTTAGTGGAACGGGGAAAAAGCCATATAGGCAGAAAGGTACCGGTATGGCTCGCCATGGGTCCAAAAGAAGTCCTATTTGGGTCGGCGGCGGAGTTGTTTTCGGCCCGAAGCCGCGGGACTTTTCGCAAAAATTAAATAAAAAAGTTAAAAACATGGCCCTGGCTAGGGCCATATGCGATAAAGTGAACGCCGGTGAACTTTCTTTGATTGCGGAATTTGATGTCGCTGAACCGAAAACGAAAGTGGCAACAAAATTGATAAATTCTGTGGCTGGAGGGAAAAGCATACTATTAATTTCCGATGTTTTTTCCGAAAAATTTATTTTGGCATCGCGAAATATAAGCAATGTTTACATGATCGATGTGAGTTCCGTTAACGCCTATGACATAATTCGTTTTAGGAATGTGGTTGTGGCGGAAAATGTGATTGACACCCTATTGAAACGCTCTGGTTTGCTTGGGGAAGAAATAAAATGAACCAATTTGAAATTTTAAAAGAGATAATATTGACTGAGAAGTCTAATATTTTGTCGGCGGATTTGAATCAGTACACATTCAAGGTGTGTTCGTGCGCCACTAAACAGGCCATAGCGTTGGCTATTGAGAAAGTTTTCAAGGTGAAAGTCGAGTCCGTTAACGTGTTAAATACGAGCAGAAAGCATAGGCGGGCCCGAGTAAAGGGAGCAAGGCCGGGGAAGACGCAGGCCTTTAAAAAGGCGATTGTATCTTTGAAAGATGGCGATAAAATTGAGGTAGTATAAAAATGGCAATAATACAATCAAGACCGCTGACTCCCGGGCAGAGATTTCTAACAAAGATCAGTAGTGAACAGCTAACTTCCGCGCAAAATAAACCTTGCCGGGCGTTGACGCGCTCCAAGATTCGTAGCAGCGGCAGAAATTGCTACGGAAGAATCACATCGCGCAGGCGTGGTGGTGGCCATAAAAGGCTCAATCGTATCGTGGACTTTAGACGGGACAAATTTGATATCCCTGCCTCTGTCAAAGCAATAGAATATGACCCGACGAGATCTGCAAACATTGCACTGCTGTCCTACGTAGATGGGGAGAGGCGTTATGTCCTTGCGACAAAGGACATGAAAATCGGAAGCAGAGTATGCAACCGAAAGGCCAAAACTGATGATTTTTCCGATGGAACAGCAATGCAGCTAAGATTCATCCCTCAGGGCGTTTTTGTTCATTCCATAGAAAGTGAACCGGGTAGTGGCGCAAAGTTTGCTCGCGCAGCGGGAATGAGCGCCCAATTAGTTGCCATCGAAGATAATTTAGCGACGCTGAAGATGCCAAGCGGAGAGATTAGATATTTGCACGCTAATTGCATGGCAACGGTCGGCGTTGTGGGAAATGAGGATCATGGCAAGCGTTCGCTTGGGAAGGCCGGGCGCAATCGCTGGTTGGGACGTCGCCCCCGCGTGCGCGGCGTAGCAATGAATCCCGTGGACCATCCGATGGGTGGAGGGGAAGGGCGTACTTCCGGCGGAGGACACCCAGTGTCCCCGTGGGGGCAATTGGCAAAGGGTAAGCCTACGCGCAGAAAGGCGAAAATTTCCAATGCTATGATTTTGGTACGCAGGAACGGTAAAAAAATAAGAAAGGATAGTAAGGCTTAAATATGACTAGGTCTAGAAAAAAAGGTTTCTTTGTAGATGTCTGTTTGATGGACAAGATAGCGAATGCACAGGAAAACAAATCTACTAAGCCTATCAAAACGTGGTCACGTCGCTCGACGGTAACCCCTGATTTTGTTGGATTGACTTTTTTGGTACACAATGGCAAAAAATTTATTGACGTTTACGTAACAGAAAACATGGTGGGGCACAAACTTGGCGAGTTTGCCCATACGAGGACGTTTAAGGCACACAATCCGCATACACAGAAGGCTTGAGATAATTAAATGGAAGTAGTAGCAAAGTTTAAATATGCACGCATGTCGGCGAAGAAACTGCGGGATATCTCGCGGATATTGCGGGGTCGCCGGGCAACGGATGCGCTGTCGTTTTTGAAATTTTCGGCGCGCAAGTCGGCTAGATTGATTTTTAAAACTTTGTCCAGCGCCGTTGCAAATGCGGAAAATAACAATAACTTACTGGCTAGCAATCTATTGATTGACAACGTTTTCATTGAAGAGGGTCCTGTGTTCAAGAGATTTATTCCGGCGGCTAGAGGGTCGGCACATCCCATTCGCAAGCGAATGAGTCACATTCGCGTGATACTAAAGCAGGCAAACGTGGAGAAACGCTAATATGGGGCAAAAAGTAAATCCTATAGTGTTTAGATTGCCGATCAGAAGGGATTGGAGGTCTCGCTGGTTCGCAGATAAGAAAAATTTTGCTAGATTTGTTTGTGAAGATTTCAAAATTCGTGAATTTTTAAGATCGAAGCTGAAACATGCTTCCATAGCCGAGGTTGATATTGAACGTTCGGGAGAAAAAATCCGCGTAAAGCTGCTTACGCCTCGCCCAGGAGTGGTGATCGGGGTCAAGGGCAAAGAGCTTGAGCGCATAAGCGGGTCCCTAAATAAGATTACGGGGCGGGATGTTCTCGTTGATGTGCAGGAAATAAAAAAGCCAGACCTGGTTGCTCAGCTGATATCGGATGGGGTTGCTTCCCAATTGGAACGGCGAGTTGCGTTTAGGCGAGCTCTTAAGAAAGCGGTACAGACGTCCATGAGTTTTGGGGCTAACGGAATTAGAATTAGGTGCTCCGGTCGCCTTGGTGGCGCCGAAATTGCGAGAAGTGAGGAACAAAAGGCTGGATGTGTGCCGCTACACACATTGCGCGAAAACATTGATTATGGCTTTTCCGAGGCAAACACGGTTTACGGAAAAATTGGAGTGAAATGCTGGATTTGCAACAAGCAAGCCAAGGAGTAAAATATTGGATAAGGTTTTGTAAATGAGCAACTTATTACCAGCAAAGACCAAATATCGCAAAGTGCAAAAGGGGCGAAATCGTGGCCATGCCAAGGGTGGTACCTCCGTAGTTTTCGGAGATTTTGCCATACAGGCCTTAGAGCGGGGAAATATGACGGCTTCACAAATGGAAGCGGCTCGTGTGGCCATAAATCGACACTTAAAAAGAAAGGGAAAAATGTGGATGCGTGTGTTTCCGAGTAAGCCAATAACCAAGAAACCTGCGGAGACGCGCATGGGCAAGGGAAAAGGTCCTGTGGAATATTGGGTGGCGCAGATTAAGCCGGGCAATGTACTCTTTGAGGTGTCGGGGGTGTCAGTGACAGTTGCGCGGGAGGCAATGCGGTTGGCGGATGGAAAAATTCCCTTTCATTGTAGGTTTATAAGTAGGGATGAACAGAGTGCATTTTAGGAAAAATGATGGGCAAGAATAAATTTGCAGAGCTATCGATGGGCGAACTCATTCAGAGGGAAAATGAGTTACGTACTGAGCTGGAAATGCTCAATTTGAAAAAAAATGTCGGCCAAGTGTCAAAGCCAAGCAGATTTTCTGAAATAAAGCGTGACATTGCGGCAATCATGACTACTAAGCGTGCATTATCGTAAATTAGGTATTTGTGGCATGTCTGAAAATAATACAGTGAGTAGAAATAGTAGAAAAGTTTTGACGGGGACTGTTATCAGTCGCACCGGTGATAAAACGATTAAAGTTGCTTATTCGTACAAAATTCCGCATCCGATGTACAAAAAGGAAATTAAACGCAAGACCGTTATTCACGTACATGATTGCGATAATAAGTGCAAGTTGGGTGATAGCGTTGAGGTTGTTGAAACTAGGCCATTGAGCAAGTTGAAACGGTGGCGGCTGAGCAGGATCATTAATTCTGCCGTTGAAATAAGAGGGTAAATTTGTAGGCGGAGAGCAAAGATGTTGCAGCAGGAAAGCATATTGCAAGTGGCAGATAATACGGGTGCGCGCCAGGTGAAAATGATTCGCCGTTTGGGGCAAATAAAGCGCACGGCTTCGGTGGGAGATGTCATAGTGTGCAGCGTCCAAAAAAGCATCCCGGAAGCAGCAATAAAAAAAGGATCCGTTGTTCGCGCAGTCATAGTGCGCAGTAAATATCCTATCCGCCGTTCCGATGGCAGTTATTTGAAGTTCGATTCCAACGCCTGCGTCATAATAGATGATAAAAAAAATCCACGGGGAACACGCATATTTGGCCCCGTTGCTAGAGAGTTGCGGCAAAAAAACTTTACCAAAATACTATCCTTGGCACCGGAGGTCATATGAAGTATAACTTGAAGAGAAACGATGAAGTGGTTGTAATTTGCGGTGACGACAGGGGAAAGTATGGCAAAATATTACAGGTAATGCGCGAAAAATCTCGCGTTGTCGTTGAAGGAGTTTCTGTTGCGACGAAGCATGTCAAAAAATCGCAGCAATATCCAGAGGGAGCCTTGCTCAAAGTTGAACGGCCAATACATATCTCAAACGTTATGCTAAAGGCTAGGTATGATGCTAAACACAAACAGGGGACAACTTAGCAGGGAAAAATCTTGACTTAGTTATCGCCAGTATTTTGAGCGTGTCGGCTAAGCTGGGTCGAGTTCTGCTCGCGATGAGAGGTTATATGAGTGAGCCATTTTTAAAAGCATTATATAAAAGTACAATTATTGGAGAAATGACGAAGGAGTTTGGTTATCCCAATGCTCATTGCATCCCGAAGATTGAAAAAATAATAATTAATTCTGCCATTGATGCCGGAGCGGATAAGACCCATGTTCAGGATGTGCAAAAGGATATTTCATCGATCTCTGGTCAAAAAGCTGTGATAACAAAGGCCAAAAAAAGTATATCAAATTTTAAATTGCGCCAGGGAATGCCCGTTGGGGTAAAAGTTACGCTGAGGGGGAACAAAATGTATGAATTTTTGCTAAAATTTATAGCAATTTCTCTGCCCCGCATAAGAGATTTTAGGGGCATATCAAACAAGTTTGATGGTCGAGGAAATTACACCATGGGGATTGCGGACCATACCATTTTTCCGGAAATTAACATAGATCGTGATAAAAAGGTTGTGGGAATGGACATATCGTTCGTAACAACTGCAAGCACTGATAAGGAAGGACATGCATTGATGGCGAAGTTCGGTATGCCGTTTAGGAGAAAGCAGTGAGGTTTGTATGGCTAAAAAATCATCGGTAGTAAAAAATGAGAGGCGAAAGGTATTGGTAAGCAAGTATGCAGCCCGCAGGATGGAAATAAAAAGGAAATTGCTCGATCCGTCGCTGTCCGACAGCGAATATTGGGCTGAAAGAAGAAATATGGCGAAGCTTCCAAAGGACTCTTCTTTCATACGGGTAAGGAATCGCTGTGCGGTGACGGGACGTTCACGCGGCTATCACGGATGGTTCGGTTTATCTAGGATCAAATTGCGTGAAATGATATCGTTTGGTGAAATTCCGGGGGTGACAAAATCTTCGTGGTGATGTTTTAGGAAAAATTTTTGAATATATGGACATAGTGAGTGATTTTTTTACCGTAATAAGGAATGGCAGCTCAGCCGAGAAAAAGTCCTGCATTACGCGGTGGTCCAATCTATTGGAAGGTGTTGCCCGGGTGTTGAAAGATAATGGGATGATAAGAAATTTTGAAAAAGTTGACGGCGGAAACAATAAGTTTTCATTGAAGATTGATTTAAAGTATGTCAACGGAATTCCGGCCATTACGGAAATTCATACGGTGAGCACACCGGGCTGCAGGCAATATTGTGGAGTTGGTGAAATTCCCAGCGTGCTTGGTGGCATGGGTCTGGTCATTTTGTCCACATCCCGTGGGGTACTGTCGGGATTTGAAGCCAACAAGAATGGTGTTGGCGGTGAATTATTGTGCTATGCCTGGTAAGCGGAGTTTATATGAGTAGAATAGGAAAGTTGCCGATAAAAATTCCCACAGGAGTAAAAGTTTTAGTGAATGGTGCGACCGTTTCCATAGAGGGGCCACTTGGAAAAAACGAGAAAACTTTTGACGATTCGGTACTAATCAAGGTTGAAAATGGCGAGGTGTGCATTTATCCCACTGATGCGAGTAGTGATCATTCTTTGATAATGCACGGAACGGTTCGTTCCATAGTGGCTTCGATGGTTGCTGGGGTTGTAAGTGGCTATAAAAAGAATTTGGAAATTAATGGCGTTGGGTTTAAGGCAACCATGAAAGGTAAAGTTATAGATCTCGATCTTGGCTTTTCCCATGATATTTTGCATGAAATTCCAGCTAGAGTTAAGATTGATATCGATCAAACAGGAACAAAGTTGTCTGTTTCAGGCGTGGACAAGCAATTAGTTGGCCAGGTTGCCGCTGATATAAAGTCATACTATCCCATCGAGCCCTACAAGGGTAAAGGTGTGCGCATAATTGGGGAATTTGTGCGCAGAAAGGAGGGCAAAAAGACGGCCTAGCGCTGGGAAAATTCAACGGGGTTTAATCGAATGCAGCTGAAACAAAAAATAAATTTGCGGGCAAGGAGGAAGGCAAGGGTACGCAAGTGTGTGCGTGGGTCGGCGGAAAAACTGCGACTGTCCGTACATTTTTCTTCCAAGCACATTTATGCCCAGTGCATAGACGATGATGCGCAGAGGACGCTTGTGTTTTTGTCCACGTTGTCGAAGGAATGTGTGGATCAGAAACTATCTTCCAATGCGAATGGAGCGGCGACGATGGGGGCTCTCTTTGGAAAGAAGGCCGTTGCCGCAGGTATTAGGGCCGTCGTGTTTGACCGTGGAGGTCGCCGATACCACGGTTGTGTGAAGGCGTTTGCCAATGCCGTGCGTGATGCCGGATTAGAGTTTTGAGATTTTTTGACATGAGTGATTTAAAGAAAGCTGACAGGATTGATTCAAATTTCAGGAGAAGGAAAGAGCGGGGGGGGGCGACGCCCAGCAATGTGGACAAGGAAATTGTTTTACAGGAAAAAGTTGTGCACATTAACCGCTGCGCGAAAGTTGTTAGTGGGGGGCGGCGCTTCGGTTTTGCAGCTCTCGTTGTCGTTGGCAATCAGATGGGGAGAATAGGCGTGGGCTACGGAAAGGCAAAGGAGGTTCCCGACGCGATAAAAAAAGGAACGGAAAGGGCCAAAAAAAATATGATGTCTTTTAATATGAAGGAAAATACGATTCCCCACATGGCGATTGGCATATCCGATGGTGGGCGGGTTCTTCTACGTCCGGCAAGCCCCGGTACGGGCGTTATAGCTGGAGGCGGGGTTCGTGCTGTCCTGGAGGCACTTGGAGTAAGGGACGTTTTAACAAAGTCGCTTGGATCGAAAAATCCATTTTCGGTGGTGCGTGCTACTATCAATGCGCTGCAAAAAATGAGGACATACGATCAGGTAAAGAGTGCTCGACTGGCAAGTGGTGATGATTTAGTTTAAGTGTTAGGGAATTTAAGATGAGACTCAGCGAGCTGCCAAAATTAAGTGCTTATTCGAAATCAACGAAACGTCGAGGGAAAGGAGTCGGTAGCGGACAGGGCAAGACAGCTGGCCGTGGACATAAAGGTGGTAAGGCTCGGTCAGGCTATTCTCCGGCACCCTGTTGCTGTGGCGTTCCGTTTTATCGCCATTTTCCAATGCGAGGATTTTCTAATTTTAAATTTAGGGCGGAGTACTCCATTATTAATTTGGCTGACTTGGAAAATGAAGATGCCGATTCCATTGATAAAAATTTCCTTTTTGCTAAAGGGTATATAAGATCAGCCGACGTGCTTGTAAAAGTTCTTGGGGACGGTAAATTTGACAAGCCAATTACCATAGTTGCCGATAAATTTTCCGCAAATGCCCGGGCATCCGTGAAAAAATCAGGAGGCCAAGCCATAGAACTCGCCAAAAAAGTTGATTCGAAATAGAAAATTATGTTTTCCGCCTTTGTAAATTGCATAAAGATTGATGAGCTGCGGCGAAAGGTAATCATCACCCTTGTTTTGCTGTTTGTGGCACGCATAGGAGCCAATATTCCTTTGCCTGGTATAGACACTTCTCCCCTCAGCGAATTCATGTTGAGCAGGGCGGCTAATGGCGGGGGTTTGTTGGGAATGTTTAATATGTTTACCGGTGGCGCATTGATGAAGGGGGCAATTTTTGGACTCGGAGTTATGCCGTACATCAGTGCATCGATTATTTTACAATTACTAGCGGCAATAAATCCGTCACTAGCTCGCATATCACAGGAAGGTGAGTCTGGACGGCAAAGAATTGCCCAATACACGAGATATACAACGATTTTAATTTGCATAATACAGGGGTTTTTACTCGTAACGGCCCTTGCAAATTACCCCGAAAAATTGTTCTATGGCTTTGATTCGTCGCGCTTTGGCGACATTGTAATAGTCAATAAAACCTCATTTTTCATAACCTCCACGATATTTTTGACAGCTGGAACGATGGCGTTGATGTGGCTTGGCGACCAAATTACCCAATACGGAATCGGCAATGGGGTGTCGTTGCTGATCACAGCTGGTATATTGTCGAGTATGCCAACGGCACTTTCACAGGCAATAACGCTGCTCAGAGCCCCGGCGGGAATTGAAGGAGGTTCGCTTGGACTTTGGCATGGTTTACTTATGCTAGTTCTTTTGTTGAGCGTCGTGGCGCTGATGATCGCTGTCACGCAAGCCGATCGCAGGATTCCTGTGCAGTACGTGAACCGCGTTGTTGGACGCAAAATGTATGGAGGACAATCCTCCTATTTGCCGCTAAAAATCAACTATTCGGGGGTAATGCCCGTTATTTTCGCCAGTGCAATTTTGCTTTTTCCGCAGCAAATTTTCGCCTATATCGGTGCTTCCACGGGTGTAAATTTTTTTCAAAAGGTGTCCATTGCGCTGAATCACGGTTCCACCACCTACTACCTAATTTATGGTACCATGATACTGTGTTTCAGTTATTTTTGGGTATCCATGATGTTTCGACCGGTCCAGGTCGCCGATGATTTAAAGAAAAATGGTGGTTACGTGCCGGGGGTTAGGCCGGGTAATGACACGGCAAAATTTCTCGATTTTGTTATGACAAGGCTTACGCTGGCAGGCGCACTTTTCCTGACCTTGATTGCCTTGTTGCCAGATTTTGTATGTTTTGTTTGTGGCATACCATACTCGATTGCGCTCTTTTTCGGAGGGACGGGAACTCTGATTGCTGTCGGCGTGATATTGGATACGATGAAGCAGGTGGAAGGCTATTTGCTTCAAAAAAATTATGACGGCTTCATGAAGAAGGGCAAATTTCGCTCGCGCAGCGCGGTGGATAGCTTTAAAAAAGGAAATTCGAAGTTTGGTGGTAAATTTAAAGTAGCGCTATACTTGGTATGTGCGATCATTGCGGTGGTTGCACTGGTGCGGGTTTTTTTTGGATAAGGTAATGATATGATCCCAATAAAAACGCCGGAAGAAATAATTAAGATGCGTGCCGCCTGTAGCGTTGCCGCTGAGGTATTGGACAAGATGTCAAACTTTGCCAGGGCAGGGATGTCGACGCAAGAACTGGATGATTTTGGCCGCAAATTGATGGAAGAGGCGGGAGCGACGAGTGCATGCTTCGGGTATCCTGGGAAAAAGTGTAAATTTCCGGCTTATGCCTGCATATCCATCAACGACGAGTTGGTTCACGGAATTCCCTCAAAGGAAGTAATTTTAAAGGATGGCGACGTCCTCAGCATCGATCTTTCTGTGTTTTATGACGGTTTCGTCGGAGACAATGCGCGCATAGTGCGAATAGGAAATATCAGTCCGGAGGCCGAAAAATTGTCAAAAGTTACCGAAGAAGCCTTGCTGATCGGCATTTCAAAGGCAATTGATGGCAATCGCGTTGGGGATATCTCCCATGCCATTGAGATGCATGCCATTGAGAATAATTGCGGTGTTGTGAAGGAGTACGTTGGCCATGGCGTAGGAAAAAAAATGCACGAAGAGCCGCAAATTCCAAATTATGGCCGTGCCCACAGTGGGCCGACTTTAAAAGCTGGCATGACGCTGGCCATAGAACCGATGTTTACCCAGGGAAATCCGGCTGTGTACGTGGGCGACGATGGGTGGACAGTGAAAACGCGCGATGGATTGCTGGCGTCCCACTGCGAACATACGATTTTAGTTACAAATAGTTTGCCAGAAATCTTGACTTTGGTGAAAAAATGATTTCTGAAATGGTGACTTGTGAAAATTTATTTAAATAGTTAGATAGTTATGCCTCGTATTTTAGGAGTTGATATTCCAGACAACAAGAAAATTGTGTATGCTTTGAGGTATATACAGGGCATTGGCTTGACTCGCGCGCAAACCATAGTTGCAAAGGCGGGTTTGAATCCGGACATGCGTTCCAATGAGCTAAACGAGGAGCACATAAATAAGATAACCTCCGTGATTAATAACGAGGGATGGAAGATCGAAGGTGATCTGCGCCGGGAGTTCATGGCTAATCTTAAGCGACTACAGGCGATCAGGAGTTACCGTGGGGTGCGGCACTATCGCGGGCTGCCCGTTCGTGGGCAGCGCACTTCAACGAACGCTAGAACGCGTAAAGGAGCTCGTAAGACAGTTGGAGTGGCAAAGAAAAATGATTCTAAATAGAGGTTTGAAGACATAATGAGTGATACATTGGATAGCAAAGTTGACGTTCCGCCACTGGCTGCTAAGGAGGCAGCAAAGGGCAAGTCGGGCATGGATAGCCTGTTTGGGGATGATGTTGGTGAAGTCAAAATAAGGAAAGCAAAAAAAAGTAAAAATGTATCGAGGGGAAAATGCACCATACTGGCTACATTTAACAATACCCACGTCAGCTTTACAGATATGGGCGGGAATGTTATTTCCTGGTCCAATGCTGGAAAATGTAACTTTCGCGGATCGAGGAAGTCAACGGCCTACGCGGCGCAAGTGGTAGTGCAAGATGCTGGACGCACGGCCATGTCTCATGGGGTAAAGGAAGTGACGATTGTGGTGAAGGGACCGGGTATGGGTCGCGATTCGGCCATACGAACCGTTCAGTCCCTCGGCTTATCCATAGATGAGATCGTTGATGTTACCGCGGTTCCCCACAACGGATGCCGTCCACGCAAACCTCGCCGAGTCTGATGAAATTTGCATAGTAGGAAATTTGATATGTCACGTTACACAGGACCAAGAGCAAGGATCAATAGGCGTTTTGCCCAATCAATTTTTACGCCGGGAAATGCGGAGGAGCGCAAGCCGTACATTCCAGGAATGCATGGTCCACGGTTGCATCGCAAGGCATCGGAGTATGCCATTGGTTTAAACGAAAAGCAGAAAGCGCGCTACACCTATGGCATGTCTGAAAAGCAATTCAGATTGGCCTTCAATAAGGCAAAAAATACAAAGGGTGTTACGGGGACGCTTTTTCTGCGTTCTCTCGAGCTTAGATTAGACAGCGTCGTGTATAACTTGGGGCTCGCCAAAAGTCGCGCGGCGGCGAGGCAATTTGTAACTCACGGCCATATCTTGGTTAATGGCAAAAAAGTTGATATCCCCAGTTATTTATGCTCAGCTGGGGACATAGTCGAGGTTGCCAATCGCGCTCATTCTCGCCAATTAGCAGTTAATAACATTGAGATGACGCGTTTTAGGAATGCACCAATGTGGCTGGAGTTTAATTCGACGCTCATGAAAGGAACAGTCAATCGTCTGCCGGAACGCGACGAAATCACCAAAGACATAAATGAACAATTGATCGTTGAGTTTTATAGCCGTTAGTTTTAAGGAAGTTTTATGGTCAAGCGATTAGGAAAGTTTGAACTACCAAATAAGTTGGCAAAAGTCGAACAGACAGCGACGGACACCTATACGATGTTCGTTGCAGAGCCCTTTGAAGTAGGATTTGCACATGGCATAGGCAATGCTCTACGTCGCATACTTATGAGTTCCATAGAGGGAGCTGCCGTCGTTTCCCTTGAAATCGATGGCGTCAATCACGAATTTCAAAGCATAGCCGGAGTAGTCGAGGATGTCACAGGCATAATCCTCAATATCAAGCGAGTTTTGTTTAAGATGGAAGGCAGGGGAAATATGGTTCTAAATATCGACGTTACCCGGGAAGGGGAAGTGTTGGCCAGCGATATAACTGGTGAAGAGGGATTTTCTGTTTTAAATCCAGACCAGATAATTTGTACGCTGGATAACAAGCAAAGGTTTTCAGCTAGATTGGAACTGCAGGTTGGCCGCGGATATTTACTCGGCAATCAGCATCCTCGCCGCGCTGAGATTGGTCTTTTGCCCGTTGATGCAATGTTTAGCCCTGTTAAGCTCGCCCGCTATTCGGTAGCGGATACGCGCGTTGGACAAATGACTGACTATGACAAGCTGGTTTTGGAGGTTTGGACCGATGGGCGCGTCACTCCGGCAAACGCACTGAAGGAAGCTTCAGCCATTCTTAAATATCACATGGCGATATTTGATGGCGTAGCCGATGAGGAGATTAAATTTGACGATATGGCAAAGGAAGTGGACGAAGAGCAAAACCGTCTAAGAAAGTTGCTCAACATGAGCGTGAATGAGATTGAATTGTCCGTTCGTGCGGCAAATTGCTTAAACAATGCCAACATAATGACTGTCGGCGAACTGACTTCAAAGACCGAAGGCGACATGCTGCGTTACAGAAATTTTGGGAAAAAATCTCTCAACGAGATCAAGGGAAAACTCGAGGAACTTGGCTTGTCTTTGGGCATGAAACTCGATGTTGGCTTGTTAAATCGGCCTGTTTGATTTGAATAGAATTTGAGGAATGTAAATGCGTCACGGTAAACATCGATTTTCTTTAGGGTGTAAAAAGGAGCACCGCGAGGCGTTGATGGCAAATTTGGCTTCTGCGTTGTTTGAACACGGTAAAATTAATACAACTTTGGCTAAGGCCAAGGCCCTGCGCCCGTTTGCTGAAAAACTAATAACCATGTCCGTTAGGGCGCATAAATCCACGGACACTGCGGAGAAGTTGCACTATAGGCGGTTAGTTATTTCCCGCATTCGCAGTGAATCTGCCGCAAAGGAACTTTTCGATGTGAAAGCGGTCGAGTTTGTTAGCAGGCACGGTGGTTATACGCGCATCTACAAGCTTGTTCCGCGCATAGGGGACGCTGCCAAAATGGCGGTAATTGAGTTGATATATGCCGATGATAAGGGATATTCCAAATCTCGTCGAGGGAAAAAGAAGGCGGCAAAACAAAACAAGCCGGCTGAAGTGGGGCCAAACGAATCCGAAAAGA
The DNA here is from genome assembly GCA_031257495.1 of Puniceicoccales bacterium. Taxonomy (GTDB): domain Bacteria; phylum Verrucomicrobiota; class Verrucomicrobiia; order Opitutales; family JAIRKQ01; genus JAIDVZ01. The sequence goes on from JAIRON010000003.1 coordinate 37,251, forward strand.
GTGAAAGCAGTAAAGTAGCTGCTTAGTTACAATATTTTTAAATATGCGCATAACTGATTGCTAATGAGCTTGTTATCGTTTATTGTTTTATTCGCAGCATTATTCATTTTTTTTGTTTTATTTTTCGAATGGAAAAACGATGCTTCCTGTGTCATATCTTCTAAATTCAGCAAGGTGCTGTGGTGCAAGTACTGTGACCGTCTAGAGATTGGTGAAGGAGTGGAAAAGTTGTGTTCCCGTTGCGGAAACACGTGCATATTAATCAAGTTTTGAAGAATGTTTCGCAGGTTTGCAGTTGTGGTAAATGCATCAAAAGCCGGTGCTCTACCTTTCGCAAAAATGCTTAAAACTCAGCTTGAAAAAGATGGTATCGATGTACGAATTTTTGCCGAATACCCACTCGATGAAAATGTTCTATGCAAGTTTGACCTCATTGTAACTGTTGGCGGTGACGGAACGATCCTGGGAATAGCGGGTACGGCGGCTAAATTTGAGATACCTGTTTTCGCTGTAAATCATGGGGAGATTGGTTTTTTATCAACGGCGGACCAAGAACATGCCTTGAACCGAATTGAAAATCTCAAGGAGAACAATTTTAAATTGTCGAGTCGGTCCATGCTGAGCGTTAGCCTAAATGGAACGCAATACCCGGCCTTAAATGACGTCGTTATTCGCAGTAAAAATTGCGTTCGCTTGATAAAGTTAGCAGCCCATTTTAATGGAAATTTGGTATCTGAGTATCGTGCCGATGGGCTTATAGTATCTTCACCGACCGGATCCACGGCATACAATTTTTCCGCCGGCGGGCCAATCGTTTACCCCGCTTTCGATTGCCTAATATTGACACCCATATGCCAACACGATCGCCATACGCGTTCCCTTGTTTTGCCGGGTTTCGGAGAACTAACCATAGCTGAAATTGGTGATGAATTTGCAATTTACTGTGACGGCAATTTGGTTAATCACGGCAATGAAATAACTATCACAATTTCTGAAAAAAAACTTCACCTCATAGAAGCGGAGCTGTCATTTTTCGATATCCTACGAAGAAAATTATAACCGTTTCAATGCCTGAATCAGGCCAGTTAGTCGGGTGTCGGTTTTGTTGTTTTTTACGGCGATGACGTAGGCATCCATGTCACCGACCATAAATACCTTGTTTTTGCCACGCGTAATTGCGGTGTAAATCAAGTTACGCTGAAGCATGATGAAATGTTGCTTTAAAAGAGGGATGATCACCACCGGAAATTCACTCCCCTGGGACTTGTGAATGCTTATGGCATAGGCGAGAGAAAGATCGTTAATGTTTGCACGGGAAATGGTTACGGATTCTTGGTTAAACTGCACTACAATTTCCTTGTCGTCACTGTTTATGTGCAAAATTCGGCCAGAATCGCCATTAAAGATACCCTTGTCGTAGTTATTTTTTGTTTGAATGACCTTGTCTCCAACTCTGAATTGTGTCCAATCCGTCCCGAAGGATCGATCGACGAAAGTGTCCTGCAAAAGTCTGTTCAGTGAATCTGTCCCAACCGTGCCTTTGTGCATTGGGACGAGGATTTGCACATCGTTGATCGGATCGATGTTATACCATTGTGGGATATATTTTTTACAAAGAGAGACGACTTTTTCGGCACAATCTTCGGGATTTGAAGCCAATAAAAAGTGCACATCTCGGTGAGGATCCAGCTGCGAAACTTGGTGAACGGCATGATACGGAAAGTTAATATCATCGTTGCGGATCGCATAGGCAATTGCAACGATATCACTGCAATCCTCTTGGCGGAAAATTTTGTTTAGCCGTGAAACCGTAAAAATTTGCGAATTTATTAGATCATTCAGGACGTTGCCGGGACCGACTGATGGCAATTGATCAATGTCGCCGACAAACATGATGGCAGTTTTGCTTGATATGGCACGGATTAGCGACGCTGCCAAATACGTGTCTATCATGCTGGCCTCGTCAATAATTATATAATCCACATCCAATTGATTTTCATCGTTGAACAAAAATTTGCGCTCACCGGGGTTATATTGGAGCAGGCGGTGTATGGTTTTTGCCTCCAGTCCTGTCGTTTCAAATAGCCGTTGAGCAGCTCGGCCCGTTGGTGCACACAGTGCAATTTTGGTATGTTTTGCTGATAAAATCGCCACCAATGCGCGGAGAATTGTTGTTTTTCCCGTGCCGGGACCACCGGTGATGATGTTCAACTTTGTGCTGAGGGAGGCGCAAAGCGCTTTAACCTGTGCATCGTCGAACACGAAACCTTCTCGGCTTTGTGCCCATTTTATCGCACTTTCAACGTCAAGTTTGGGGACGGAACAGTGGTCATCGGAGGCAATATTTCGCAGCGCATGGGCAATGTTATTTTCGGCGTTGCGTACGGTTGACAGCTGCAAAATGCTTGGTTCAATTTCAAAAATTTGGCCAAAAGAGAGCATGTTCCCTAGGCGAGCTTCGATCCTATCCGACGAAATTTTAAGTAAAATTTGCGTGTTGCGTATTAGGGTTTCCCTTGCTGCGCACGTGTGCCCATCGTTCTCCATTTCGCTGAAAACGTGCAGAATACCAGCTTCAATGCGGGAAAAATGTGTTTCCGGAATACCTATATTTTTTGCGATGCGGTCCGCTGTTTTAAAGCCAATACCGGAGACTTCCTTTGCCACCCGATATGGGTCCGTTTCCAGAATTTCCCTCGCTCGCTCGCCATACATATCGTATAGGCGCGTACACATTGCATTTGAAATTTCATAAGTTTGCAAAAAAATCATGATGTCGCGGATAGCGAATTGCTGGTTCCACGCCGCCCTGATTTTTTCTGCACGCTGTCTGCCAATTCCCTCTATTTCGAGCAGGCGAGCGGACTCAGTTGATAGAACACTGAATGTGTTTTTCCCAAAATGGTCCACTATTTTTTTTGCGTAAACTTTTCCAATACCATCGATTAGCCCGCTTCCCAAGTAACGGCGAATCCCTTTGATGTCCGATGGAAGTTTGGATTCAATTTTAGAAAAACTAAACTGTTGGCCGTGTTTTTCATGCTTTGACCATAGTCCATGCACCTCGATAATTTCACCGCATTGCACATTGGGCATTAGCCCACAAATCGTTGCACTTGAACCATTTTCGAGCTTTAGTTCGGCGACAGCATAGCCGTTGCCGTCATTTCTGTAAATGATTTTTTCCAAGCTACCGAACAGCACCTCCTCACCACCATTGCCCCCATCGGGCTGGGTATTAATTTCTTTCACAGAAATGCTTGCTGATTGTTGGTTGTCGCTGCGAGGCCAATTTTTTGCCAACCCTTTGCGGTTAACACGCGCCCTTGCTGCGTTCGCTGCAAGTATCCCTCTTGGATAAGGTAGGGCTCGTGCACATCCTCAACGGTTTGAACTTCCTCGCCCACCGCAATGGCGACCGTACCCAGGCCCACAGGGCCGCCGTTGTAATTTTGGCCGATGGTAGTAAGAATTTTTTTGTCCATATCGTCGAGCCCATCCCGGTCGATTTCAAGCATCTCCAGGGCATCTCTGGCAACGCTCTGATCTGCAATGGGAAGTAGTTTCTGCTGCGTAAAATCCCGCACAAAGCGGAGCAAATTATTCGCAATTCTCGGCGTACCGCGGGAACGATTGGCGATTTCTAGGGCACAGTCGTTGGTTATTTGCAAATTCAACAACGCGGCACTTCTTTTGATTATTTGGCATAGATCCTTGGCTGAATAATAATCCAGCCTAGATTGCAGTGTAAATCGACTTCTCAGCGGTGCGCTTAGGAGGCCCGTGCGCGTCGTTGCGCCAACTAGTGTGAATGGTGGAATCGATAGACTAACGCTGCGCGCATTTGGCCCTTGATCGATCATTATGTCGATTCTAAAATCCTCCATCGCCGAGTACAGGTACTCCTCTACTACGCGTGGCAGGCGATGAATTTCGTCGATAAACAAAATATCGGCACGCTCCAAGCCCGTCAGCAACCCGGCCAGGTCCGCTGCTCTTTCAATAACCGGCCCAGATGTGACCCGCACATTGGAGTTCATTTCTTTTCCGAGAATTATGGCCAATGTGGTCTTGCCCAGACCCGGCGGCCCACAAAAAAGAATGTGGCTAAGTGCTTCCTTCCGCTTAACCGCAGCGCCGGTCATGATTTTCAGCCGCTCCACGGTCTTACTTTGCCCAACAAAATCCAAAAAATCATGGGGCCGCAGCGTCTGTTCCCGCTCATCATTTGAGGCCTGATTTAAAATTTGTGGTATGTTGCTAACTTTCGCGCCGTTACTCATTTTTCCAACGCTAAAGAAGTAGCAACCGGCAAAAACAAAACAAGAAATTTATTCACAGGCAGCAAACAGCCTCATTGGTCGCACTTGTTACTTGCATTATTTTTCTCAATCCTTGATATTTGCCTCAAGTCGGGGCGTAGCTTAGTCTGGTAGAGCGCTATGTTAGGGACGTAGAGGTCGCTGGTTCGAATCCAGTCGCTCCGACCACGCTTCTCAACTAGAGTAAGAGTTTTCAGGCAATTAGGGAAAAGCAAGGTAGATATTTGGGCGGAAAGTTCTAAATTTTTGGCAAGAGTACGCATGTGCATACCTCGCGTATTTTTATACAAGCAAAAAGAAACTACTCAATGAATGACTTTCATTTAAAAGCTCATTTTCAATATCTCCTCGATTCGATTAGAACAGATTGATGCCCTTTGGCAAAAGGGATAAAAGATTTTTAAATTAAAGAAGGAATTGCAAGGTAAGGGCGAAAGAAATGAAAGAAAAGAAGATGGCATTCAATTTATCAAAGCGGAGCGACACATTTATAGAATTTTAAACGGCAAAGGAGTCGTTCATAATAAACGTACAGGGTGCGATAGTATAGTATTTTTAATAAGCTTCTTGCCCACCGAATCATCATGCAATATTTTTTGGCTCCAACCAAAAAAACGTTAGGAGGAAAAAATATTGGCAATCGGATACAGTTTAGTAATATAGCCGCCTCGGCATATTTTCAAGGACCAAGGTTTGTTTTTTATGAACCAATACCACTGAAATACACCTTGATATTCATGCGCAAAACCTTTTCCTACTTCAGCTTCTTAAATACTTGTTCTAGTACCCATTTCTTGCTCTTTTCTTTTTTCCTGCCTTAACTTTGAATCTTCCCAGGAAAAGTTAGGAAAAAGAAAAGACGGCGTTAATCTTAGTAATTTAAAAAATCTTTAGTTGTAATTTAACTCAAAGAGTTGCGAAATTCAAAGTTTCATGTCATTTCGTTGAAAAATTTGTAAAATCAACTTGATGGCTTTATAAAAATTTGTAAAATAAGCTCTATTTCAACAAAAGGCAAAGCATGAGTTCTGTAACTATTATCCAACCAATTAGGCAGCACGACAATGAATCTCCCATAGCAATTGCACCCGAAACATCATCGATGCCAAATGGGAGCAACGATCCCGGGCCAAGAATTTCGCAAAGTACTATGCCCGAATCGCAAATCGGCGTGCCAAATAGGAAGGTTAATAGCGTAAATCTAAGCAACAGAAAGGGATCGTCGGGGCTTAAAACAACGGCAGCATTTTTAGCTGGCGGAGCTGCCGGCTTCGCAGGGAGAGATCTTTGCTCTGAAACAACACTCATAGGCAGCAAAGCATTGCCCATAATGAAGCCCATCGGAAAAACGATTACATCCTGGGGAAGCTCCCTAATTAACGGAATATCAGCACATCCCTGCGCGTTAGTAGGAACCTTGGTTGGATGCGCAGTACTTGGTGTAGCCGTGCACTGCATGCGAAAATTCATAACTCCAAAGGTAAATATACCAAAAAAAATCAAGGAACTTGCCAAAAGTCATCTTGGTAAGTCGGCAAAATTAATGGCAGATGCAAAAAACAACCCCGCATATAGGTTGTCAATGCGATCATTAATACTTAATAATTCCTCTTCTTCGTTGTTGTCTGGCCCTACCAATGCTATTTTATCTGATCCCTCAGCTCACTCCTCGGAATCAGATGACGACTTCTCTCTAGAACCACCCCAATATCCCAAAGCAAGAGAAACTTTTCCAAAAATTTCCCCTAGAAATGATACGATAACCTCCAAGGCCTCATCCAAACTCCACAGTAAACCCTAGGGCCTTCATCGGGGCAACTATCGTAAAGTGTTCAATGAAAATAAAACCGGATCTGAAAAAAACGGCAGTGTAGTGGGCTTACTATTTTTTCAAGCATATTTTCCGTGTGAGTCCAGGCTGTACTCGTAGACTTTCAGGTAAGCATTTGCCATTTTTTCCATAGAAAAATCCTTTTGCATTGCATATTTTTGCATCACCATAAAATCTTGCCTATGGTTGTAGTAGGTAGCGCAGGCCCAGCCAACCGAATTGTAGAGCGATTTATGATCTAGTTGATAGAAAACAAAGCCCGAACCACTGCGAGATTGTGCATCGTAATTTTCGACGCTATCGCGCAGTCCACCGGTCGCGTGCACGATGGGCAAAGTACCGTACAGCATCGAATACATCTGGTTCATTCCACAGGGCTCATACCTACTCGGCATGAGAAAGCAGTCTGCACCGGCCTCAATCATGTGAGATAAAACATTGTCATAGCCAATTTTCACAGAAACACGGCCAGAATAATTGCGTTCGTGAAATCTAAATCTAGTTTCCAAAGCCGGATCACCGGACCCTAGCAGCACAAATTGGATGTGTAAATTGTCCATCATTTTCGGCAAGATATCACAAACAATATCCAGACCCTTTTGTTCGACTAACCTTGAAATAACACCAATCAGCAAAACATTTCCGTCCACATTTAAGCCCATTTTCTCTTGGAGAACCAATTTACACTTTGCTTTTCCTTCCAGGTTTTCATGTGTAAATTTCGCAGGAATCAGAGGATCTTTTTCCGGCGACCAGACGTCGCCATCAACAGCGTTGCAGATACCAATCAAATCGGCGGCACGATAGGTCAGAAGATCGTTCAAGCCACACCCATGTGCCGGTGTTTTTATTTCACTGGCATAGCTCTGGCTAACTGTGGTAATCTTGTCTGTGTAGGAAAGCGCCCCTTTCATGATGTTAATCGCCCCCATGGCCTCCATTGCAAACGGGTGAAGTAATTTTTGAGGCAACCCAACAAAATTCAATATCCCAGGAGGAGAATATCCCTGATGAGCTAAATTGTGAATCGTGAACACCGAGGCTGTTTCGCTCAACCGGTACACCCGTTGTTCGCGGAGCATGACTGGCAGCAAACCACTATGCCAATCGTGGGAATGCATGATGTGGGGAATCCAATCTGTGAAATCGCAAGCATCAATGACAACTCTGCTGAAAAAGCTAAAGCGCTCCCAGTTATCGCCGTACCCCTCTCCGTTTTCTCCATAAATTCCTTCGCGACCAAAATACTTTTCAAATTCAACGAACAAAAATTCAACGCCGAAATTCACCGTTCTCCAAAGGCGACAAAATTCAATCCCATAGCCCATATTAACGATCATCGGCTGATCATAGGGAACCAAGTTTGCCCGATTTATCGAAGCATAGAGCGGCAATATGACGCGCACTTCATGGCCAAGTTTAGCCACCGATCGGGCAATCGAAGAAACAGCATCCCCTAACCCACCCACTTTGGCAAAGGGCGCAGCTTCCGCACTGGCCAGCAATATTTTCACCGCTCCTCATTATGTGCCCTAAACACTGCGATGACAACGGAAAATTTCACCGGTCTCGCTAATTTACTTCAGGTACTTGTTGTTTTCCCGCTCATAAGCGACCGTCGTAAATTCACCGTGGCCGGGTACGACAATGGTATCACCGGGCAATGGCAAAATTTTTCCCTTTATGCCGGAAATGAGCAATTTTTTATCTCCACCGGGAAAATCATACCGGCCTATGCCGTTCCTAAACAGCGTATCTCCCACAAAAACAACCCCCGCACAACCCAAGTAAAAAATCATGCCTCCCGGACAGTGACCAGGGACGCTGCGGGAGTAAATGCCAATCCCCGCCAGGGTTAGAAAAGAATTATCATCGATAAATTCATCTATCACGCAGGGCGTTAAACCCATGTCCGACCCGGCGTAGGGAATGAGCGCCTTTGGATTTTCGATCACTATCCGATCATCTTTGTGAGCATACACCTTCGCTCCATCCCCTTTGAACAGGTGGTCATCGCCGATGTGATCCCAATGGCAATGCGTTATGAGAAGGGCTTCGACAAAGATACCACGAAGAACCGAAGCCCTAAGAAACTCATAAGACCCAAAGGGAGCATCAATCAGGAAAGCGGATTTTGTCTTACCATTTATAAAAACACCCGTGTGGGTGTACAATTTGCCAAATTGGAAAACGTACAAATAGTTGGAATCACCATGCCAAATTAAATTCCTATCATCCATTGTAAATTTCAACAATTACCTTGGTGGCAAAGCTGGTGTCACCGAGTAATTTTTCCATGTTGTGAACGCGAATGTTGCCAAATTTTTCCATTTCATCACTAAAATCATTGCCTCTGATGTAAAAAATTCGCGTTTCTTTTTTACAAACACCCCCAATATTTTCCAAAAAAGTAGGCAAATTTGAAACAGCACGGGCAACCACGTAATCAAATTTTTCTCCTAGATTCTCCACACGGAAATTTTTAACGGTTACATTGTTCAGGGCAAGTTTTTTTACCATGTCACCAACGGCGGAGGTCTTTTTTCCGATAGAATCCACTAGGGTGAATTTCACCGCACCATTCGTTATTGCCAGAGGAATTCCCGGCAGCCCTCCTCCCGTACCAACGTCTATAACCGAAGAACCCGGTGCAAATTGCACTACTTTATTAATGCAGAGGGAAGGCACGATATGTTTGGTCCAAAAATTTTCCATATCCCCACGGGAAACGAGATTAATTTTTGTATTCCACTCTGAAATTAACAGGTGGTAATGGCATAATTTTTCCATCTGATCGGTGGAAATCACACCAAAATAGCGCACCATCTCCTCCATACTATTCAGAACTGCGCCAATCAACCATGGTGATAAGTTTGGACTTATTGCCATTCCAAAAATCCATACTGATCTTGATAGCCAGGTCAAGCTTGACTAAAATGGGAGGAATGTTATCCGCCATTTCCCATCCGATGACAAGTATACGCTTTGCGTACTGACGATTCAGCCAAAATTTTATGTGTGCCTTAGTATTTCCAAAAAGTTCCGGCTTATCCCTGATGATTACGGACCTCAGTAAAAAAATTGGCTCGATATTAGCCTGCCCAAACGGGTGTAATAGTTCAAGGTCGTGCATGAAATTGTCATCGATTTCGTCGATATTCAGTTCACCGGCAATCTCAATGACTTCAACAAAATCCGCATTTTTCATTTTCGACGCCACGATCTCGCAAAAACGCGTCCTGAAAGCCTCCAAATTTTCCATCTTCATGGAAATCCCAACCGCCACTGGATGCCCACCCCAGGATTCGAGTAGGTCGGAACAGCCATTTAAAACCTCGACGAGGTTGATAAAATTCACCCCTCGGCCGGATCCTTTGGCCAGACCGCGTTCGCAGCTAAGCACGATGCACGGCCGTTGGTAATCACGGGCAAGTTTGCCGCTAATTATCCCAACGACACCGGAATGCCAATCTTTGTTGAAAAGCACTATCGCTGGATCGTTTGCGTAGCGCTCCTGTACGATTAAGTTCGCCTCTTCGGCCACATCTTTCTCTATTGTTTGCCGCTCACGATTTGTTTCATCCAGCTCATAGGCGTAGGTCAAGGCTTCGTCGTAATCCTCACTTAGGAGCATCTTAACCGGCAAAACGGCATCGGATAGGCGGCCGCACGCATTCAAACGAGGGCCCAACTTGAATGCAACATCGGCGGGATAGATGGGTACCCCTTCTTCGAGAGCCGATACCCTGCACAAGGCAGCAATTCCCGCACGCCTATCCCTGCTCGCCAACTTTCGCAATCCGTATCTGCAAAAAATTCTATTTTCCCCCACAAGGGGAACGAGGTCGGCGATGGTGCCCAGGGCGACCAGGTCGAGCTCATCGCACATTTTAAAAGTAGTGGCCTGTCTATCCCGCCTTCGCCGAAGGATCTGAAGTACGGCGTGGCAAAGTTTAAAAACAAGGCCAACCGTACAAAAAATCCTTTGCTGTTCATCGGAAACTTGCTCATAAATATGAGGATTAATGATGCAACAATTGGAACATTCAGCGTCACTTGCCTTGTGATGGTCTACAACTAATACGTCGCAACCTTTTAATTTCAAGAGGTTCACTTCCGGTACTGCGTTGGTTCCGCAGTCGAACGCTAACACCAAATTTGGAATTCCATCCTCAAGCAAACGTGCCGTAATCTCCCGAGATAGCCCGTATCCCTCCGAAAACCGGCGGGGAACGTAAAAATTTGGCTGAATATTGAATCTGCCCAAGACATTCATCATGAGGGCAATGCTTGTTATGCCATCCACATCGTAGTCGCCGACAATTGCCACGGTCTCATGGTTACAAATAGCCTGCACAATTCTCTTAGCTGCAAGTCCAACACCATTTATTTCAAAGGGATTTTTTAAGTAGGCCAGCTTTGGCCACAAAAATCGTTCGACGCTCTCCTTTGTTGTTACATCTCTCTGAGCCAGAATTGTGCATATTAACGGGTGAATATTCAAACTGCGACCCAAATTTTCCGCTTTTGTCCGGTCGTATTCTGTCTGGTGCCAAGCTTTTGTCATAGGGTACCGCGCTCACTGGTGCGTCTATTTTCAAAGGCGTTCCAGGAAATGAAAATTGGACTAGCTATGAAAATTGATGAAAATGTTCCAACGACAACTCCAACGGTGAAAACGAAGGCTAAATCCACGATAACTCCTATACCGAAAATGCACAGCATCAGCGAAGCTAGCAGCGTTGTCACACTCGTTAAAATTGTACGGGATAATACGCGGTTGATGGATAGATTTGTAATTTTTGTCAGTGAAAAATCTGGATGCGCTTTTCGCTCCTCCCGGATACGATCAAACACAATAACTTTATCGTTTATGGAATAGCCTATGACCATGAGTATGGATGCCACCATCGGTGCGCTAAACTGTCTGCCACAGAGAACGTAAATTCCCATTGTCACCACAACATCGTGCAAAAGGGAAACAACGGCGCCAATGCCGTAGGCAAATTCGAAGCGAAAAGCGATGTAAACCATCATGCAGAGCAGTGATAGAACAACGGACAGAAGGGCGTTTAATTTTACACTTTGGCCAAGCGATGCGCCGATACTCGACTCCTTTACTAGTGAAAACTTACACTCCGGATATGCGGCCATCAGCGCCTTAAACATTGGTTGTCCCCCACCCTCCTTCGTCTGCAATCTCAGAACATCGCTCGAGTCCGCAATGGAATGTTGATACATTGCTAAAACTTCACCCACATTGTTCATCGCAGCGACGCGATTAATATCTCCTATGGAAAGTTTTTTTTCAAATTTCAAAGCAACCTCATCTCCTCCAATAAAGTCGACACCGTATATGCCTTTACCGCGATAAAGGACAGCCAAAATTCCAGCAATAATAATTACCAATGAAACGTAAATAAACTTTCTACCATACTTCAAAAACTCAATGTTAAATTCCTTTAAATGTAGCTTGGGCAGGAGAGTTTTGACGATGTTTTTTTCAATGATAAAGTCCAAAACTATGCGACTGAGGATGAGGGCACAAAACATCGTAGCAAAAATTCCAATGGCTAAAATAACCCCAAAACCTCGTATCGGACCAGTGCCAAACCAAATCAAAATTCCTGCAGCAAGCAATGTGGTAACATTGGCATCCAACACCGTCGCAAAAGCTTTATCGTGCCCAGCACACAGCGCAGCCCTGAGGCTTTTGCCCAGCTTCAATTCTTCGCGGATACGCTCGAATATGAGAATGTTGGAATCTACGGCCATGCCTATGGTCAATGCCAGGGCAGCAACACCGGGCAGGGTTAAAGTTGCACCCAAATAGGCCATGGTCCCCAGAACTATTAAAATGTTTAAGGCAACGGATAAAATGGCCACGACTCCAGCCTGACGGTAATAAATCAACATGAAAGCCGCCACCGCCACCGCACTTACCAACGAAGCTAACAATGAACTTATGCGCGCATCATCGGCAAGGGAGGGGCCAACTTCACTGAGCTCAACGAAACTAAGCTCAAATTCTAGGGGGTTGTTGAGAACGTTTGCTAGTTCAAAGGCTTCTCGTCGGGAAAAATTTCCCGATATACTGGCCTGCCCATTTCCGATTGCTGTTTTAATAACCGGCGCCGAATAAAGCTTTCCATCCAATACGATCCCGAGTTGGCGACCGATATTGTTGGTCGTTATCTTTTCAAATAACTTTGCACCCGCATCTGTCATAGATAATCCCACTTCAAAACCATTAAACTGATCCATGCCAACGCGGGCAGATTTTATCATCTTACCTGTCATTTCCGGCAATTTTTTAACAAAATATGGCGTCTCAATAATTTCGCCCGTGCTGGGATCTTCATGCTCTACACTTAGCAATTCATAGCCAATGGGAGCGACTTCGAAGCGGGACTTGGGCAGATGTTCGTTAATCAGTCTAAATTCCAACTTGGCGGGCTTTTTGATGCTGTTTACTATATCCTGATTATCCCTGGTGGATATCCCCGGCAATTGAATCTCGATACAATTATTGCCGGATTTGCGAACAACGGGTTCCGCAATGCCGAGGGCATCGATGCGCTGGCGAATGATATCGATGGCCTTATCTATGGAAGTGGTGTCATCCTTTGCCATCTGGTCAACCCTCAAAACACATGATACGCCGCCCTTTAAATCAAGACCTTGTTTAATGCGACCTTGCGAACGGGCTAACAGAACATTCAATAGCAAATCGTTTTTTCTTTTAATGTTTTTTATATCGGCCAGATTAATGTCCGGGAAAAAGTGAGATAGGTCGATGTTTTCATCTTTTGAAATTTCCTTTAACGCGAGGAATAATGTCTTAGTTTTTCCCAAATTAACACGTTCCTTTGCCCTATTTAAAATTACTTTGAATTGAGCGTTATCACAGGTAGCATGCCGTTCAATGAATTTGTCCAAGGGTTGATCCCTAATCGGAAACAAGCTATACAGAGCCAAACAAACGACAAAAATAGAAATCAACCACTTGAAAACAGATGACTTTTCAGGCTCCATGAATGCTATTTTTTGTCAACTTTTGCTTGGATGTAGGATTTAAAAATTTCAATCTTCGTATCATCCGCAATCTTCAAAACAAAGCGATCATTTTTAACATTCGCAATTGTTCCAAAGATTCCCGACGACGTCACAACCTCATCTCCTGCCTTTAGCGCTTGTATCATCTTCACATGCTCCTTCTGTTTTTTGCGCTGGGGAGCAATCATCAAAAACCACATGCCAACAAAGAGCAAGGCGAAAACTAGCAAGCTCTGTAATCCAAACCCCTGTTGGGCAGCAACCTGTTCCGCAAATAATATTCTGTTATACATAAAATAAACTCTGCTTTAGGCATATCCTTTTGAAATATTTCGATCAAGAAAAATCGCGATTTATACAAAATTTTTAAAAAAATTTGACAACATATCCAGAATAAACAATAATCCTGCTTTGTAAAACTCACAAGGAGGATATATGGATGACAGTACACGTACAATAACAAGCAATATCGTAGATTATGCGGGTAGCATAGGGGCAAATGTAGTTAGGGATACAAATGAAGGAGTTGCGCAAATTCCAGATTCAAAAGCAATTCCTCACCAAATAACTGCCGAGCCACCTAGCAAAGTTTTGGAAATAGCACACTCTCCAGAGGAATGCGTCGAGAAAAAACCTCTGGAAACAAGGAAAGTTGATAAGATACTAAATTCACGGGGAATTTTCAAAACTGAAATTGAAAATTTGCAAGTGAAACTCGGCACATTTAAAGAAAGAGGCTTGGGGACTTTTATAGACGATGCCCTAGAAAGACTCCAGGAAGTTTCCGAAGGTTTGAACACTGATGATCCTACGAGACTGACCGGTCCAATGACGAAAGCCGTAACGATCCTGGAGGAGCTGCTCGACAAAAACAAAACCGTTGGTGCCAAGTTGACTGTTGTAAAAGAAGTTCGCAGTGAGTTGAAAAAGTTGGTTAGTGGATTTCGAGATAAATTTGCCCTAATAGTGACAAAAGTTGCAAAGAAGATTCACAAAATAGCTGACAAAATGGCAAGCGGCCTGGATTTTGTCAAAAAAGTTGTCAATTCCGTACAGCAAGGCGTGGAAACTTTCCATACGATACTCAAAAGAGATGTGACAGTAGAGGAGGAAGGGGACAAAACTGGAGATGAATCGCTGGAAACAACTGTCCCTTACGCGGCTGTTGAAGATTCTTCACAGCAAAGTGTGGAGGCCTCACCCGCAGTGCCTGAAAAAGAAGATACAATTGCAGAAGGGAACAAAACCGGAGATGAATCACAGGAAACAACCGTCCCTTACGCGGCTGTTAGAGATTCTTCACAGCAAAGTGTGGAGGCCTCACCCGCAGTACCTGAAAAAGAAGATACAATTGCAGAAGGGGACAAAACTGGAGATGAATCACCGGAAACAACCGTTACCTACGCGGCTGTTGGAGATGACGACACCGGTGAAAATTCGTAGAAAATTTTCTCCATAAAATTTATAAAGTTCATAGCGAAGGTTGACTAACTTATCCCTGATAGGGAGGGAAAATCATTCTTTGCTATGATTTTTTTTGCAACATCTGGCATCATTCGTTGCGACTTAGGAAAAATAAAAAATTGCAAACAAATGTTTTGACAAAGCAAATGAAATAAGATATAATTTTCCCCTCAAAAAGAGGAAATTATGCATATCGGTGCTTCTAGGGGAGTTAAAAATTTTGTTCCATACATCGACGGTGATCTAAACGGTGATGAATCGTTGTTGGTTTCGGCGCCACCTGTTAGCAGGCGCATATTAAACCCCAAACTGTTTGGGGGTAGACGCGTAGTCGCGAAAGACGAATGTGATTTTCAAAGGGCTTTAGCCTCAGTGGGTCTTCCGCGTAGCTTATCGTCAAGTTCTTTATCCTTAAAACCTTTATCTTCGAGAGCATCGAAAACATTTGACCTCCCAAGAGCTTCAGGAAACTTGCATCCAATAACCGCATGCTGCGATGAATTTGGACATGCGGTAGATGAGTTAATCGCAAAACTCACCGAAATTATGGGTGAATTGAGAGACATGGGATGTGATTACGGTGGTGAAGTCTCCACATTTATGGAAAAAACAACAATACCACTGCTAATTTTGAACAAGCAAAATTTACACACATCGGATCGAATTTCAAGTGGACAAGATCTTCACACAACAGACAGGGTAGAAGCAATTAATTCAATGGCAAATTTCTTGGAAACAATGAAAACTGAATTACCGCACCTAATATTCTTTGTAAATGGCGAATTTCCTTCCATTGAAAGGGAGCTGCAGGTTTCAATATCGCAAATCTATTCAAGGCTCCAGGATATAATAGCAAATGCCTATAGGATCTTTGACGCCCAGAACGGCAAGAGCTGATCTTTGGTTGGCTGATTTATTTCGCTACGAAAAACAAAGATTTGACAAAAACGCCTAAAAAAACATAATTATTTCCCCTCAGATGGGAGAAATTATGAACATGGAAAATGTTAATGCCATTGTGGCAGGGGATAATTTTATTTTAGATGTTCCTAGTGGGTTCGTTGACAGCGCCCTAGTGCCACAACCAGGCAAGAGCCAAATATGTCGACCCTGTCGAAGCAATTCAAGGCATGGTGAACATGTTGGAACTAAACTAGAGTGCGTTGCCGTTACTAAATAAGTTGGATAAGAAGTAAAGAGATCTTATAAGCAAACGAAAAAACACAGAAAGTCATTCGTGGCAATTCACTCCTTTCGAAACTTTTCCTTGAAAACAAGTTGAGCTTGCATTGGGCAAGATTTATGGTATCATTTTCCTGATTTTTTAGGAAAACGAAATGGAAGCAAGTCACGTAGAGCCTAAGTCACATCATGGACAAGGCGTCCCCGGTTCACACACACGACCGCCCATTGTCCCTGGCCCCCAAGATCCAATCAACGTGCCGGAAAGTAAAACACCAAATCCACCCAGTGCTTTGTCCACAAGAACTCCTGCCGCCGGCCCAGAAACACTTATGGACGAAACTCCCACTGCTCCCCCACCTCCCGCAGCTAGCGATCCCAAGCCACAATCCTCACAAACAGAACCGGCTATTCCCCGTGGCATAGAGGTTTCCTTATCCAACGGGAAGGCACTACGCGTATCTACAACCAGCCAAAGAAGCGCAGAAATTATCAAGAGCACCTTTGAAGGAAAAACTTTATTAAGTGAAGAGGAAATGATTCGGGTTACGACGACACCTGGCATGGATACAAAATTGGGATTTAATCAGCCGGGAGCAGGCAACATGCTTCTTAACATGCCCACTCCAATGTGTTTTTTTGCCGAAGCGTATATCACTGGCAACGAAAAAAGACGACAGCAAGAAAATTCCCAAGCCAATCACCAATTTTACCAACCTCCAGATCAAGCAAAAATAACCGCCGCTAAGGCCTATGTTCAAGCAAATGAACTTGCTACCGAAACACTCAAAACCATTGACAATTTTGACCAAAATTTTGAGGAAATTTTCTTGGCATCAGAGAATGTAAGCCAAAGGGACGCTGATTTTCAACAAAATTTTTCGGCAAGAGAACCAAAAAGGAAGCGAGATTTTCAAAAACAGTTTAAAAGTACACGAACATGGGGCCAAAGGATCTTGGACTTCTTCAGAGAACGCTTCAATCTCTTTGGTGCTGCAGCCTATGAAGAAGAAAAAAGTATGGCCCGAGAGGTTTTTGATAGGTCTTGCTTGCGTAGTGAAAGAGAATCATATGAGCATTCTTGCAGGCAACAAGCAAAAGAGAAATATACCGATGAATGTAGAAAACATCTTGTCAAAACCACAGTTGAATTCTGTGCAAATTCAGATTTTTACATTACAGCTTTGGAGCCATGCCTTGATACCAACAATGGATTTAAAAATTTTGAAAGAGTATTTCATCCCCTGCCACAAGCAATAACGCCACCTTTATCGGCGATATTAAAGAATAAAGGTAGCAAATTTACAGCGGAGTCTCTGAAGCTTTTCAGCCAAGAATATGGGCAGGAATTGCTGGATACGGCTGTACAGAGCCTTTACAAAGCGGAATCCATTGACAGAGAATCCCTTGCGGAGGCATATCAAGAATATTATTCTTCCATCTCAAAGGAGTGTCCAAATTTGAATGGAATGATTTTCAATGCTTTTGAGGAACTTCAAAAGTTATACTCGGATGTGCAAAATTTAATAAAACAGAAAACAAGTGAAGGGAAAGGGTTGGCAGAAGCTAAAGAAGAGGCGTATGGTAATCTTGATTTTCAAAGGCGATGGGAAGAGCTGCGGCCAAAGCTTATCAAACGCGAAGAAGATGGAGGCATAACACTGGATCTTGGGCACATAAAAGTTATGGTCAATGGAGACCAAGAGAAATATCTAACATTCAAGAATGTGTTCAACATTCTTTAAAAAGCAAAAATTTTACTTTTGGCAAGTTAGTTTCAACTTAGGATACAAATGGCGCTTCCGTTGGGACTCGAACCCAAATTGCCGATTCCGGAGACCGGTGTCCTATCCATTGAACGACGAAAGCAATTGGCGCAGTGTCTGATATAACAACCTCGCCGGCACCCGGTCAATGAATTAATAGCAGCACAACTAGATCTCTGTATAAAAAAATAAGGAAACGTTACTCCATTAACATTCATCAGTTAAGTGAGGCGAAATATTTTCTACCAAGAAGGTTGTTTTTTCTGTAAGCAGAGAATATCTTAGTAATAAGCCAATCGTTCTGCCAATTTGTCGGCCAAGTTTCCTTCCGAAGAAAGAATGATGCCATGAAAGAGCCTTCCTTCAACTTGGGACTCTTCTCTCCCTCTCCCATTCACAGGAATGACTGTGGGCTTTTCTGAATCAACTATACACCAACCATCATTTGTTGTTTTTCTGAGTGCAATAAAATGTCCAGAGCCACATATGATTGCCCTGTCAGCTCCCCTTGCATCGAGCTCACCGCAAACATCTGATAAATTCAGGCACTGCCGATTAAGACCCCAGTTTTCCGGTGCAACTAGTCTAGCATTTGGATCCAGGGCAGCTAGCGCATTTAGAATCACCACCGGGTCTGCCCCACCTCCTCTGCTCATATCGGCCAAATCGATGCTTCCCTGCACCTGAGCTATGTAACCATCAATGGCAGAGAGTGGGTTTGGAGCCCCTGACAACGGTACCCATCCGTTATCCGTCAGGATAATCTTAATGGCTTTCATATCTTCGAGGATACCATTCCAATCATTAACACGTTTTTCCCTGGTCATTTTTGACAAAATAAGCGTAATGTTCTCAATGGCTTGTTCCGCTTCTCTACGGTTAGTGTAGACAGTGTGCAGAAAATCTTCAGATGGCCCTAGTGCTGCCACGAAGTTTCCATACGCTTCCTCGATCGCACCCTGCCACATTTCCATACCCTGGGCCATCCTGTTTAAATGATCCAGCGCTACCCACTGTGTGCCAACGTAGTGTCGTAGAGCATGTAATCCACATATATTCGAATTCAATTGTTGTTCATAGTATACCGCTCTGGCGCTTAGTGGCTTCCCCACAGAGGATCTGTTTTGAGTAACTCTACATATTCCAGCTTCAGCAGGTATCACCCGTACATCCCTCAAAAAGTTCGGAAGTCTACTATCCGGATTCTTGGATATTCTTTGTATTGCGTTGCCACCTAGTTGTACAAGTTGTATATTTATAGCTGGAGAATATTTTAGTCATTGTAAAAATATTATCAATATCAAAATTGTTACAACCACACCTAAAATATCGACTGCGAATTAGTAAAATTGTGAAGTTTTTCCTTGGAACCGCTTTATAACGTCGCTCACAAATACGCATGGAGCACGTGCGGAATCTAGTAAACTAAGCGAATTGGCTGAAATATTTTCTGTCAAGGAGGCCGTTCTCTATGAGCATAGCAGTTAGCTCGCCGATCAGTAGCAGGGAACCGGTCAGAAAATAGGTTTCATCCGTTGGTTGTGCCAAAATTTCAACCAAGGATTTGGTGGTAACAAAGCAGCATTTTGGAGAATATCTGTTTGCCAATTCGGAGAAAAAATCGTCGGAAATTTTTTTATTTCCATCGGCAACATTTGTCAGAAATATTTTGTGAAAAAGAAGCTCTAGAGTGGCGAAACAAGCCTCGCAATGTCTAACTTTCGTCGAACCAAAAATCAAAGTAGTCGAATCTTTGCCGACGGTATGGCGGATGTAGTCGACCTGCGCCCCGACTGCTTCCTTGTTGTGAGCGCCATCGAGAATCATCCTGTTTCCATTTTTTAGAAAAATAGTCTGATTGCGCGCCGGCCAAAATGTACTGGCAAACCCACAATTGATGGCATCGTCCGAGATGGGCAAAATTTCACGGAGTCCTTCCAGCACAGTCTGAGCCAACTTTACGTTTTTTTTCTGAAAATCTCCTTTCAAGCTTGACGCAAAGCATCGGCCCTCACCCTTAACTTTGACCAGTTGGGCTCCCACATTTTGAGCGACATTTGCCACTGCGGCTTCGGCATCTGCAGACAGCTCACCGATAAATACTTTCCTTCCGGGCTTTATGATACCAGCTTTTTCCCGGGCGATGTCCTCGATTGTATTGCCTAAAATTTCTTCGTGATCAAACGCTACGCTCGTTATTATGCTAGCATCGGAGCGCACTATATTCGTGTCGTCCAACCGCCCACCAAGGCCACATTCCAATATAATCACATCAACCGCACAGTCGCTAAAATACAAAAGTGCCATCAGGGTCAGATATTGAAAAAATGACAAGTTCACTTTCTCCCGATTTTGTATTTTTGAAAAAATTCGACAAAAATCATTTTTCCCTATCAATTTGCGATTTACCCAAATACGCTCCCTAGGGTCGATTAAATGAGGCGAAGTAAACAACCCTGTCCTGTACCCGGCAGCGCCATAGGCTGCGTCCAATAGGGCACAAACGGAACCTTTCCCATTCGTTCCGGCAACGTGGATGATTTTGCTGCGTCTATTTTGTGGCAAAATGCTCTCAGCAAAGACACAAAATTTCTCAAAAGTGCAACCTATCCCAAAACGTCTAGCAAATAAATTGCTAGTGATGCGTTCAAAATCAGTGCCCTGCATCCACTGCGTCGTGGTGTGGAAATTTCTTGTCAACGACGGCAATTGCACCATCACATATCCACTCCCACGCCTCCTCGCAAAATCTATGGCGAAAATATTTGATGTTCTCACCAAGGGCGCGCCCAAAAGGCCGATCGAGTAACACGGCGAGTTGATCCTGTGTGGCATGGATTAAAAAAGCGATGCGTTCAATGTGAAAGCCATATCTAAAGAGGAAAATAATCTCATCCAAAGTCGCTCTTACTTCCCAGCCTTGAAAATTGTCAAGTTCGATCAACAGTCGAATTTTTTTGTATTTTTTTATGAATTTCGCCAAAAACGGCACGATTTCGCCATAGTCCTCATGGGTAAGCTTGCCGGACAAAGTCATGACAATCACATTTCCCGAAGACAACTTGCGAATATTGTGCATAGAATCAACAACATCCTCATATTTATACTAACTCATCGGCAAAAAAAAGCAAAAAATAATACTTCTCACCCAAAAACACTCGAATCCCGCGCTAGGCATCCCGAATGGCGTCTTTCAGCGTGTGCCAGGCCATGGTGGCACACTTTATGCGCATGGGAAACTTGCGCACACCGATCAAAGCACCAACATCTCCATATTTGTTTAAATCCACATCCTCTCCGGACAAGCCCCTGCAAATATCATCAATGATTGTCAACGCCTCAAGTCTAGTTTTGTTTTTTATCAACTGCGTCATGAGCGACGCACTGGCCTGTGAAATCGCACATCCCTCCCCGGAAAAGGAAAGAGCGGCAACCCTATCTCCGTCAAAATTTACATATACGCTAACCTTATCGCCACAGGATGGATTGTAACCATCGGCATGAAAATCATAGGAAAGGGGTACACACTTATTGCAAGGGACACGATTATGTTCCAAAATAACGGCCTGGTATAATTCTTGCAAACTGTCATCCATGGGACCATATATAAAACTTGACTTTTCCCCTGGCAAGGATTCCTTGCATAAAAGTGAAAGTACTGGCAAAGGGAAAGCGATTTTGGCGGATATTGCTCGACGTGTTATTTCCACGCACCTGTGTAATTTGCCAAAAACCTCTTGGCACTGATTCTTCCTATGATCACGTATGCGACAGATGTTCATCCAGCATAGTTTGGACAGATGCTCAGGAAAGCGAAAATTTGTTTAGTCGCTACAAACGTGAAGCAGCGGAGCGTGGACAAAAAACTTTTTTTAACCGAGGAATGACTTGCTGGGAACATAGTGGAACGGCGCGGCAACTAATCCTCGCAATGAAATATAAGGGCGGCAATTTTTTGATCAGAGACATCATTGCCATGATAAAGCAAAGCGGCCATCATGTGCTGAATTTTGTAAAAGATTCGCTGCTTGTACCGGTACCAACACACTATTTCAAGCGTGTGCAACGGGATTACAGCCAGACTGAACTGATTGCCGATTCGCTTTCCCATTATGCAGGGGTACCCGTAGCGAAAAGGTTGTTGGCCTGTAAAAATCATGGTGCCCAAACCAACCTCACCACCGAGGAGCGCTTGCTCAATGTCAAAAATATTTTTCGCTGCAATGCGAACGACATCGACAAATTCACTCGCATTGTCATTGTTGACGACGTGATTACAACGGGAGCAACACTGTTCGCTTGTTGCGCAGCGATGCACAGACGCGGGTTCCGCGATGTAAACATTTTGACACTATCCCATAGCTAATCATGGCCCTATTCAGTAGACCAGCATACTCCACCATTTCTGTCAAAAAAAGAGATATGCCCAAGGACATCTGGACAAAATGTCCCCTAAGCGGCGAGCTAGTCTATAACCGCGACCTTGAAAAAAACAATATGGTGGTACCGAAAAGCGGCTACCATTTCACCCTCAGCGCCCGTAAAAGGATCAAGCTTCTGTGCGACCATAATTCCTTCGAAGAAATGTGGGGCAACTTGGAAACCGTTGACATTCTCGGCTTTAATGGCGACGTGAAATACTTGGATAAGTTGCATAGCCATCGGGAAAAAACCAAGATGAATGAGGCTGCTATCGCCGGTTTTGCCCGCATAGATGGCATAGCGGTTGCCATCGCAGTCATGGATTTCAATTTTCTGGGCGCGAGCATGGGTTCCGTCGTGGGAGAAAAAATTACCCGTACGGTAGAGCTTGGACTCGAAAAAAAGATACCCGTGATAATAGTTTGTGCCTCGGGTGGTGCCCGCATGTACGAAGGAATCATCAGTCTGATGCAAATGGCCAAAACATCCGCAGCCTTAGCCAAATTAAGAGCCGCAAACATACTATACATGCCCATACTAACAAATCCAACGATGGCCGGGGTCATGGCTAGCTTCGCTTCGCTCGGTGACATAATCCTTGCCGAGCCAGGTGCACTGATTGGGTTTGCGGGGCCACGGGTGATAAAGGAAACGACACGGCAAGACCTTCCGAAAGGCTTTCAGACCGCAGAATTTCTGCTCGAACGCGGGCTGATAGATCAAATAGTCCATCGCAATGAGCTGAAGCAACGGCTAAGCTACTTCCTCCGTATGTTTGGATACAAAAATGAAAACGATCGCACAGCTATTTGAGGGCATCGACTATGCCGCAAATTACATAGACTGCGACAGTAAAATTGATTCTATTGATCATGACTCGCGGGATATTTCCCCTGCTGGATATCCACTTTTCTTCGCAATAAAAGGAACGCATCACGACGGCAATGAACTTATTAATGCCGTACTGGCCACCAATAAAAACACAATTGTGGTAAGCGACCGGGATCACAATAGGGGCATAAAGGTTCCGGAACTCGGCAAAACGATGGCGATCGTTGCACGAAGATTTTACGACTTTCCCGATGAAAAGATAAACATAGTGGCCATAACGGGAACCAATGGAAAATCTTCAATCTGTTTTTTGTTGAGGCATTTGCTCGACGAATGCGGCCTGCTGAGTACCGTGGAATACGATATTGGTGGAGAAATTCTCGCCGCTCCCAATACCACACCCATTGCCATCGATTTTTACAAACTTCTTCATAAATGTTGGCAAAATGGATGCAAAAGTGTTGCCCTGGAGACTAGTTCCCACGGAATTGATCAAAGCCGCACATTTGGTCTTGCCATCGACATAGCCATTTTCACCAATCTTTCCCACGAACATTTGGATTACCATAGCACAGTGGAAAACTATTTCCTAGCTAAAAAAAAGCTTTTTACGGGAGAAAACGGCTCCGTTCCAAAAATCAGCTTGGTCAATATCGATGATAATTATGGGCTAAAATTGTTTGAAATTTTGAATGCAAATGGGCAACGAGTGCGCACCTTTGGGTTTCATAAAAACGCAGATTTTTCCATCACCAATGTGAGTAAAAGCTTTCTGGCAGGCTCACTTTTTACCGTGAAGCACGGCAGCGAAAGCCATGGCTTTGAAACAAAGCTCTTCGGTGATTACAATATCTCAAACATAGTGGCAAGTATAGCTGCCGCCAATATTCTAGGGAACAGCTTTGAGCAACTGAGGGAAAAGCTGGTAACATTCGATGGCATACCCGGCAGACTTGACTGTGTGCAACTCAAAACTGGAGCCTTGGCATTTGTGGATTTTGCCCACACACCATACGCCCTCGAAAGGGTGTTTTCCACTCTACTCAAACAACCGCACAGACACATAATTAGCGTGTTTGGTTGCGGTGGAGAGCGGGATCGAACAAAACGCGCACCGATGACAACGATTGTGACTAAGTTATCCGACTTTTCCATAGCGACCGCAGACAATACGCGGAGAGAGCCACTTGAAAAAATATTCGATGACATGCGCATCGGCGTAGCATGCGGCAAAGATGCCATAGAATTCATCCCAGACAGGCGCACTGCCATTGAACGTGCTGTGCAGATGTCACGGAAAGGAGACATTGTCTTGATCGCTGGCCGCGGCCATGAAAATGATCATAAAATCGGCAATAAGATTATACATTTCAACGACAAAGAAGTTTTAGAAGAAATAAACGCTAAATTATGATAGACTTTACAAATTGGGCGTCCAGTGGAGCTGGATACTGGTTACACCGCAAACTGCCAACTATCGTTGAAAGAATTTGCAATGATAGTCGTAAATTGGAGAAAAATTCCTGTTTTATTGCCATCAAAACTGAGCGCGCCGACGGCCATGATTTTCTCGTTCAGGCGAAACAAAGGGGAGCATCCTGCGCAATCGTTGACCACGAAATCGGCGGAGTAACCATTCCGCAATTTATTTGCAAGGATACGCTCCTCGGACTCAACAAAATTGCCTCATTTGTACGCAAAAATTTCCACGGCAAGGTTATCGGGATCACGGGCAGCATGGGAAAAACTTCTACAAAAGACATACTGGCGCTTCTTCTCAACGTACAAAACAACAAAACTTTTTTGACCGAAAACGGACATCTTGGCATACCTTTTACCCTGACAAAATTCACGAATGATGAGCCCGTTGGCATCATTGAAATTGGCATCGATGAGGTCGGAACAATTGAAAATTTGATCGAAATTGTACACCCCGCCGACTGCATAATAACGGGAATTTCCCGAATTCATCTTGGTAATTTCGGCGACGAAAATACAATCGCATTAGAGAAGATAAAATTAGCCGAATATGTATTAAACAATTCTTGCAAGTGCGTACTAGCAAAGGAATTGCTACAATTTGAGTGTTTTAAAAAAATCGCAGAATTTTGCCTGATTCCAAAGGATGAACCGGGAGCAAAAATATATTTTAATATCGAACATTCGCCGAATGGTCGGCGATTAAATTTGCAAATCGACAATCAAAAATATTGTTTCTCCATCCCCCATCTGATGAGCGACGGCACGGCGAGAAATCTCGTCCTGGCAACGACTTACGCACTATTCAACGGGGAAACGGCAAGCGATATTGCCGAACGATTGCGCCTCTGGCAACCGTCCGCCCTAAGGGGTGCCACATTGCAAGTCAATGGGCGCACATTTTTTGCCGATTGCTATAACGCCAATTCGGCGGCATTTTCAGATTCGTTGCAAAATTTTGATCGCCTGTTTCCCAATGGGAACCGCCTTTTCATAATCGGCAGCTTCGTTGACCGCGAATTGGGGAAATACAGCATTGAAGAAAACGTCAAACTTGGCCAAAAGATTCCTCTGCGCAGCGGAGATGTGATTGCCATAATTGGCGAACGGGCAAAGGAAGTAAAAGCCGGTTTGTTAAAAGCTTCTCCGACCGCTAAAAATATACACTGCTTAGACAAAAGCGAAGGTGCTAGGGAATTTGTTCAGTCTCACCGCGGAGTAGTCTATCTTAAAGGACACGGAATTTACCATTTGGATAAATTGATCGGCTGAAACAATTTTTGTAACTCATTTACATATAATGCGTTATGACAATAAGCCCCTTTTAAATTTAAAAACAAATTAGGGCGCAGTTTTAAAGTGCAACTTCACAAAGTTTCGCATATTTTCTCCACCAATGCGTTTTTTTAACTCCACCGCTTGCTCGGTCACCACTATACCCGCTCCTCTGCGTAGCGGCATGTCGGCTAACCGGGAAAGTTCTTCCATTTGGCGAATGTACCCGGCGCGGGCAACGATCGACGCGGCTGCCACAACGGGGTCGCTCTCAGCCTTCGTTTGCATTTTCAAATTAAAATCGAAATCTCCAAGCATCGTCTGTACGATAGGTTTCTTGGAAAATTGGTCCAGCATCCCCCAGCTAACGCGTCTCTCCGCGAGCGCATTTTTTAGCGAACAAGTATGCATCCAGCCGAGTAAAAGATTCATATTACTGTGAAACTTGGCATACAGGTCATTGTATTTCGCCATGCTCAAACACATTGTTTTTACGACACAATTCGATGCGCGGATCTTGCTATCCAATTTTAACACTATGGCATCGCTCGTGAGCAACTTGCTGTCCTTGATACCTCCGGCAATGAATTCTTTTACGATGTCCCCTCCGGCAATAACACAGGCGGTCACTGGAGAACCAAATAAGTCTCCCTTTCCGCTTTCATCCATGCCAGCGTGCTCCTCAAACCATTCCCCAGGTGAAACGGTATCATAACCAAGTTTGGCCACGTGAGTAATTTCCGGCTCAAGTATAAATTCGACAAAATCCTCCGTCTTTTTTCCCTGAACCACAAGCTTTCCACTGCTATACATGACAATATTTACCCCCTCACCCCTAAAAGCAAACTGACTGTGATTTACGCCATAAGCCTCCCAGTGATGTTCCGCTAGCCACTCATGCAAGGCCTCACTTTGTTCGCCATCGAGGGTAATGGTATAGAGTGATTTTTTTTGAGCCGGCTTGAAATCCATTTCACTTCTTGGTGACGGATTGGTCAACCTTCATGGTGAATTCGTAGGGCTCGCCGTTGCGCATGACTACGATGCGCATGTCAGACCCGGGATGGGCAAAAAACAAAGCATTGTGCAAGTCTTCCCTATGCTTTATGGTAAAACTGTTCATCGACACCAATATATCGCCCGCCTGCAAACCACTCTTTTCGGCATAAGAATCATGCACAACGCGGGAAATAATAATCTGCTGTCCAATGCCCATTTTATATTCGGCATGAATGTCAATGCCAATCGCCCCATAGGTTACCTTGCCCAATTTTATGATATCGTCGTACACTCGCCTGATAGCGCGCTTTGGCAGAATAAAACTGGAGTGTAGCTCGGGTAATGCAGCAACCATGCAACCAATCAAATTTCCTCGTAAATCAAAAACGGGTGCTCCGCTCTCACCGCCACAAATTTCTATATCCGAGCGCAAATATGTGGTGACGAAAGCACGCTCGCCATAGGAAATGTTTTTGCCGACGATATTTCCTAGCGCCGGTGCCGGATCGAGATCCAATCGGCAGCCAATAAAAATAGCAAACTCCCCTATGCGCGCCAGAGAATGCTCATCGGCGTCGTGTATGTCGACCGCTTCGAAGGATTCGGGCGGCTGCAACAGCCTAATCACTGCAATATTAGTGGCAGGGTCATAACCCACACACTCCGCTGCATAGGAAAGACCACGATACTCAACCCATAGGACACGAGCATAGGACACTATGGAAGCGGCGGTTACAACATGGACCCTATCTGAAACGAAGAAACCTGTGCCGGACAATACGGGCTGCATTTGCTGTACTGCTTCACTATCCTGTTCTCCCTCCTCTTGGGCCCCCACAACGCCAATAACACGAACAACGCTATTTTTGCTACGCTCAAAAATGTCACTTACACACTCACCAAAGGCAAACTTCTCACAGGAACATTGGACGTTTTCCTGAGTAGCAGCTGCGCTTTCTTTAGCAATCTCGGCAAACAAAAAACCTCCGCAGAGAAAAAAAATACCCACAAAGGAAGTAACTAAAAATTTTTGCAGTGATTCAAACGTTTTCACCGTTCGCACATACCCTTACTGGAGGATATTGAGTCACAGACATACGCAATCCCACGGGAAACGTGATTAAACTGCGTTTTGAAGTCCGCGTTTTCCACGTTGCACGTGATATCATCACGCACATAGGATGGCCTTATTTCCTGCACCATAGAAGAATAATCACCGTGTCGTAAGTAACACCTACTGCCCCGCCCAATGCCAATTGTAACAATGACAGTCAAACATATGCCAGACATCACACAGGCAAGGCGTTTGCTCGCAAATAACGTCACAAGCCGATCAGCAAACGTCCCTTTTGGGCTAGCTATTGCCGACAGACGCTTTTTCTCAAAACAACGATCAAACCTTCCCCATTGAGTCTCCCCCGGACGTTCAAGGCGCTTGATTTGCAATAAATCGTGCAAACGCTTGTCGCTATTTTTATCAAAATTTTGCTTCATTCCATGTAATCCTTAAGAAAAACCTTCAACTCTTCCTTTGCATAGTGCAATCTTGAGCGCACCGTACCCTCCGAGCACTTCAATATGGAAGCAATCTCGGCATGATCTAAGCCCTCAATCTCGTGCAATACAATCACAATCCTGTGCTTATTAGACAACTTTTGCAACGCAATGTTCAAATTTTCCTGCAATTCTTTCAAAAAAACGGACCTGTCTCCTCGATTTTTATCCAAGCAAAAACTATCAATGCAAGCTGCTGCCTCAGCGCCCTCTTCCTGTATTTTTTCGAAGCTAAAAAAACGCCTAAGCCTATTTTTTCTGATAAAAGAAATTGTCGTATTAACAGCTATGCGATACAACCATGTGAAAAAAGCCGATTTCCCGTTAAATTTATCTATGGACTGAAACATTTTTATTAGGACATCTTGGGTTAGGTCGAGGGCATCATCCTTGTTTGATGTCAGATTGTAAATTATAGCATACAACCTTTCCCGATATTTTTTAACGAGAGTGTCAAAAGCTGCCGCATCGTGTGCACGAACGCGCTCAATCAGATAAATGTCGTCCATATCTGACTGACCCACGGCTCGGGTGCCTTGTGCACGATCTCGATAACTGCTACCGACAACATCCATCATCACCTAGTATTATAAATATATTGCAAATAATCAAGCATTGATTATATAGCTCGCCATGGCATTACCATTGAGTGTGGCGATTATAGCTTCCAATGAAGAAAAAAGCATTGGTCGGTGCCTGCGTTCCGTAAACGATCTGGCCAGCGAAATCATTGTAGTAGTTAATGATTGCAAAGATAAGACAGTCGAAATAGTCAAGGCCTTCAATGGAAAAGTGTACGAGGAGACCTGGTATGGATTTTCTCACCAAAAAAATCTAGCCATTGGATATACCTCTCAGCCGTGGATTCTATGCCTTGATGCCGATGAAGAAGTTGATGGCGAGTTACACGACTCCATAGTTTCGTTCATAAAAGCAAATAACCATTCATACTGTGGAGCATACTTTGCCAGGAGGACATTTTTCATCGATCGGTGGATAAAACACGGTGACTGGAACCCGGACTATAATTTGAGGCTATTTCGCAAAAAGCATGGTTCGTGGTCAAATGATAGAGTGCACGAAAAACTGAACGTATCGGGTCCAATTAGGAAGCTGGAAGGGCATCTATTGCACTATTCTTTCGAGAACATTGAAGATTTCATGAAAAAAAACATGAAATATGCGGAACTGTTCGAATCCAAAGAAGAAAAATCTCTATTTATAATTTTGCTGCGTTCCTGTTGGAAGTTTATCAGAGGTTACTTTTTTAAACTGGGATTTCTAGATGGTTTGCCAGGATTTTATATTGCCCATGCACAAGCGTTTTTTACAATGTACAAACACATGCGCATTTTGATCAAAAATCGCACTTTGCGTGGAAACGTAAGTTAATTTTTTTGATCAAAAATCGTAAGGAGATTGGGTAAAGGAAAGGACAGCCCAGACAACTCGTAGGTGCAGAAATAATGAAGCACATAAAGGGATTTTCCTTTTCCCTAATCCGAAAAGCGAAGCAACTTACTCCGTCGCAATGACAGAATGCTCACTTATCCAGCGGTGGATAAACTGTACCAACATCACGCTCTGAAAGGTTACCACGAATTAGTTTTGTGGCAATTTCTACTATGCGTGGATCATTGGTACAA
>JAIRON010000039.1 GCA_031257495.1 Puniceicoccales bacterium
TATTTCTCTTTTTCAAGAAAATTTGTAAAATAAATATAAGAACATGCCTGACAGGAAGTTTTACCGGTGTAAATGCTTTCTATGCCGCGCGTACATTGCATGACGCGTGTTTAGGAATCAGTACATTTTCGTCTTCGCGAAAGGATCTTGGTTAGTCATTTCGCAAAAAAAATTCTAAAAATTATACGAATGTAAAGGAAAAAAGTTTGCCTTCATTACTTGAGAGCATGTCAAAAATTGACGAAAATGAATAAATTTTGGTTTGTTTAAGAAGACCCCAATGGAGAATTATCCAATACTTTTTCCAATGGCAAATATGTAATTGCTAAACAAATCGCATTTGCCATGGCTTTGGCCATGAAACCTAGGGTAGTATTTTTTGGATCCCACGGAGTAGCGATTCCCATTCTTGAATGTCTATTATCCCATGGCCAAGTTCAGCTAACGAGCGTGGTTAGCCAACCGGATCGGGAAAGTGGCCGTGGAAGGCAACGAAAGCAAACGGCTATATCCCAATGGGCAACCGAAAACAAGGTGCCGCTCCTATGTCCGGAAAAACCGGATGAAGAGTTCACTCACCAACTGGAAAGCTGCGGTTGTGACTTGATTCTTGTAATGGCCTATGGACATATCCTTCGGGAACACGTACTCAGCCTACCGCCCATGGGCATTTACAATTTTCATGCCTCCATATTGCCAAAATATCGCGGAGCGTCACCTGTGGAAACGGCCATCGCATGCGGAGAAAGCGTCACCGGCGTATCTTTGATGGAAATCGTTAGAGAAATGGACGCGGGAGATGTACTCGACACCGAAAAAGTTCCGATTGCAGGTAAAGATTTCGCTTCCGATTTGTACGGCAAGCTTTCCGTTGCTTGCGTTGCTCTAATCGAACGCAATATGAAAAACATCGTACGTGGAACGGCCAAAGGGACAAAACAAAATGCCGCCGAAGCCACCTTTACTCGGAAAATTACCAAATTGGACGGTTGCTTGGATTTCAAGCTGAACGCCGCTGAAATCTATAACCGCGTGCGAGGTTTCCATGAACATGTGGGAAGTTACGTTTCCCACAGTGGAACGACCCTAAATATCGGCAAAGTTGATGTGGAAAACGGGGCATCTAAAAACGAAAATTTTGGCAAGATCGTCCGCATGGACAGAGAGAAGATCATCGTCTCAGCGAAAACTGGAACCTTGGCAATTTTTGAGCTGCAGCGCCCCGGAGGCAAAATGTTGAAAATCAATGACTTTTTAAACGGATACAAGCTAGCCATTGGTGACCACTTTGAGCTGCATAACAGCGAGCCCATCGTTGCCGCAAGCCCATTTCACAGATCGACCAAAGCCTAGAAGAGAACGTTGGCATCCAGGGCAAGTTTATCGATTACGTGGTCCGGGGTGATTGCCCGTGCTAGGCAGTATTCCCGAACGGCCCGTTCAGCACTGAAATCAACGCCCACATTAAACATATCCTGACCGGCAATGCCGCTTTTAACGAGAATACCATCAATTTTTATACCAAATTCGGATGTGGCATTTTGCGCTCCGAAGATGTCGGTCTCAAGGGTATCCCCTATCATCGCAAATTTAAGGCCTCCCAACTGATCAAAGTGAATTCCATGGAGCTTGGCAGCAGCATTCAATGCATAGCGATACACCTCCGGGTAGGGTTTGCCGATAAACTTTACTTCACCGCCAAGTTTGGTGTAGGCTTCCCCAATACATCCCTGTCGCACCACCAATTTCGGTGTGTAATCCTTGGAGTCATGGGAATGACTCGTACCAATGAAGGCAAATTTGTCAGGATTTGCGATGAGCATTGGTTTCTTTTTCGAAGCAAACTCCTGCAGCTGGCCAAGAAAGGGTTCCACGGATGTGGAATCCCACACTAATTCGTCTTCCGAACGCATATTTGACACAACTAGAAAATTTTGCAACTCCTTGGGAAGCAATACCTTTTGCTCACTGTATAACTGTGGAATAGAAGCATAAATGAAATCAGCTTCATCGATGGAATTTACGTGTATGTATTTTGTGCCGTGGAAACTACTGCAGCTTTGATTGCCAAAAAGAATGTAAGATTTCGGTAATTGCACAGTGGAAAAACTTAACGTTCCAGACTGTAAAACATACGCCAGAACCTCGCCCGAGGTAACAAAGTCTGAAAATTGTACGCCCTTGCCAACACCTGTAGGTGCGTATTTTTTAAGCATCTGAGCCGTTGAAATACTGGCATTCGACAAAATGATGACAGTTTTTCCACCTTTCACCAAAGAGGTGAGGGCTTCCACCGTGTCGGCAATCCAGGAAACTCCGTCCCAAATCACCCCAAACATGTCAACGAAAAGAACGTCATAGGCATTAAATAATTCACTTGCAACCATCACCACCATGGGAGTAAATTAGCGGAAAAAAGTCAAACACAAACCCTTGGGAAGCTTTTTTTGCCGAAAAACGCCGTAAATAAAAACGCTGTAAATATAGAGGCAAAAATTTTAGCGAAGTGCAAAAAAACTTGGCAATGAAAAAAAAAGACTTAGGTATCATTCCCTGTCGCTGGTGGGATATCCAAGTGGCTAAAGGAAGCAGACTGTAAATCTGTCGAGTTTTACTCTTCAAGCGTTCGAATCGCTTTCCCACCACCATCTTCAATTTTCATAGAAAGTTCTGGGGCGGTAATTAGAGGGCGCTATTACTCCTAGCCAAGCGGACTCTTAATAAAATACCTACCTCTTCGGTAAGCAACTGTCCCAAGTAAATTTAACCTGTAAATTTTGCAAATTTACTCCACATCTAGCACGGAAATTCATTGCCACGGAAATCAAATATCTA
>JAIRON010000014.1 GCA_031257495.1 Puniceicoccales bacterium
AGGTTGATCTCCACTCCGAATGAGGAGAAACCGCATTTTCGCTGGGCTAGCGTCGTGACACCGGTCGAAGCACACAGGGACTGTGACGTTATGAATGTCGCCCGTGAACTCGGTGAGGCACTGACCAATGTCTGTCTGTCTCGAGGCGAAGCCGATATTTTTACCCAAGAAAACAAAAATTTGATCAATCTATTGGTGGCCGACGTTGCCGAAGAGTCCCTACGCCGCGGGTCGAGTTCGCTAAACAAATGTGAACTTGATTTGCTGGTTGAGGAGGTTTTGGTCCGAAATAAAGCACACGATATTGCCCGCGGATACGTCATGAAGAAACGCATGGAAAACGAGTGCTTTAGCGATATGTACCACAGGCCGGGGATCAAATTGATAAGGCGAAATAAACAGGTTGTTCCGTGGAACGAAGCGAAGATAAAAAACGCCGTAACACAGGCATTTTTAGCTGTTAAACAGGACCCCGTTCCAGCCGAAAAAATTGCAGAGGCGGTGACAAAAGATGTGATAAATTCTGGGCTTTCCTTTGCCTACATTGAAGATGTGCAGGATTGCGTCCAAGAAGAGCTCATGGCCGCTGGATTCTTTAAAGTGGCCGAGGCGTATATTTTATACCGTTCGAAGCACGCACAGTTACGTGAAAGTGGACAGGCCGAAAGTCAAATCGAAGATATTGCTCTCCAGGAGTCGATAATTTTAATAAGGAACAGTGATGGGGAGAGTTTTCTGTGGGATGGCTCCGACTTACAGGCGAGGATAACATTTGCCCATGTTGGCATAGATTCCCATTTGACTAGGGATGAAATTGTGGGCGCGCTGCGCGACGGCGTGGTCAACGAAATGGACAGCAATGCTCTCCGGGAACGTGTGATCGAGAATGCGCGTGGTTTAATTGAAAAAGACCCGGGTTTTGCGATTTTTGCCGCACGCATACAATTATCCTACTTGTACGAAGAAATTTTTAACTGGCACTGTTCCAGCGATGGCGTCGAACAGCTGCAAGATAGGCAGCGAGTTGCCTTTGAGAAGTATATTGAGCGCGGTGTTAAGCTCAATTTGCTCCACGAAGATATGCTAAAATACGATCTCGGTACCATATCCGCGGAGTTGGATATTCGTGCAGATCTGGAATTTGATGCCATTGCCCTGCAGAGCTTGGTTGAAAATTATTTGCTGCGCGATTCGGAGCAAACGATTTTGGAAACGCCACAGATGTTATGGATGCGCGTTTCCATGGGTGTGTTCATGGGCAAACAAAACGCTGAAAAAGAAGCCGTCGCACTCTACCGTTTATTTCGAGATAGGTACTTTTGCCTATCCACGCCCACGCTATACTATGCTGGGACATCGAAGGCGCAGATGATGGCAAGTTACGTTTATCACATCGAGGACGACCTGGAAAGTATCATGGCACGGGGTATCGCGGATAATGCTTTTATTGCAAAGTGGGGTGGCGGTGTTGGCGGTTCATGGACCAATGTGCGTGGCAGAGGTACAAAAATCAAAGGTACGCGGGGAGATTCCCCCGGAGTCATCCCTTTTTTACAATTGCACCAACACCAGTTGGCTGTGGCGAATCAAGGGACGGAGCGGCGACGCGGCAGGGGACTGGCTTGCTTGGAAATTTGGCACTGTGATGTGCAGGAGTTTATCGACTACAGGAAAAAGATCAATAATTCCAGCACCAATGGCGATGAGCTGGGGACGGTTTTATGGATCTCCGATTTGTTTATGAAACGATTGGTAGAGGGTGTCGATTGGTCGCTGTTCAATCCCGAGGATGTTGGAAATTTGCACGATTTATATGGCGCCGACTTCGAAAATTTCTACGTCGAATTAGAACGGTGGGCTGTGGATGGCAAAATTTCTTCGAGGAAGGTGTCTGTGTCCGATCTTTGGCAAAAGATTATGCAAAGGATTTTTGAAACCGGATATCCAAAAATAGCTTTTAAGGACACTTGTAACCGTGCCAATATGTGCAAAAATGGGGTGATTCATGCTCCGAATTTATGCTTGGAACATATGTTGAATTCATCCTACGAGGAAACCGCTGTGTGCAACGCTGGATCACTCGATATAGGCAAACATCTGCGCAGTGATGGTTCGCTGGACCTTGATAAGCTGCGAAATACGGTACAAGTTGCCGTTCGTGCCCTCGATGCCATGATCGATGTGAACTATTTTCCAACGGAAGCATCGAAAATATTTGCCCAAAAGTATCGGGCAATCGGTCTCGGCGTGATGGGTTTTCAAAACGCACTGTATCACAAAAATGTGCCGTTCAGCAGCTCGGAGGCGCTAAAGTTTGGCAACGAGTGCTTCGAGTTTATTGCTTACGAAACCATCAGAGAATCTGTTGGTCTTGCCAAGCAGCTCGGTGCTTGCCCTGTTTACGAATCGTCCGAGTGGAAAAAAGGTGTTTTACCCATGGATTTTTCTTCCAATAGTTCTGAAGTGAAGCTTGATTGGGATTCGCTGCGTAGGGATTTGAAAAAGTTCGGAATCAGGAATGCATACTTGAATGCTAACTCGCCTACGCGCAAGATATCACGCCTGATGGGGTGCTATCCTGGGTTGGCGCCAGCGACCAGAAATGTATTTACCAAGGAACTGTCGAATAACCGGGAAATGATGGTCATTTCTCAGGAACTCGTCAAGACACTCAAGCAGCACGGCTTTTGGAACAAAGAAATTCACAAGCAGATACGCTACTTCGAGGGAGAGCTGGCGGCTATAGATGAAATTTCGGAGGAAATAAAAAACCTGTATTGCACGGCGTTTATGATAGACAACCCAATTTTGATAGAACATGCGTCGGTATGCCAGCGGTGGATCGATCAATCCCAGGCTCTCCGCTTGTTCCTAGCCGCACCAAACCTTCACTCTCTCTCGAGCATGTTTATGGATGCGTGGAAGAAGGGCGTAAAAGCAATCAATGATGTGAAATCGGCCGGCTTTGCGCTGAGTAAGGACCATGAAATATTTGGAGAATATTCCGATGAAACGGGCGCCATATTGAGTGCCCTCAATCGCTTTCACAGCCACGCTTCACTGACATAGGCGGGAAGCAAAGATTTTTCAAACCAAACAAGGCATAATTATAAGTATATGCATTGGATGATTATGACGCTTTGGAACCAAATTTTAATGCACAAACGATGCATTTGCACCATGCCGCTTGCGTAAAAATTGAACAATGTTCTTTCCAAGGCTGGAGCAAAATTGAACATGTCTCTCGATGACCTGGTAAAAATATTGCCCAATTGGATGTGTTCGCCAAAGCCAGAAAGCCAACTAAGTTTAATGGCGGGAGACATAATAATCATGTGTTTTTTTGGGATATCATAGCATCTGGAGTTAATAAATCATCCTTTTGGAAAGTTGCTTGTGGCAATGAATTAAACATTCGGTAGTTTTAAAATTTTGTATCCATTTTTGAGTAATTGGCAATGGGGCACCTTGGCAGTAGCTGGACTTGGTTGGCAGTTGACGAAAATATGAGCTCATTCATTTGCTCAACGCTAAACCACGATAACCCCTTGATGAAGAAGTATGCCCCGCGAATAGGACAGCCCCTTTTTGGTGTTAGATCTATGGAAACGTGCCTATTACTGAAGTATAATAACTGCAAAGGACTACCAAAGCTTTTTGGAACGTCGTCAATTTCGATAAAGTTTCCCAACTCTACGGCGCAGCAACAAAAGAACCCTAAACGAATAAAGTATTTTTGACTTTTGACATATGCTTCTTCAGAGCTGCTTATCTTTTTTTTGCTTTTTCAGAGGGAAATGAGTTTACAAAGAAGTTGGGATGGAAATACGCTCCGAGAGCTTTAGCTTCCTTTGTTAAATTTTTCATTTTTTCTAAATTTTAATATTGCAATTGCGCCGTTTGTCTGTATCGCTTGTTTCTCAGATAAAATTAAGCAAAGGAGAATATTATGTTTAACTCGAAGAAATTGTTGTTTTTGGCTCTGCTTTTTTTCAGTATTAGTACTTCGGTGCAAGGAGGAAAAGTTCCTCCATCGAACGAAACGGATCAGCAGGAACTCAAGCGCATCAAGAGCCGCAAAAACCGTGCCCCTCAGCCAGGGGAGGATGTGAAGGTCCATCGAAAAAATGCACGCGTAGATCCCCT
>JAIRON010000024.1 GCA_031257495.1 Puniceicoccales bacterium
CCCTTTTCCAATATCCACATACCTATCCTTTTTTATTAAACGCAAAAAGTATACACTAAAACTTTTCTTTGTCAAGGATTGTTTGCAATGGAAGATTAAAAAATATATAAACCATTCAAATATTCAGTGTTAGCTCCGTACTTGGGTTTATTTTTATTTAGCTGGAATCGATGAATATTTAAGGAAAATTTCTAACCATTGAGACGAAAAACCTATTCACAGTGCTTGTAGTGCCTGGCATAAGGAAGTGGCGTAAATTTTTGAAAACTTTAAAACATTGCTGCCATCAAGCGCTGGATTGAATATTTGCGAGCAATGCATTTGCTTTGGTTAGGTCTTTTGGAGTGTCAATGCCAAGGGAAGGGCGCAAAGTTTCGACGGTATCGATGGCGTAGCCACTTTCCAAAAAACGTAACTGCTCGAGTTTTTCTGCGGATTCCAATTTTCCTGGGACTAGGTTGGTATAATTTTCCAAAACTTTCCGCCTGTACCCGTAAATTCCAACGTGGCCGTAAAAATCAGTCCATTTTAACCATTTACTTACATTTTCTTCGTCGCGCACAAAAGGGATAGTGCTGCGAGAAAAGTACAATGCTCGGCCATTATGACCGCGGACAACTTTCACACGGTTTGAGTCGAGTAGATCATCTACGCTATCAAGCTTGTAGACGGGAGTAAAAATATGAGCATTGCTAGTGCGGCTCTTTGCAACTATTTTCCCGATTATGTCGGTATCAAAAAACGGTTCGTCGCCCTGAATATTTATTATGAAATCGCCACGAATTTTGTCCAAAACGGACGCTATCCTTTCCGTACCAGATACGCAGGTTTCTGGGGTGTCAATTACCGGCGCACCAAAATTTACGGCAGCGTCGTGCACGGCGGAGGAATCGCACAAAATTATCACATTTCCCGTTTTTACTGCAGAGATTGCCCGCTCAAACACCCGTTGCAAAACGGTTTTTCCTCCAAGGTCAGCCAATACTTTTTTTGGAAATCGGGAAGAATTTAGGCGTGCGGGAATGCAAATTGCAACATCCATGAAAAGAGGAAATGTTCAATTTTTGCCGCTGACTTGTAGGGCTTGGAACAAATTTTTCCCCACACGAAATTTTACTCCCCTGCGCTCGGGTATGACCACCGTGTCGGATGGGCGATTGGGGTTTCGGCCCACCCTGCTCTTTCTTATCTGCTGCTCGAAAACACCAAAATTTCGGAGCTCAATATTGCGTCCATCGATGATTGCCTTTGCCATGACATCGAGAACTATGTCCAGCACAGAACTTATGTCTGCGCGGGACATTTGGGTGTTCTTATACACGGATTCAACAATCTCTTTTTTTGTCAAATTATTACTCATGTAAATACCCTTAATTTATCACTCAAGATCAATACTCATCCATTTCTACTTCTACTAAAGCGATGGGACCTTTCGGAGTGGGAGGCGGTCCTCCTTTCCCGACCAGAATGCAACGAAGAAGAACCGCGCCTAGGAGAACTTTTCGGTGATGTTGCAACATAGGAAACTCCCTTTGCTTCACATATAACGGCACGCCTACTAAGTCGTATGCGACCCTTTTCATCGGTACCAATGCACTTCACTATTATCTCGTCGCCGACCTTGCAGACATCGCCGGGATCTTCAACGCGAAAATCGGCGAGCTCGGACACGTGTACCA
Source organism: Puniceicoccales bacterium (assembly GCA_031257495.1). GTDB lineage: Bacteria > Verrucomicrobiota > Verrucomicrobiia > Opitutales > JAIRKQ01 > JAIDVZ01. The sequence continues at coordinate 1,680 of JAIRON010000024.1, forward strand.
AGCCTTCTTTCCCCGGCAAGCACTCAACAAAAACGCCAAATTCCTTAATTGATTTAACAATGCCGCGGTAAACCTTATCCGTTTCAATTTCACATGTTACCGCAATAATTTCGGCCTTAGCGTACTCCAAAGCTTCATTACTATTGGCATAAACAAGCACCTTGCCACTGTTATCTTCATTGATATCGATTTTGGCTCCTGTCAGCTCCGTAATCTTTTTAATCATTTTACCTCCAGGGCCGATTAGGGCACCGATCTTGCTCGGATCAATTTGCATGTTGTACACACGGGGAGCGTTCTCATTTAGCTCCTTTCGCGGCTCGGCTTGCACGGCACTCATGGTATCCAGTATGATCATTCTGGCATTGCGGCTCTGGTAAATGGCCTGTTTGGCGAGCTCGAGTGGTAGCCCCGAAATCTTTAGATCAAGCTGCACACCGGTGATCCCCTTTCTTGTGCCAGACAGTTTGAAATCCATATCTCCAAAATGGTCTTCCGTTCCTGATATGTCCGTCAAAATAACACTTTTTTCGATATTTCCCAAATCATTCTTGCGCGTAACAAGGCCAACAGAAATCCCCGCCACCATGTCACTTATTGGCACTCCAGCATCCATAAGGGCCAAACAACCTCCACACAAACTTGCCATGGAGGAAGAACCGTTTGACTCTAAAATATCGGATACAACACGGATGGTGTAGGGAAAGTCTTTTTCGGGTGGAATAACTGGCAAAAGGGAGCGTTCCGCTAGGGCGCCATGACCAATCTCTCGACGGCCAACGCTGCCAATTCTCCCCGTTTCCCCGACTGAAAACGGTGGAAAATTGTAGTGAAGGTAAAAGGACTTAGACTGCACCCCTCCCGTTATGGCATCAATTTCCTGAGAATCCTTGGCACACCCCAAGGTAAGCGATACGAGCGCTTGTGTCTCTCCTCGTTGAAAGAAGGCCGAACCGTGCACAATGGGTAAAACTCCAACGTCACATTCGATGGGGCGAATCTCCGTTGGCGAGCGGCCATCAACGCGCTTGCCAAAGTCTAAAATGTTTCCACGATACAATTTTCCCTGAAGCTCCTCAAAGGCCATATTGACATGAATCGGGTGCTCGTCGCTTTCGCCAAGTTCTTCAATAACGGCTTTGGTCGCCTGTTCCTTTATCTCCTCCACAGCACGTTCGCGAGCGAGCTTGCCATCTTGAAAAACAACACCGTTCAAACGCTCGTTGAACTTGCTGCAAATTTCCATGACCTTTGGACAAACCAAGCTTAGTTCAAATTCTTTTTTCTGCTTCCCGACTAGAGCAGCGAGCTCGTGCTGGGCAGCGATTATTTCTTGAATTTTATTTTGCCCAAACTGAAGAACTTCGAAAAAGCGCTCCTCGCTCATTTGGTCGGCATTACCCTCAATCATCATCACATCGCGTTCATTGCCCACGTACACGAGATCCAGGGAAGATTCCAATATTTGTTCGTTAGTTGGGTTTGCGACGAATTTGCCATTTATCTCAGCAATTCTTATGCAGGCAATGGGCCCATTCCAGGGAATATCCGAGCACATCAATGCAGCGGAAGCGCCATTCACCATCAGCACATCGGCTTCATTTTTCAGATCCGTAGAAAACAACGTTCCGATAATCTGCACTTCATTCAAAAAACCCTTCGGAAACAGCGGCCTCAACGGACGATCGCACATGCGCGCGGTCAAAACTTCCTTTTCACTGGGCTTGCCCTCGCGTTTACCGTATCCACCGGGCATTCTCCCAGCGGCTGAAAATTTTTCCCGATAATCAACGGTTAGGGGAAAGTAACTCTGACCCGGTGTGACCTTTGGAGAGACCACCGCGCTGACCAACACATTCGTGCCACCAACATTAACCAACACGGCACCATTGGCCTGTTTGGCCAGTGTCCCCGTTGAAAACTTTAGGCCAAATTCCAAGACCTCAACTTCATATTTATGTTTCATTATTTATTCTATTTAACTATTTTTCACTGGCGACACCAACCCATGCAGCGGGAAAAGGTACATCCATCTATTTGCTAAAATATTACTTACGCAAATTCAAGCGCTGAATAAGATTTTTATAGGATTCTACATTTGTTCTCTTTAAATAAGCCAATAAACGCCTTCGCCTATTGGCAAGTGTCACAAGCCCACGGCGCGAATGACAGTCCTTAACGTGTGTGTTCAAATGTCCCGTAAGAGATTTTATTCTCTCCGTCAACAAAGCTACTTGCACTTCGCATGAGCCCGTATCACTATCATGCTGCTTAAATTCACCTATTATTTCACTCTTATTCATTTATTAAAATTATTCTGTTCACAGCCATTGGGATGTATCATTTATACACCCGGAGCAAAGTCGAAACTTCAACTCCCGCTCAACGTCGAATGAAGCATAAACCTTGCAACGACGCGGCTGTGGGGAATAATTCCCTAGCGCTGATTCGCAAATCTGGTTATTACTCAGTTGTTTACAAGAAAAATTTTATAAAATCAAAATTTGAAAATTGAGGTTTAGTGTTGCAATGAGAAATGGAGCGGTCAGCATCGGCCCATGTCCAATTGGGAAGCATTTTTGAAAAATTACATCAACAGCGAAAAACTCGGTGTTTTTTTTGATTTTTCGGAAATCGGTTTCAGCGATGAATTTTTCGAATCCATGTCGGCCAAAGTAAGGGATGCATACGGCAATATGGCTGCCTTGGAGTCCGGTGCAACGGCAAATGTTGACGAAAATCGCCAAGTTGGGCACTATTGGCTTCGCAATCCAAACATTGCTCCAACTCCCGAATTGCAGGAAGTAATACAGAGCACAATTTCGCATATCCTGAATTTTGCCAGAGATGTACATTCCGGCAATGTGCGCGGTCCACGGGGAGTTTTTAAAAATTTGCTCTGCATCGGAATCGGTGGTTCCGCCCTTGGGCCACAATTAATCAATAGCAGCCTGGGCGATCACCCAAAAATGAAACCTTATTTCATTGATAATACGGATCCCGACGGCATAGATCGCACCCTTGGAAACATTGAATTGGAAGATACTCTCGTAATAGTTACGTCAAAGTCAGGGAGTACGCCGGAACCGAGGAACGGTATGTTGGAGATCATGAACAGGTTTGAAAGCGAAGGATTATCCTTTCAAAGGCAAGCTGTTGCAGTAACCTCTATGGGAAGCAAATTGCATAATCAGGCAACAAGCGAAGGATGGATAAAAACTTTCCCGATGTTTGATTGGATCGGTGGGCGCACTAGTATAACTTCCGCCGTTGGCCTGCTCCCGGGAGCCCTTATTGGAGTGGACATTTTGGAGTTTCTTTCCGGGGCGAGGGAAATGGACTCCTGGACGCGCATGCGAAGCGAAAATAATCCGGCTATGAGGCTTGCATTGGCCTGGTACAAAGCTACCGAAGGTCATGGTAAGAAAGATATGGTGCTAATACCTTACAAGGATAGCTTGGCTGATTTTCCGAAATACCTGCAACAATTGATAATGGAATCCCTGGGCAAAGAAAAATCTCTAAATGGGGAGATTGTCAACCAGGGCATATCCGTATACGGAAACAAGGGTTCAACGGATCAACATTCCTATATTCAGCAACTTCGGGATGGGATTAATAACTTTTTTGCCACGATCATAGAGGTGTTACAATGTCGCGATGGAAAGTCCCTGGAAGTAGAAAAAAGTATAACGACTGGCGATTATCTGCATGGCTTTTCAATGGGCACGGAACGGGCACTATCAGCGAACAACAGGCTAACATTAGTGATATCCTTGCGAAAATTTAACGCCTTTTCCCTGGGCTTGCTGATTGCACTTTATGAACGTACGGTCGGTTTTTACGCTTCCTTTCTAGGCATCAACGCCTACCACCAACCGGGCGTGGAAGCCGGCAAAAAAGCAGCAGCAGAGGTGTTAGCCTTGCAAAAGTCAATTCTGGAATTTCTGCGAAAGAATAAGAACAAATTATTTCACTTGGAGGAAATCAGCGCCCAACTGGGATCTTCAACCGACAAAAAACTCACATTCAAAATTTTAGAACAGTTGTCTCACAATGGCCGTTCAATTGAACGCGTAGCAGAAAGTGATGCAATTGAAAATATAACCTATAAATTTATCGAATAAAATGGATCATAGATACAAAAAATTAGCGGACAATCTCACGAAATTCTCAACAAATTTACAGCCCAACGATAACGTCCTTCTCGACATTTGCGAAGCCCCCTATGACATGGTCATAGCTCTGTTGGAATCGGTGCGAGAATGTGGAGCCGTGCCCCTACTCAATATGAAAACAAATAAAATTTCCCGTGCCATGAACCTACTATGCGACGAGCACGTTTTTCAAGTTCAGGCAGACTTGGCTTTGCAGGAGATGAAGGGCATGCAAGCGTACATTGCCATAAGGGGAGGAAATAACACTTTTGAGCATTCGGATGTACCCCAAGACAAGCAGAAACTTGTATCAAAATGCATGAAGAAAGTATTGGATTGGCGTGTGCAGAAAACAAAGTGGGTAATTTTACGATGGCCGAGTGAAGGGTTCGCTCAACAGGCCAAAATGAGTACTGAAAAATTTGAAAAATTTTACTTCGACGTGTGTACGATGAATTACGCTTCTATGCAACCCGGTATGGAAGCGCTGAAAAATGCCATGCAATCGGCGGATCGGGTACATATAGTGGGAAATGGCACGGATTTGCATTTTTCCATAAAAGGCATTCCCGCCGTTGCGTGCGGAGGTAAGCACAACATACCGGACGGCGAAGTGTTCACGGCCCCGGTTAAAACCAGCGTGGAAGGGATTGTTTCCTACAACACTCCGACAGTGTACCAGGGAATAGCCTTCGAAAATATCGTTTTAAAATTTGAAGGTGGCAAGATTGTGGATGCCCAGGCCAGCAACAAAACAAAGCAGCTAAACGCCATTTTGGACTCCGATGAAGGGGCACGCTACATCGGTGAGTTTGCCTTTGGCTTCAACCCTTACGTACTGGAGCCAATGTGCGATATACTGTTCGACGAAAAGATTGCCGGCTCATTCCACTTTACGCCCGGTCAAGCCTATGAAGAAGCAGACAACAACAACCGTTCCCAGATTCATTGGGACCTGGTGTGCATCCAGCGACCGGAATACGGCGGTGGGGAAATTTACTTCGATGGCAAGCTTATCCGCAAGGATGGCCTATTCACACTCGACGGCTTGAATAAATTAAACCCGGACCACTTGCTAAAAAATTAGATGCGTCCCAGAGATTACTAGGGCTAAAAACACGACTCGGAGCATTTCTAGTAGGGTTCGCTCTTTAGCTTTTAGCTTTATATTTTTGTACCATCCCCTTTTTTCTTCGACTAAATACTAACCCATTACCCTAAGTTTTTGAGATGGCTTGTTTGCAGCCGATAGTACAGGCAAACATTATCCGCCTAAGCGCTGGCATGGTTTTTTATACTATCCATACTTTGGGAAACTTTCTGTCATAGAAAAACGTCCAAAGGGAATTTTATTTTTAGGGCCAGCCTACATATCTTCGCTATGTTTTTATCAAAAATTTTACAATTCCTTGCTCGGGTAAATTTTGCCATTCTTTTTTCATTTATAAAAAAGCTTCATTGAAAAATTTGCCGTTTTTACTGTTGACAATGGCTTTCCAATGGACACTTGTAACGGTTGAATTGCGAGCGTAGCTCAGTTGGCAGAGCACCACCTTGCCAAGGTGGACGTCGAGGGTTCAAATCCCTTCGCTCGCTCCAGCGCATTAGTTTTATTAACCACTTATTTATTTATTTCTTTTAGTAGTTCGCCAAATGTTTCATTTAGGTCCTGTGCTGTAATGTTACCATTCCGTAACATCCGAGCAGCCGCCTGTACAACGGGATTAATACTTGGGGGAAGTTGCGGAGAAAAATAACCACTCTGGTCGCCCGTCCCAAAGTGACTACAAAGAGCAGCCAAAATTGCAAATGCCTTAAATTCTTCCGGATGCTTTTCTGCCATATCTTCGATCGCATCCAAACGTTTGGGATCCAATTGAGAAAGGAGGTCTGCTTTGAAACGTATTGGCAAATCAAAATCCCGATTTCCTGCGGCATTTTTGGCTGTTTCGATGGCAAGGAAAGCGGCGCATTTATTATCCGGCTTCCCCAAAACATGTTCAATTCCTCCAACAAATTTCCTCAAAGCAGTAAGTTGACTCCTGTATCCTTTTCCCAATGCCAAATCTGAAAAATTTGGCCTTTCATTTCCGCATAAACTCCAAGGAAGCTGTAATTGACCACGAAATGTTTGCTCCCATTTTAAGTTTCCCTCCACAACATTTGACTGATCACTGCGGATATTGATCCCATTCCGTTCCATTGCCCTTTCTTCCGCTCCATTGGCTTCTTTCACGGCCTCTTGTATCGGCGATTGTCCACCTTCAAGAATTTTCTCCACAGCGCCAAGGATGGTTCTAATTTCATTTGCATTTCCGTGATTTGCGACATTCTCAATTTGTGTCAGGATTAGATACAACTGGGCGGCTGCGCGACGATCTTCCGTTTGGCTTATCATCTCACGTAAATGTTTTCCGGCCTCAATTAATCGTAAGCGTATGTCAGCAACTTCCACCGATTCCGAAATATTTTCCGGTTTTTTGGAAACGATTCGATTGCTATCATCTCCTCCTTGTTCAAGTGCCATTGAAACCAATTCCGTTGCAACCTTTCCCGGCGACAGTCCTGGATCTATGCCCAAATCTGTGGGGAGATTCCCAGTGCCAATTTCTTCCAATTCTTTAGTAACATTGGCGACCAAAGCAGTACGATCGCTGAGATTTGAACCCGCAAAAGCCTGCCCAATAGTTATTTTGCCTTGAATAACGGCAATAAGCCTTTGCAAAAAATTCATTTTTGACACGTCAGGCACCTGTGTTGGCGCGTCAACCTGGCCGTGATTAGTTTTATTGATTTTATCCATGGGGGTAATTGTACATTTTTTTTGTGAAAAAACAAGAATCTTTTCAAAAATTCTCCACAAGAGTACCAAATTTTAATTTTAATAAGCGGGGAGAAAGGAAAATAACTAAATGGAGCTGGAGAAAAAAGTTTTCTTTCTTGCCAATAGCGTTAACTTGTCCCAAAAATAGTAATCCATTCGGGACAGGGATAATTTCATGGCAAAATTTTAAATAGTTCGCTTGTTGTAAATAATTCACAAAAATTCATTGAAGATTCGCAAAAAAAATACAACCATGGGGCCCATGGTTGTATTTTTGAAAAAATTGTGGCCCTTTTGGGCGTTACTTATTGCCCTTTTGTCTCCGAAACAATTTT
>JAIRON010000016.1 GCA_031257495.1 Puniceicoccales bacterium
TACCATAATTTTCTCCTTTGCCAAGAAAAATTATTTACCTATGCCCTGTTCGTGATGCTTCGGAACAAATTAAAGGAAAGCTGAAAAAAGCGCTTGTTTGGTTCAGAGTTAGATCGTTACGTTTATTTTTTTCCGCTGCGCATTGTTTCGAAACAATATCAAAGAGGCACTTGCTTGGTCTAGTGGTAGAGCTAGACTGTTACATTTATTTTTTTCGCGCCACTGTGAAAATTTTGATCCAAAAGATTTCCCCGAAGAACGGCAAAATAAGGCCCGCAAAGCGGGGCTGTTTTTGCCCGAACCGAGCTACGGAAAATTTTTTAAAATTTATGTGGACAAGCAAAATTTACTACATATAGTGGAATTTTATTGGAAATTTACTACATATAGTGTTTTTCACTGTACATTTGTTGTTTAATTTTTACGGAGAATTTTATGAGTGAGTCCTTGCCCAACAAAAAATTGGCGGCTATGCCCCGCGATGTTGTGTTGCACAATCAAATTTACCAAATGCTCTTCGAAGCCGGGAAGGCTACGAGGGAGTATGACTCCAATGGCGCTTGGCAGCTTGCTCGGGAGGTGATTGCTAAAATTTGGGAACATTGCCCGGATGGTAATCCGGCCATTGAGCAAATCGAGGATTTCATAGAGCAGGCGCTGATGCTGTCGAAGTACCCGATTACCGCGAGAACGTTTGTTTTGGCGCGCGATCGCAGGAATAGATTGCCGGAGATCGCTGCTCAGGCGGAAGTATCTCGAGTTAATCAGTACATCTCCCGAGCGGACTGGGAAGTGAAGGAAAATAGCAATATGAGCTACTCTCTCCAGGGATTGAATCACTATTTGTCCGGTGCGCTGAGCCAAACCTATTGGCTTAATAGTGTTTACCCAGTGGACGTGCGCAATGCCCATGAATCGGGAGATTTTCACATTCATGATCTGACGCAACTGTCCGTGTATTGCGTTGGCTGGGATCTGGCCGATTTGCTTCGAGAGGGGTTTTGCGGCGTATCGGGAAAAATAGAAGCCCATCCGCCAAAACACCTGCGCACGGCACTGGGGCAGATAGTTAACTTTTTTTACACCCTCCAGGGAGAAGCGGCTGGGGCACAGGCGTTTTCCAACTTTGACACCCTGTTGGCTCCCTTTATCAGGTTCGATGGTTTGACCTTTGCACAGGTCAAGCAGTCCCTGCAGGAGTTTATGTTTAACATAAATATTCCCACGAGGGTCGGTTTCCAAACTCCATTTACAAATATAACTCTGGATCTATTTTGTCCCAAGCATTTTGCCGATGAGTCGGTTATAATTGGCGGAGAGATTATGGAGGATAAATACAGTGACTTTCAGAAGGAAATGGATATTTTTAACCGTGCCTTGTTCGAAGTCATGACGGATGGCGATGCCCACGGCAGAATAATGACGTTCCCTATCCCGACTATCAATCTTACCAAGGATTTCGACTGGGATAATCCCAACCTCGATGGCCTCTGGGAAATGACAGGAAAGTACGGTATTCCCTATTTTTCAAATTTCATAAACTCCGATATGAGCCCGGAAGATACCCGTTCCATGTGTTGTCGCCTGCGCATTGACAATACCCAACTGCGGAAGCGTGGCGGAGGCTTGTTTGGGGCGAACCCTCTAACGGGCAGCGTTGGCGTTGTTACCATTAATCTCCCCAGGATCGGGTTCCTAGCAAAGTCGAAGACGGAATTTTTGGCTCGTTTGGCGGCTCTGATGGAGCTTGCCAGCAAGAGCTTGGAAATAAAACGGGAATTACTGGAGAAACTAACTTCGTCAAACTTATACCCCTATACAACTTTCTATCTGAAAGACATTAAAAAGCGTTTTGGAAAATATTGGGAGAACCACTTCTCCACCATCGGGCTTGTAGGAATGAATGAGGCATGCCTAAACTTTTTGGGCAAAAGCATAACAACCCCCGAGGGTAAGGAATTTGCTCTGGAAGTGCTTGATTTTATGCGAAACAAAATTATGGAGTTTCAGCAAATGACGGGAAATTTCTACAATCTCGAGGCAACGCCGGCGGAGGGAACGTCCTTTCGCTTAGCGAAAAAGGATAAGGCGCGGTTCAAGGAGGAAATCTTTGCTGCCAATGAAAAGGAGCAAAAATGTGATGGCGATGTTCCCTTTTACACCAATTCCGTTCATGTGCCCGTTAACTATACGGACGATCTTTTCTCGGTGTTGGATCACCAGGATGATTTGCAAACGAAATTTACCGGCGGCACGGTGGTACACCTATTTCTCGGTGAGCGCGTTTCAGACAAGAACGTCGTCAAAACACTGGTGAAGAGCATAGCGCAGAATTATAAATTGCCTTACTATTCCCTGACACCAACGTTCTCCGTTTGCCAAGATCACGGCTATTTGGCCGGCGAACAGGCGGTTTGCCCTCACTGTGGCAAGCGGACGGAAATATATTCCCGCATTGTCGGTTACATACGCCCGGTGCAACAGTGGAATGACGGTAAGCAGGCCGAGTTTAAATTGCGCTCAAACCTGCACTTCGACACATGTCCTTGTTCCCAGGCTTGTTAAAGTTAATCTGTTCAATGCC
>JAIRON010000020.1 GCA_031257495.1 Puniceicoccales bacterium
CCAACCAGGGCACTGATATGGGCCATGGTCAAAATGTTGCCAGCCGTACCAAGGGGGCTATATCTTAGAGTTCCCTTGCCAAAAAAATCGGAGGATTATGGAGTATGGCAATGCCGCACCCCATACCGATGGTGAAAAGTCACCCAATGGCAAGAGTTCCGCATAATCATGTCACAGGCTCTGCCATGGAGTTATTTCCTTAGCCCTTGAGAGAGCACGTGCCATAACCAAAACGGCGCTAAGTATAGCACCGCCAGCTACACAACATTACACCCCCAAAAACGTCCCCTGTCAGCCAAGTGTTTTGCTGGTAGCGTTGGGCTCGGTTCCCGGCTCGCGATTGGACTCGATTCCCGGCTCGCGAACGGACTCGTGGCCCGGTCCGTGGTCGTGGGCCGATTATCGTTTACATAAACATGGACTTCAACCTGGGTTTGAGGTCTACATTGTGTTACATCCTTTGCATTCATTTTTTACCTTTATTAAGTTTTATAAATATCCCCAATTAAATTTAAAAGCTTTTGCTGGGGAAACGAAAAGCTTCGCTGGGACGTTTAAGCGCTTATTATAATTTTTCAAGGAAAAATTAAAAAAAAACAATTGGAAGTGTTGGAATTATTCAAGGAGTTGGCTAAGAGCAACTAAAGAAATGAAAGAGCGGGCTGTTGTCCAATGTTCGATTTGCCGAAGTAGGGAGAAGTGTGTTTATGCCGTTTTCAAATGTGCACTGTCCCACTCAATACCTGTGAGTTATATTATTTTGTATCCCCTTTCTTCCAGGGCAACTATCTCGCATTTTTCCGTAACTTTCTTTTATTTTTCTATGCTCCTCCAAAAAACCTTTTTTCTCTTTTGCCTATGGTATTAACATGCCATAAGTTTCAAACTTCTAAAAAGATTCTTGTAAGATTTGGCAGCCATAATAATTGTGGTGCGGCTATGTGGAATAAACTTTCTCTCGCTGAACGTTCGCGTTTGACGTTTATGTATGACAACGTACGCTGCTTCTTCGTAGGCATTCTCGAGGGAGGATTTAAAACATTTGTTCTTTTAATCGCCATACGCGTATTCAAGGCACCGGCCATATATAAGGCCATATTGTCCGCCATAGGATTTGCCGGGCTGCTGTTTGCTCCCATAACGGTAAACCTGGCCTCCCGGCTAAAAAACATTCCTGCAACAAAAGTCTGTGCATTTTACTTTATTTTGGTTGCTTGCTTGCTGCTAGCAAGCGCCTGTATCCGTTCATTTTGGGTATACTTCGTTTTGATTGCCATATCTCGGGTACTGTTCAAGCAATACATCCCACTCATGGTAGATGTTTATGGAAATAATTACGGCAAAAAGGAGCGTGGTTACAAATTAGCCCATGCACTGATGGTACTTCCCATAGCAACGGCACTTTTTTCTCCCATTGGGGGACTTATTCTCGATGCCGGCCTAGATAATTATTATTTGATTTTACTACTCATCGCAGTGGCTTCGGGAGGTGCAGCCTATGCATTTTATAAGATTCCGTCGCGCCCCATACCTCACCATGAAAACAGTTCCCTATTGTCAAATTTTAAGATAATTTTCCGGGATAAACTATTTTTTACGATGCTCATAATAATGATGCTAACCGGAATTGCCAACCAAATGACCTTTCCTCTGCGTGCGGAGTATTTAGCCAATGAAAAATATGGCATCAATATTTCAAATCTCGCTACGACTTTGATAATAACGGCAATCCCATATTTTTGTCGGATGGCGAGCTCACTTATTTGGGGAAAGCTTTTTGACAGGCTGTCGCTCGTACAAATGCGCATCGTTGTTGATTTATTTTTATTGCTCGAATTTGTCTTTTTCTTTAATTCAACGAATATAATTATGTTGTCTTTGTCCGCGGTATTCATGGGAATAGGGTATGGTGGAGGCGAAATAATCTGGTGTCTATGGGTTACTAAGGTTGTAGACAAGGATAGTCTTAGCCAATATATGAGCGCAAGTAATGCCTTTGTCGGCATACGCAGCTTTATGTCACCTTTTATAGGCTATTTGCTGCTCGGTTGCGGATGTTCCTTTCCCTGTATCGGCAATATTGCTGCGTCCCTTGCTCTACTTTCTATGATTGGATGTTTCATTATACGCAACAATCCGCGTTTTTTTAAAAATTATGATTAGGAGTTTTGACGATGCTACTAGCACATATTATCCATAACATTGATCCATTTTTCGTGCGATTTGGCGAGTGGTCGTCCATAGGCGGGATCCGCTGGTACGGGGTGTGCTATGCGCTCAGCTTTATAATTGCGCTCCTCATGATGAATATGTATTCGGATCGCGATCGCTCATCCCTTTCCAAGGATCAAAATATTTCATTCCTTTCCTATGGAATTGTTGGTGTGATTGTGGGTGGACGGCTAGGTTACGCTTTGGTGTACAATTTGAGCGAGTCTGTCCATAACCCTTTGTCTGTCCTTAGGATTTGGGAAGGTGGGATGGCAAGCCATGGAGGGTTTATTGGTATGGCCATTGCGATGTGGCTGTTTTGCAAGGTTCACAAAGTGAATATATTTGAACTGGGGGACATTTGTTCCTCTATCGCTCCTCTGGGGCTGTTTTTGGGGAGGATAGCAAACTTTGTAAATGGGGAGTTGTACGGCAAAATTTCCCATGTTCCCTGGGCCATTATTTTCCCTCAGAGTGCTCCGGAAATGCCGATGATAGACGAGATAGCGCCAAGGCATCCTTCCCAGCTATACGAAGGGTTTGGGGAGGGATTTATAATGTTCATATATGTTCAGCTTCGTTTTTGGATTTCGAAAAATTTACCAAAGGGTCAGTTGACCGGCGAATTTTTAGTGGGATATTCTTTGGCTCGCATAATTACGGAAATCTACAGGGAAATTGATATGTCAAAAATTTTTGGCATGAGCTATGGCCAATTTTTTTCAATTTTTCTCCTTGTAGCCGGCTTGATGCTTGTATATCGTGCTAGAAAACAGCGTCGCCTTACCGTTATAGACTCTTAGACCTAAGAAACACCAGTTAATGGCACAGTTGATTTTAATATGTCATTACTTGAGTTACTTTGGTATGCGAAGTTATGTAGGCGAAATTGATGTAAATTTTCAAAAGTAGCTAGCAAATATAAGCCATGAAATAAAAGCTACGTGGTATATTGACGGCATAGGCAAAAAGGAGAAAACAATTTAAAGAAGGTATGGAAGCAACAAAAAATGGATGCAGAAAAGTAAGTAAAGGAACGTAAAATAAGGTAATTCTATAACTCACATTTTAAAAAATGTGAATGCAAATTTAATTTTAGAGATAGAAATTTCACAACTTTTCTTAAACATATTTTCTTTAATTAAAATAAAATGGTAGTTTAGAGCCTAAATTATTTTATATTATCTATGCATCAGTTTTCACTTGAAACTTGCATAAACCGATAATTAGTTGGTAACAATTGTTCCTTGATTTTGCATAAAGATGCCCATATAAATCGTTTATGGAGCGCGCAAAGTACCTGTTGGAAGTTGAAAGCAAGGCAATAGGTAATATCATTGCTGCAACGGGGCAAGCTTTGCAACGGGCAGTGGACATGATCCTTAGCCATAGGGGGAAAATTATGGTCTGTGGGATAGGCAAGTCCGGCCACATTGCCCGCAAAATTGCGGCAACATTCACAAGCATTGGCCAGCCAGCTGTTTTTTTGCACCCTGCGGAAGCTGTACACGGTGATCTTGGTGTCTATTCGCCGAAAGACCTGACGATCCTTATATCGAAAAGTGGTGCAACCGATGAACTGCTTAGGTTGATTCCAACTCTTAGAGCATTCAATTCGAAAATAATAGCCATCGTTGGAAACCCTCACTCACCAATTGCCGATTCGGCCGATGTGGTCATAGATATTTCCTTCGCAAAGGAGGCAGATCCATTGGGAATTGTACCGACAACAAGTGCAATAGTTAGTTTGGCAATAGGGGACGCGCTCGCTGCGGAAATCATGTATGATAGGGGGGTGTCAAAGGGGGATTTTGCCCGTTACCACCCCGCTGGCCAGTTGGGCAGGAACTTGCTATTACGCGTGGGCGATGTCATGGCCAAAGTCAGCCATTGTGCACGCGTGTCTCCAGGGAGTACGCTGCGAGAAATCGTTGTGGAAATGACTAAATTTCCGCTTGGTGCAGCACTGGTTATCGGCGAAGAGGAAAATTTGCTTGGAATTATAACTGACGGAGACATTCGCCGGTCACTACAACTGGCGATCGACATAGATACCCTGAATGCTGAAAATGTAATGGCCAAAACGCCGCAGACAATATTTTCTGACGCATCCCTTGGAGATGCCCTTGAAATGATGGAAAACAGAAAATCTCAGATTTCCGTTTTGCCCGTTTTGGATAGAGCCGATGGGAAAGGTCAAGTCGTTGGTCTCCTAAGATTGCACGATGCCTACAGGCACTAGGACTTTTTTATAGCGGATATTATGGTCGAGGTGCTCATGCCTTCCATAAAGGGGACAAATTTTATTTCAGCGTGCACATTTCGGAGGGCACGCAACTCAGATTTGTCTAATTTTTCCAAGTCATAGTCACCGGATTTTACGTAAGCATCGGGCTTAAAGAGCAAAATTTCGTCTGCAAGGCGTTCCCCATTGAAAATAAATATGCCGGAAATACACTCCAAAGCTGACAAGGTGTATGCCCGATTAATTTCGGTGAAAATCGGCCGGGAAATTCCCTTTAAACTCTTTATGCTGTGATCGGAATTTAGTGCCACCCAGAGAGAATCACCATGTTTGGCAGCACTCTCGAGGGAGCACACGTGGCCGACATGCAGCAAATCGAAGCAGCCGTTGGTTAGTACTACCCGCTTCCCCGTCTCCCGTAGTTGCTCACGAAGTACACATGCTTCCTGAAAGGAATGTAATTTTTTCGGGATCAGGTGCATTGCTTCAGGATTTTTTCCAGTTCAGATTCCGGGTTGCCCACACAAGCTTTCGTTATTTCCAGCTTGCTTACATTTGTCGATGGCAACTCAAACTTAAAGTCTCTGAAAAGACGTTCCAAAACAGTTAGTAGGCCGCGTGCTCCGGTTTTTTCCTCGGAGGCGAGCTGGGCGATCTCCCATATGGCGTCATCGCTGACGGATAGGCCAATATTGTATCCGGCAAAATCATCGACGTATTGTTTAAGGATCGATCCCTCCGACGATGTCAAAATGTCACGAAGGTCGCTAGCATTTAGTGATTCACAGGCAACCCGTACCGGTAGGCGGCCGATGAACTCGGGTTCAAATCCAAATTTGATGAAATCGGCAGTTGAAGCTTGTTTTAAAAACTCATATGAATCGTCAGTTTTCCGTGAATTTTGCGAATTGAAGCCGATGCTGCGTGCCCCGATGCGGGTTTTAACTATATCGGTCAATTTATCAAATGCTCCGCTGGCAATGAATAGTATGTGTTTTGTATTGACCGTTGTGTGTTTCCTATCATTCCCCATACTCATGGCCGCTTTTATCTGTGCCATGACATCCGTTTGGCTGAACAAGCTAACGTCGCTTTCTTCCATGAGTTTCAGCAGGTTAATTTGCACCCCCCGGCCGGAGATGTCCCGTCCCTCGAGTCCGACAGAGGTTGCAATTTTGTCAATTTCATCGATGAATACTATGCCATACTGCGCCATATTGGCGTTACCATTTGCTGATTTTACGAGATCACGGATCATGTCGTCCACATCACTGCCAACGTAGCCGGTTTCGGAAAATTTCGTGGCATCAACCTTCACAAAAGGGACGCCGATCAACTTTGCTATGTTCTTTATGAGGTATGTTTTCCCGACGCCCGTTGGTCCGAGTAGGAGAACATTCTGCTTGTTATATTCCTTGCCCTTGGCGTTTTTGTCGTTCAGTGATTGCTTCACGTGATTGTAATGGTCACATATGGCAACTGCTAAAACCTTTTTTGCTTCGCGTTGTTTGATGACGAATCTATCGAGATAATCCTTTATTTCGCGTGGCTTCAGGTTGAAGGCGCGTATTTTTTCGACAAATTTTGCATTTTCATCCTCCTCTTTGGTGTCTCCCTGCCCCTGAGCCGTTGATTTTCCTTCAACAAGCATGGGCATGAAACTGAACTTTCCCGCCGATGAGCCGAAAATATCGTTGAATTGCCGCTTTATATCCTCGAAGGGACTATTCCCGTCCTCCGAATCATTTTTAATGTCATCGCCCATTTAATTTACCCTTCGACTACTCCAGGTTCTCCCTGCTCCACAATCACCTTATTGGAGCTGTTACCGTCGCCATCATTTGATTTTTTTCGCCTGCTTTTCTTAGGCTTTTCATCGGGTTCATCGAGCTTGGGAGGTTTTTGATGGACTTCAAGGGGGGTTATAAAGTTTCCCTCTTTAACAAGTTCGTAGACGCTCGCTCCCTCTATGGTTTCGTATTGCAATAGGGCCTCGGATAACTTATCCAATAAAGCTTTCCTTTCCTTCAATATGTCCCGAGCTCGCTTGTACTCCGTTTCTACGATGGATAAAATTTCACCATCGATTTTAAGGGCAGTTTGTTCGCTGTAATTTTGGGAGCGCGAGATCTCCCGACCAAGGAAGATATGGTCCTGATTTTCGCCATAGGCAACGGGACCGAGGGGACTCATTCCCCAATCGCACACCATCTTACGCGCCGTTTTGGTAGCCTGTTTGATGTCACAGGACGCACCGGTAGTGATTTCACCAAAAACCAATTCTTCGGCAACGCGGCCTCCCATGGAGCAGCAAATTTCGGCTAATAAATTTTCCTTTGACCGATTCAGAATATCCTTCGTTGGTTTCATCATTGTCATACCTAAGCTTTGACCGCGGGGGAGGATTGTCACTTTGTGAACGGGCAAATTTCCGTCATCGACAACGACTTGAACGATCGCATGGCCAGCCTCATGGTAAGCGGTTATTTTTTTGTCCTTGTCATCCATTAGTTTTTTGCGCTCGCGGCCGTAGGAAATCTTATCGCGAGCTTCATCGATGTCGAAGCGGGACACCATTTTTTTATTGGCGCGAGCAGCAGCCAGAGCGGATTCGTTTAGAAGATTTTCCAAATCGGCACCGGAAAACCCGGAAGTATTACGGGCAACATCAACCAAATCTACGGTCTCATCCAACTTAATCTTTTTGGCATGAACTTTTAAAATTTCTTCTCGGCCGTGCAAATCCGGCAAATCAATCACAATCTGTCGATCAAAGCGACCGGGCCGAAGCAAAGCAGAATCCAGCACATCGGGGCGATTAGTCGCTGCCATTATTATGACACCTTCCCGACCATCGAAGCCATCCATTTCAACGAGTAATGAATTCAGCGTTTGTTCCCGTTCGTCGTTACCACCCCCGAGTCCTGCGCCGCGTTGCCTCCCAACGGCATCAATTTCATCTATGAATAATATGCAGGGGGCATTTTTACGCCCCTGTTCGAACAAATCTCGTACCCGAGACGCTCCCACACCTACGAACATTTCAACGAAATCGGAGCCGCTTATGCTAAAGAAGGGTACGTTAGCTTCCCCGGCAACGGCCTTGGCTAGAAGGGTTTTCCCCGTTCCAGGGGGACCAAACATTAGGCAGCCTTTGGGAATACGCCCACCAATTTCATTAAATTTTCCCGGGTTTTTTAAAAAATCAACAATTTCAGAAACTTCCTCCTTTGCTTCGTCGCATCCGGCAACATCGGCAAAAGTTATTTTTTTCTTGTCTTCGGTGAGTAACTTTGCGCGACTTTTGGCGAAATTCATCGCCGTCCTTCCGGCGCCGCGCAGCTGCCGTCCAATAAAAAAATAAATGACCGCAAATATTATCAAAAATGGCAATACACTGACCAAAATCTCTGTCCATAGTGTTGATGAGGGTTTTTCTTTCCATATGGTTGAAGATTTTAGTAGCTGATTGTAGCGATCTCCCGTTAACCTACCCGATGCCTCGAATCGAATGCTTTCCTGTATTTTCCCATCGGACAATTTTATCGGTTTGTCGAGTTTTGCTTCGCCGCGCAATTTATACCACTCCGGGCCGTTAGCCGGTACTGATTGCACAATTCCGGACATTATGCTTCCCCTTTCCGATGCTTCCAATACCTTGGAAATCGACCATTGAGCCCCAGCCTGAGACACCGCTTCCGGATTGTACATGTTCCAGAGCGAAAATATAGCTAAAATTAAAATCAACCACACCGCAAGGACACGCATCTGCAAAACAAACTTCATGCTATTTTTTTTCCGTGTCATAATAAAAGTAGATAATCCTGGAATTTTAGTAATGCCCCCTAGGAATAAGTCAACAACAGAGCTCGGTCCAAGTTTTTTACCTTAAACGGTTCTGCAACAGCCAATCCAGGCACCCAACAAACAATATCTTCACATATTACCATCGGTTTGTCAAAATAATCTGGCACCAATCTTCCCAAAATGCTACCCAATTTCTTGGGAGATTTATGACTGAACATGATATAGCCAGACTTTGGATCAAAAGCTTGAACGCTTAAGTTTTGCCCATCCTCAACCTCAATATATGCTTGCTTGCAAACGTCGCATTCTAGGAGCATACTTTCGTTTTCAATCTTGCATGGCTTCTGTGATAATGTTTTACCGCTGGGCAGATAAATGAGCCCCTTTGCCCAATTGTTAAAATCGAAATTAGTGTGTTGTTTCAATCTGTTTGCAAAATCATCTTTTGTCATCAAAATCCCCTGGGATACAACTATCCCTTTGCCATGCATTGCGTTTATGTGTACGTTTTTGGCCATTTCCCTGCCCAATCGAACGGAATCAAATAAATTTTCGAAGTCTTTTCGGCTAAGTTCGATGCGTTTATTTAATAACCATTTGCGCAGGATGTGTCTTAGCACAGAACTTGGCATGGCATTGAATTTTGAAACGTTTATTCCGTCGGCGAAATTTATAATTGTTTCATTGGAGGCAACTTCTTCAACAAAATCCTGAGCTTCAGCAATTGCCAATTGGCTCTTCGCCATATTCGCAACAATATCGTATTGGGGAACAGCTTTCTGAAGCTCGGGTAATATGATATTGCGTACCGTGTTTCGAAAATAATTACAGGACATGTTGCTGAGATCTATCCTCCATTGCACCCCGCATTGCTTCAAAACCGATTCTATCTCCGATTTTTTAATACCCAGCAGCGGCCGGAGTCTGACCGTCCCATCGACAAATTTCTGCATTTCCCGCGGAGCGGAAAGACCTTCGAGGCCACTCGCCCTTGTCAGGCGCATTATCAAACTTTCGGCTACGTCATTCTGTTGTTGTCCAAGGAATAAAATCCTGGAGCCAATTGCCTGCATTTGCTTGGAAAAAAATTTATAGCGAATATTGCGCAACGTTTCTTCCGATAGTTTGCCGGGAGGTTCATTCAATGTTCCTCTAATGAAATTCAAACCCAAATACTCGGCAAGTTCTGCAACGAACTCGGCGTCCTGAAACGATTCTTCCCCTCGCAGATTGTGGTTTAAATGAAGTATCGTTGTTCTATCGAAAGAATAATTATCGTGGTCGCAAAATGCACAAAAAGCCAGTGTCAGAAACAGGGAATCGCTGCCACCGGAACAGGCGATGCAAACTGGCCCATAGTACTCGCAGTAATTATCGTCACCTATAATATCCAAGGCGGTTTCAGTATTGCCAAAAAACTTTGAATTGGTTCTAGTTTTTTTAAAAAGCTCCTCCGCTAATTTTCTAAATTTGGAGAGTAGATTTTTTTTACTTTTGGGGAACATGAAGGTACCCTTTGTGAGGTTTTGCAAATTTTCAATAAGAATCGTAAAGTTGGTACCATTTTCAAGTAAAGAAATCTTGACTCTGGAATGGTATCGCTTACCCATCAATGCACCTCCAATGCCTGATGGTGTAATGGTAGCACAACTGATTTTGGTTCAGTTTGTCTAGGTTCGAGCCCTGGTCAGGCAGCCAGTTCCTAGGCCGCACAAATAAAGGGATGGCAGAAGATCGGGAAGGGTAGGAAACGGCAAAGGCAAAAAGCTCATAGGCAAATTATAAAAAAATGATTTCTGAAAAAAGCCTAAACTTAAACAATTATTATCCCTTGTAGCACCTTTCAAATCATCTGAAAATTTTGAGTGATTGGCTAATCTAAACCGACGCATTATTTCTACCCGCGAATCTGCACTTTAGGCAGACTCTTTGCATAACCCGCATTTTAGAATTTTAAGAAATTCACCAAAATTCGATAGTTACAAGGCTAACAAGCAAAATACAGTAGGCAAAAAATCACACCTTTCGAAAATTTTATCCTTTAAGCTATGACTTTAAGTTCTCCTCTAGGAAGATTCCCAAAGTGGGTAGGCTCTTAAATTACGAATAGACTAGGAACGTTAGCCGATTTGAGAAAAACGTAAGCTGGAATCAAGAGAAACGTTATTGAAAACCGGGAAAGTGTTATTTTAGGTCGACAAAACGTTATTTAAAAGTTAAAAAATATAAGCTAAATTATCGAAAACGTTCCTCTGCCTGAGAGGAACGTTATTTTTGTTTTCAGGGGCCAGGTTAGGTGAGTTAGGGCTCTGGTCGCAAAAAGCGTAATAGAGTGGATGAAAAGCAAAAAGAAAGAAGAAAATTAAACGGCAAATGTAGTTCAAAGAACTTGCTTCAATTTGAATGAGAAGACCAAAGAAAGTTGAGTTCAATAAGTAAGTTGACATTAATCCTTATCGGAGAAGGAGGCCGAGTGTTATTAAAAAAGCATTGACAAATGTCGTTCTAGGCGAAAGGAGGTGAAACTTTTAAAGTTTGTAGGAAATTTCGTTTTATGGAGATTGCGTCAAGTAATTTTACAAACCAGGGAACGGAAAAGTTGGAAAACAAAAATGATATTGATAATAAATTTAAAAAGGGATTGGAATTTTAAAAAAATAATGCGAAAGTGGAATAATTTATGATTAATTACGCCCCATCGGAGTCTCAGCTTTCTAAGCCGAAAATTTCCGTAATAATTCCCATTTACGGCGTGGAGAAGTATTTAGAACGTTGCTTGGATAGTGTCCTTTCTCAAACTTTTGCAAATTTTGAAGTTATATGCGTCAACGACGGTTCTCCTGATAATTGCGATGAAATACTCGCCAAATATGCAGAGAAAGATCCAAGGGTAAGTATTATCACTCAAAAAAATCAGGGGCTGTCCATGGCCCGCAACAATGGATTAAAACTTGCACAAGGGAAATATATTTATTTTTTGGACTCCGATGACCATATTCACCCGCAGCTTCTGGAAATTGCCCATCATTTCATAGTAAAATACAATGCCGATTGGGTTAATTTTCGGGAAGATAGAGCTTTTTATAAAGCATTGAAAAAGGCTAATCGCCGCGGGGATTCGAAGATGTTTCCAAGCCCTGTGCCGCAAATGTATGCGGATATGGACAAGATACCGTTTAAGTTTACGGATAACCCCTTGCAATTGTTTAAAGAAAAGCGGCTAAAAAAACATGAATACAAGATAACCTACTGCGCATGGGCGAAGCTGTATCGGCGGGAATTATTGAACGGCATCGATTTTCTCCCCGGTGCCTATTTTGAAGACTTTTCCCATACCATTTCCCTGTGTAAAAAGCATCCCAAAACTATTTTATTAAACGAGCCATTGTACTATTATAACAGTAACCCGATTTCGATTACTGGCCAAATGCATAGCGATGTTTCGTCCAAACATATCAGGGATTACCACAGGGGTATATTATTTATGTATGATAATTACAAGGATGCACCAAAGGCAGAGCTTGATTTTCTTGCCAAGGAAGTGGTGGCAAATCTTTTGAGGACCCAGCTCAAAGCTATTAAAAGAGCACCAAAGGCAAAGCAGCCAGAATTGTACCAGCTTTTTACGAATGAGCTGCTAGATTTGGACCAAAAAAGCCTGATTCGTCTGAAATGGACGTGGAAAAAATTCAAATACTGGCTTCAATTTAGAAAATTAGTTAGGCAGGGGAGGGCGCGGTGAAAATAAAAATCTTTACCTGCTATTATAGGGCAAGTCCCATAATTAAAAGTGATATTGTGGAGCCGATTCAGGTAGGGAAAGCCATTGCCAAAGAAAATCTCGGCATTGCGGGGGACAACGAGGGGGACAATATTTCGACGAAAAATCCATATTATAGCGAACTTACGGCAACCTATTGGATTTGGAAAAACGTAAAAGCCGATGCCGTTGGATTGTTTCATTATAGGCGTTTCTTTAACTTTAAAACCCTTGATACAAAGTGTCGTAAAATAGCACCATCTTTTTTTGAAAACTACGACATAACGGAGGAAAATATTGCTAAACTTTTGTCAAAATATGATATTATTCTGCCAAACAAAACTGAGACCGGCAAAGAATCATTATATGAATATTATCAAAGAAAGCACGTTATTTCCGATATGGATTATACCTTGGGAGCGATCGAAAAAAAATATCCCGATATGGCAAAAATAGCGGAAAAAGTTGTAAAACATAATTCCCAAATGTACTGCGCCAACATGCTCATAGCTTCCAAAAAATTATTCGATGAATACGCCCATTGGTTGTTCGATGTTTTATTTGAAGTTGAAGGGCATATTCAACGGGATGTCCTTGGGCGGGATCCTTACCAGCGACGTGCCTATGGTTTCCTAGCTGAGCGGATGATGGCCGTTTTCATCGAGTATAAAAAACAAACATCTGACATAAAAATTAAGGAGGTCCCAATTTTATTTTTAGAAGATAAAATTGGTAAGTGGTGCGCATACCTAATTCGCCGTTTTAGGAGAAAATTTTTAACTGCCATTGGATTGGAAAAGGGACATTGGAAAAAAGGGTGGTAAGATGGATAAAATAAAGAATTTAGTCGTTGGCTGTGGTTTTTCTGGGGCAGTGTTCGCCCGCAGGATTGCCGAGGAATGGAACGAAAAAGTCGTCCTCATTGATAGCAAAAATCACATTGCCGGCAATTGCTACGATTATCGGGACAGAAATGGCATTTGCGTCCACAAGTATGGTACCCATATTTTTCACACAAACACAAAGCCCGTCTGGGACTTTGTTAGCCGTTTTACAAAATGGTACCCTTACCAGCACAAGGTCAAAGGTCTGGTCGATGGACAAATTGTCCCGATTCCATTTAATCTAAATTCGCTTCACCAACTATTTCCCAAATCCATGGCAGGTGAAATTGAACAATGCCTGATAGGGAAATTTGGTTTCAATGTGAAAGTACCCATTCTGGAACTGCGAAAGGCCGGTGGCAAAAATTTAGAGTTTTTGGCAGAATACATCTACCAGAAGATTTTTCTGGAATATACTTTGAAGCAATGGGATATGAAGCCGGAAGAAATTGATCCTTCCGTTACGGGACGTGTTCCCGTTTATATCAGTCGGGATGATCGCTATTTTCAAGACAGATACCAAGGTATTCCACTGGAAGGCTATACAAGGTTAATTGAAAAAATACTCGACCATCCAAACATCGAGGTGCGTCTTTCGATGCCTTTTTCAAAGGATATGGACTACGGTTGCCTGTTTTACACCGGGCCCATAGATGAATTTTTTGACTTCAAGTTGGGCAAATTACCATACCGCAGCATTCACCTCGATTTTATTGAGTTTCCATACGAAAAATTTCAGGATGCTGCTGTCATTAATTATCCTTGTAACTACGACTGGACGCGCATAGGTGAATACAAGTATTTTTTAAATGACAAATCGGACAGGACGGTAGTGTCCTACGAATATCCCACAGCATTTGAACGTGGCAAAAACGAACCCTACTACCCGATCATGAAAGCAGAAAATCAGGTGCTTTACGACCGCTATCTTGTATTGGCGCAGAAAATGCCCGATGTATACTTTTTTGGACGTTTGGGCGACTATAAGTACTATGACATGGACAAAGCCCTCGAACGCGCATTGGAACTTTTTGAAAAAATCAAGCGATGAAATAATTTTTCTGAGACCAAAAATATTTCGCTTCCCGCTTTCACATAACCACTCTATTTATTTGACATCAATTTGCAAAATGCAAATTTATGCTTGACATCTGGTTTATGCTAAATTTTTATGTAACTATTGGTTAAACGGTTTTCCATTAGGAAGCTTGAAAGATTCGTAAAAATCTCACCCCTTGAGACAAGAGAGTTGTTTTCTTCTTAAATGGAAAAATAAACAAAGAAAAGATTAATTATGAAAGCACTTCCTAAGGTTTCCATAATCGTTCCGATTTATGGTGTGGAGAAGTATCTTCGCCAGTGTCTGGATAGCATTTTGGCGCAGACACTGAAATGGATTGAAATTATTTTAGTTGACGATGGTTCGCTGGATAAATGCCCCCAAATCGTAGACGAATATGCGGCCCAAGATAGGCGCATAGTGGCCATTCATCAGGCAAATGGCGGTTATGGTAAGGCATGCAATACGGGTTTGGGGAAAGCAACGGGAGAATACGTCGCCATTGTCGAAGCCGATGACTTTATTGTCCCTGACATGTATAAAATCCTTTATGCGGCGGCAAAAAAGCACAATGTTGATGTTGTAAAGTCAGCTTTTAATATCTACTTTGACATCCCGAATCGGAAGCCAAAAATTGGAGGGTACTCCTGGTTTAGTTCGAGTGATAGTCCCTATAAAAAGCCGTGGAAAATTTTTACAATTACGGAACATCCAGAATTTTTCTATTTTCACCCCAGCATATGGTCATGTATTTATCGCCGCGATTTCATAGAAAAACACAGGATACGTATCGAAGAAATACCTGGTGCAGGATGGACGGATAACTTGTTTCAGGTACAGACACTGTGCCTGGCTGAAAGCATCTTTTACATCGAAAAACCTTTATATTACTGGCGTCTAGCATATGGGGACGATGCGCTAAGCTTAAAAGATTTTACAATCCCCTTTAAAAGGACCAAGACAATTCACAGGTGGTTAAATTCTCAAAATATCTTCGATGAAAATGTTTGGGCTTGCCTATATAAAAGGGAACTTGCTTACATTCACAATGTTCTGCGGGCAATCAGACCAATGCAATTAAAAAAAGCCATTTTTTGGATAAGGGAATGTATTGGTGACATGGATCCTAAAGTTATAAATGCAAATAAATTCATAAACGAGACGGAGCGCAAACAGTATCGTCGTGCCCATTCTTGCTATTATTATTATTATTACCGCTGGATACGAAGGTTAAACTCTCCACTTAAAAAAGTGAGTCATTTTATTCTTTCCATAAGAATACGCAAATGCTTCTGGTTTGTAAACTTTTTAGGGATTCAAATAGGATCCAAGGAAAGCAGAAAACATCCGCACTTTACCTATCTAAAACTTGGAAACGCAAGCGAGTAAAGCAGGGAATAAAACTTACTTTTGTTTCGTGTTTTGGTTTGGTTGGTTTTTTAGAGCCAAAACGTAGAAAATTTTAGAACTTTTTGTTTTTTTCCCAATTCCAGGCAGTTTGAATTATCCGTTCGATGTCTGTGTATTTTGGGATCCAGCTGAGAATTTCTTTAGCCTTTTCATTGCTGGCGTATAGTTTTGGAGGGTCTCCTGCCCGTCGAGGGGCGTATTCTACGGGACATTTTTTGTCCGTGATTTTTTCAGCGGCCCCTATGATTTCTTTGACCGATGTGGGA
This sequence comes from Puniceicoccales bacterium, assembly GCA_031257495.1. Taxonomy (GTDB): domain Bacteria; phylum Verrucomicrobiota; class Verrucomicrobiia; order Opitutales; family JAIRKQ01; genus JAIDVZ01. Next base: position 15,644 of record JAIRON010000020.1, read on the forward strand.
ATGCCCGTACCCAGATTCAATCCACCGCTAAACCTATTCGTTGCTTCGAGGGCAAGTCTGTGTGCTTCGGCTAAATCCTCAACGTGAATGTAATCTCTCAGACAGGTGCCATCCGGGGTATCGTAGTCACTGCCAAAAATTTTCACATTTTTCCGTTCGCCATTTATAGCCTTTAAGACGAGGGGTATGAGATGTGTTTCGGGATCGTGAGATTCTCCTATTTGCCCATCCTTATCAGCTCCACTTGCGTTGAAATAGCGTAGGGCAATGTGGGAAAGTCCGTAGGCTCTGTGATAATCCTCAAAAATGCGTTCAATCATGAGCTTTGATTGTCCGTATGGATTTATGGGATTTTTAGGATGCGCTTCGTCGATGGGGATGTACTGCGGATTTCCAAAAATAGCGGCAGTGGATGAGAATACTATTTTTTTTACACCGTGCCTCACCATGGAGTCGAGCAAGTTCAAGGTCCCGACGACATTATTTCGATAGTACTTAGCGGGATTGGCAAAGGATTCTTCCACCTGCATAAATGCGGCAAGGTGTATAACGGCATCTATTTTGTGTTTGTCAAAAATCCTATCAATGGATTTTACATCGAGCAGATCGGCCTGCTCAAACTCATCAGTGAGTACCGCTTGCCTATGGCCAAAGGACAAATTATCTGCGACAATTGGTTCGCAGCCATTCCCTAATAGGCATTTGACCACGTGGGAACCTATGTAACCTGCACCACCAAAAACTAAAATTTTTTCGCTCATTTCATACTCTCACTAGTAATGGTTCAATTGCCTTTCCCTTCCTTTTTTGAAGAAAGTTTCTATTGTTTTTTGCAGATTTCCAAGAAATTTTTGCAGATTTTCAAGAGATTTCTAATTAAAATGGGAGCAAAAACAATACATGTAAGTTCTAATGGCAGTGATGTAAAAATCCAGAAAGAAAGTTTTTGGTACGTGCCTGTGGCTTATTCATACTCCGTGAAAACATCGGGATATAGGGCAATGTCTTTCACTGCAGAATTTTTTCCACACAGAGGTATCCTGTCATAATCATAAGTGAATTGAACTTGCATTGGGCCAATTTTTTCCATATATATGAAGCCTTCCGCTTCTGGGCTGAAGGCCCAATTCATGTGCCCGATCCTAATTTTTTCCCCAACTTGCATAGCGTTCGCATCATAGTGGCCGGATATTAGCGTGAACATGTGAAAGCTTTTATTGCTGCTAGCGTATCTTGCTAGGATAGCCTGCCCGGGTTTTAAGCGGCGGGATGAATTGGAGAATGATCCAAATTTCAACGCGTGCAACAATGGTTGCACATCGGATACGTTATAGATAGCTTCCTGTGCGGAAGTAGAGATACTTATATCGAGTTTTCCACTTAGGCCAAGTAAATTTCCTATTAAAAGACGTGCGAATCCTCCGCTTTCACCATTCGCTTGCCGTATGGCATTGGCCATTGCTAGTGCGACCGGCCTTCCCATCATGGCGGCCTCCGGTTTCGGTATCATTGGAAATATGCCCCTTATAAGGTTTGCCATCGCTTCTACTGTTGCCGCTTCATTTGATGAGCGTGTGACATTTATTTCCGGAGTCCATTGGCGATCCCAGACTATTCTATCTGTTAGATTTTTTGCAAGGAAATCGCTTATTGCACACATTGTTCCGTTACTCATTCCCATTTTGTCTGCCGCATTTATTCTATTTATTTCGGAAAGGCATGCAAGGTAAACAATGTCACTTACCTTCTGTTTGGTGTGAGGACTCGTCTCAAATGAAGCAAGGGCCGAAACTGATTTTTGATAAATGTCACCGTTACCGGCTCCTATGCCAATGCCCGGTGTATGGACGATCAGTTTCGGTCGATTAGAGCCGGAGAAAAAAACATTGAAATCCGCCCTGTCCTCCCTAATCAATTTGTCAACAAACCGCATATAGCCCAATGGGACATTCGCCCACATGGTGTCCAATACTGCCGTCGCGAAGCATGAGCCTTCCTCATATCTTTGGTAGGGATATGTGAGTGTATTATATGTGAATTTGACCATGCTAGCGGGATCTCCGTAGCTATTCGCAATTCCTATGAATTCGTTGAGAAGTGTTTCATTTTCTTGAAATTGTAAAAATCTGCGGTAAATGTATTCCAACCTATCCATTAAGATACCATTTTGTCTGTATGTTGCGTCGATATATACCAGGGTGGCATTTATGTTACCTATGCATAACTCTCCATTTACCATTGCAGTGGCCAAAGCTGTCGAAATATTCATCATAGCTGGCTCCATGCCACATAGCGCCGAGCCATTATATCCTCCAGCGGCCTTAATTTGGTTTATCAAGTCTAGAATTTGCCATTCGTTTCTTATTATTTGTTTTATTGATCCAAATATTTGTTTTATTGATCCATAAGTGACTGTCAAATGCTTACCTTCCTCTTCTAATTTGACTTTTTCATCCGCTAAGTTCCCTACTTTAGCAATTTCTTCTACACCTGCTACAATTGCGGCCGTTGTGTTTTGAAATTGATATTGCGGTTGGAGCCACGTTCTCGTTCCTGGGATACTGTCTGCCATTGCCACTGAATATCCCGTGGCATTTCCTGGCGAGGCGAATGGCGGTGGAAATTCGTAACTTTCGCCGATTAGATCAATCTCCCTCTCTGCCGTGGGCGGCATCATCGTGGCAACCGTTTCATTAGCTTGGCGAGCGGGATAGACTGGTCTCGGATCTGATGTAGGGGGGCAGGAGGGGGGTGCAGGGGGCGGCACAGACGATGAACGAGGCCTGTCCGGTAAGGCATCAACCTTTCGTTGAAAAATCTTTAAAGGAGGATTTACGGCTCTTTCGTGCAAATC
>JAIRON010000005.1 GCA_031257495.1 Puniceicoccales bacterium
TTTTTCGCTAACTTTTTACGATTCTGCAGCAGTACACAGGTGGAATCTGTTCTAAAGTTAGAGAAAGGGATTATTTTACCACGTGTCACTAAAAAATTTGAAATTGTTGTTTCTCTTTGTACTGTGACAAAGATATTCGATGAACTTGAATCTATTTCCCTTCGCTTTACTAAATTTGTATAGTCCCTGTTAAATACTTGCTTTGTAAAGTCATGCGCAGCTTTATAGCATGCTAAAGCGCGATGTGGTCAAAAATTTTTCAAAATCAAAGCTTCTTCCTAGCGCCAGCGCCCCTCCGGGGCGCTGGTGTGTTAATTATAACTCATCAATCGCAAAGCCAAATAGCTCCCATATTTCCTGTGCCATAGATCCCGACCCCATCGGTTGCAGTTTTCGCTGCATTACTTTCGTTGTTTTTCTCCGAGCTTGCCGTGCTTGTAATCGATCTTGCGTTTCTTCATATGCTTCAGCTTCTGCTTTCTGACCTCCTTGATAAATGTCTTCACCCACTCCTATCTGTGCTAATACCCCCGCTAGTTCCCGCACTAATTTCTGTGCTTCTTTAGGTGATCGCCGATGAATTTCCTGCATTCCTGGCCGCATCGGTCCCACTGCCTCTTCCAATACCGGTCTTAGTTGCTGAGCCAGCTGTATCCCATCCTGCTCCCCCTGTTGCGCAGCGTACTGCTCTTGTGCTTCTCTCCCTTGCAGGGCTTGTTGCTGGACTCGTGGCTGAAAGTTTTGCCAATCTCGCTGTATTCGTTCACATATTTGCCACTGTACTTGCCGCCCCACTTGGCCTATTTGCTCTCGAACTTTCCGTACTAACGTCGGCAATGCTTTCGCTTGCAATGTTAATGGTCTATTTGGATTCACTGATGATGAAAACATATTAATACTCCTTTGTTTGATTTTTGTTAAAAAAACGAAATGAATACACAATTATAATTCAATTGCAAGCTTAAAATTGAGAAAAATGAAATTTGTGTAAATTTTAAACTGGGCTTTCACATGGTAGCCAGCGCCCCTCCGGGGCGCTGGTGTGTTTAATCTAACTCTAACTCATCAATCCGCAAAGCCAAATAGCCCCCATATCAATCGTGCCATATTTTGCCGTGCTTCCATCCTCTTCGGTTGCAGTCCTTCCAATGTTTTTAGCATTGCTTCTTCCTCAGCTTTCTGTGCTTGGAGTAGATCTTGCGTTTCTTTATATTTCATATCTCCTACTTTCTGACCTGCTTGCTGAACGGTTTCATTCTCTATTATCTCCACTACTATTATCGCTAGCCCCATCACAAATCTCCCTGCTGTGTCAATCGATCGCCGATGAATTTTCTGCATTTTTGGCCGCATCGGTCTCACTGCCCATTCCAATATTAATCTTAGTTGCTGAGCCAGCTGTTCACCATCCTGCGCCGCCAGGCGTATGACGTACTGCCACGGCTCTTCTCCTGGCATTCGCTGTTTTTCTGACTGAAAGCCATTCCATTTTTCCTGCATTTGTTTGCGTATAGGCTCTTCTATTTTCTGTCGCCATATTTCAAGCTTTTCTACTTGCCCTTGCAATGGTGATGGGCTGTAATGGGGTACATTTGGATTAACTGATACTGATGGAAACATATTAATACTCCTTTGTTTGATTTTTGTTAAAAAATGAAACGAATATACAATTATAATTCAATTAGAAGCTTAAAATTAAGAAAAATGAAATTTGTGTAAATTTTAAACTGGGCTTTCACATGGTAGCCAGCGCCCCTCCGGGGCGCTGGTGTGTTAATTATTTATACCTTAGCTACGCCAAGCCCAGTAGCCCCCATATCACTTGTGCCATATCTTGCTGTGCCAACGGCTTCATCCATTGCAGTGCTTGCCGCATCATTTGCCCCGTTTCATCTCCTGCTTTTTGACATGCTTGCTGAACGGTTTCATCCTCCACTATCTGCACGTATCTTCCCGCCAGCTCCCACACTAATTCCCCTGCTTCTTTAGGTGATTACCGCCGAATTTCCCGCATTACTGGCCCCATTGGTCCCACTGCCTCTTGCAATATCGGTCTTAATTGTTGAGCCACTTGTCTCATAGCCTGCATCCCCTGCTGTAAACCGTAAATCCCTGGTGTTCTTGGCATCTGCTGTCTTTCTGGATGGAAGTCATTCCACGCTTCCCGTATTTGTTTGCGTATAGGCTCATCTATTTGCTCACACACTTGCTCTATTTCCCCTCTCATTTGCTGTACTTGCTCTTGCAATGCTTGCTCTTGCAATTCTATTTGCTCTTGCGATGGTGGTGGTCCGTAATGGGCGCCACTTGGATTAATTGATGATGAAAACATATTAATACTCCTTTGTTTGATTTTTGTTAAAAAAACGAAATGAATACACAATTATAATTCAATTGCAAGCTTAAAATTGAGAAAAATGAAATTTATGTAAATTTTAAACTGGGCTTTCACAGCGAACGGGGGTTTTTGATCTAAATCAAACTAAAAACAATGCGCACCTTTTTCCACTTGTTGCTTGCATTATTTTCCAAATCGCCGATATTTGGCGCTGAGTCGGGGCGTAGCTTAGTCTGGTAGAGCGCTACGTTCGGGACGTAGAGGTCGCTGGTTCGAATCCAGTCGCCCCGACCAGCTAAGGTAAACTTACGCTGAATTGTGTCATAATTTAAATTGTAAATGTGAAAAAAGGGTGTAGAAGGCACTTCACCTATGAAATTTTGCTACAATATAGCCCTTGTGGGAAGGCCGAATGTGGGAAAAAGTCGATTGTTTAACAGGTTGATCAGGCGGAGACTATCCATTGTACATGACCAGGCCGGCGTAACGCGCGATGTCATTACCCACGAAATTTATCCCAATGTCATGCTGATGGACACGGGCGGGATTGGTCTTGTGGATAAGTCGGAATTTTCGAGTTTAATTTCCGCCGTTGAAGAGCAGGTTTCATTCGCCATAGCCGCCGCCGATTTGATTTTTTTTGTGGTTGACGGAAGCAGCGGCATCGTGCCCATGGATTACGATATCGCTGAACTGATGCGCCGATCAAAGAAAAAAATCGTCCTGCTCGCCAATAAAATGGATTGCCTGCATTCATCCACCGATGAATTTTCCAAACTTGGTTTTGGGGATGCGGTTCCATTGTCCGCCGAACAGGGAAATGGCGAAGATGAGGTGCGAAAAATAATTAGGCGCGAAGCCGCTGAATTTTTAAAGGAAGAAAAATTAGAAGGGAAAGAGATAATTAGAATAAGTTTTGTTGGCCGGCCAAATGTTGGTAAATCTTCAACTGTCAACGCCTTACTCAATCAAGCCCGCCTCATCGTCAGTGATATACCTGGGACGACGCGCGAATCCGTAAAAACAAAATTAGAGACGGAAACTACAATTTTTGAGCTCATCGATACGGCTGGTTTTCGCACAAACAATCGTATAAACACTTCCCTTGATTATTTTTCATCGCTGAGAACAAGGGCGAGCATCGAAGAATCGGATATTGTGTTCATAGTTCTCGATGCTACAGAGGGCATTACGAAGCTTGATAAAAAAATCGCCAATATTGTGATTGAAGCCGGAAAGGGCCTCATAGTGATTGTCAACAAATGGGACATTGCTTGGAAGCAGTTTGAAGATGGCGCCCTTACCCAATACAGCTCCTTGCAAAATTTTCAGAAACAATTTGAACTTGCCCTTGCCAAAGAATTGCCGGCTATGCCAAATGTACACATTTTGTTTCTTTCGGCCGAAAAACGTTCCAATATTGAGAAAATTTTACCAGAAGCCAACATTCTGTACCACAAGATGTTGCAAAAAATTGGAACCGGTGAATTAAATCGAATAATTCAGAGATCTTTGGACTTCCGTCCTCCCTCAACTTCCAGTGGCAGACAGTTTAAGATTTACTATGCTGTGCAAGTGGGCAATTTTCCGTTTACATTCAAAATATTTTGCAACCGCGTAGCATTACTGGGTCAAACCTATAAAAAGTATTTGCTAAACTGCCTCAGAAAATCCTTTGATTTTTCCGGCTGTGCACTTTGCTTGCAGTGGTCCGAAAAAGAAAAACGCTTTTCCGAAGAAAAATAGCAAGTGGACGGGTACCTTTGGTCATTGTTTGCAAAAGTTATTTATTATAAATGTATTATAAAAATTGTTTGTTTGGAAAATTTTCCCAAAATACTCAATGTCTTTTTTTTGAATTTCTGGCAGCGTTTATGACCGAAATCTGTTTAAACATAAGTAGTTACGAAAATTGTTTTCGCATAAACCGTAAATTTAAGACGCCAACAAATGCGGATAATTTACAAAAACCTTGCCTTTTGTCCAATCACTTTTTGTATGCGGAGGCATTTGTGGGGAATTAGCTCAGTTGGTTAGAGCATCAGTATCACACACTGGGGGTCGCTGGTTCGAATCCTGCATTCCCCACCAGGAACTCACAGGTTAGATTCGTAAGATTGTACTATTCAAGGTGAAATTTTCAGGCAACAGGATCTATTGGCATTCGAATTTGTCGATCCACGGGTGAATGACCGACACTAGTATTTTCAATTTTGTTACTTCTGTACCTCTCTTTAAAAAAATTTTTCATATATTTTTTCCGTAGCGCCAACTTATCCTAATTATGAACCAAAACAAATTGAATTTATTTCTATTGCAATATGTTCGGTTTAGGTTTTGTAACACCTTGCTGTGATTTTGGGCATTGAAAGTTCCTGTGACGAGTCGGCTATTGCGGTCTTTGACTGTGCAACTGGGGTTATTTTCGAAGAAGTATACTCCCAAATTGCCCTGCACGGCGCCTACGGCGGAGTGGTCCCGGAGCTTGCCGTTCGGGAGCATATCAAAAATTTTTGCCCATTGTTGGATGATTTTAAGGAAAAATTTTCACCAAATGTAATTGATTCCATTGCCGTAACCGTTGAGCCGGGATTACCCGGTTGCCTTGCCATGGGAAGGATTGTGACCAGTGCGTTAGCTATCCTCTGGAGGAAACCAGTTGTGAAGGTAAACCACCTGCATGGCCATTTATTTTCCCCTTTTATTGAGCTACATGGAGCACTCGGCGATGGTTTTGCTGCTACATTTAAAGCCTATCTTCCCCACCTCAGCCTCCTAGTTTCCGGAGGAAATACCTTGTTGCAGATCGTCCATGAGTCCGGCGAAATTGAACTAATTGGGGAAACACAGGACGATGCCGCTGGAGAAGCCTTTGATAAGGGTGCAAAACTTCTCGGTTTACCCTACCCCGGGGGCCACTTGATCGAAAAGCTGGCCAAAAATGGCGATGGTAATAGGTTTCAATTTCCCAGAGCATATTACGATATGAAGGAGATTAAATTTAGTTTTTCCGGATTAAAAACGAGCTTGAGATACTTTCTGGAAAAACAATTAGAGGAGGATTTTGAACTCAATAAAAATGACATCTGCGCTTCCTACCAGGAGGCAATTATTGATGTTCTCGTCAAGAAAACGGAGCAAGCATTGACGCCACCCATTAGGAGCTTGGGGGTGTGCGGCGGTGTTGCTAACAACGGTCGCTTGCGGGAAAAGCTAGGGGCATTGGCTGACTCGAAAAATTTGCCATTTTTTGCTCCGACCTCTGGACATAGCGGTGACAATGCTGCCATGATTGCATTTGCAGCTTTTATCCAACAAAAGTTATTTTAATGCCGTTATAGTTATACTTAGTTAGGACACTTTTTGTCATAAACGTTAATTGCTAAACGTTGGCAGTCAATTTGCCGGGAGTTATTACATAAGCCGTGGGAAGAAAGTTTTTGTTATATTTGTCCCACCCGACATTTCCTTCTCCAAATATGAAAAAAGCAGCCTCATTTTGCCAAGACGTTCTTGGATTTAGTGCTGTAAAGTACCCTGGCAGCTAGGAGTTTCACATTTGCCTCTATCGGGATACTATTGAAGTAATACTGACAGAAAGCCAAAATTGAAAAATATTTCCAAACAGAAAGCTTTACGGCTATGGCTGCGACGCATATTTCATAGCACAAGCTGAATTGCAAGCGGAGTTTTAGGCTTAGGAGGCAAACGACCGTGAAATACCTCGCCAATACCAACTATCACAATCGAGAATTTGTTTTGGAAGATATTGGCGGCCGCTAGTTGGGATTTGGAGTAAAAACTGATGCCTTTCTCTGAGGCCAAAGTAGCACCATAAAACCCTACGATCAGTTATAAATATCATTGACGGCTGCGCACAAAATCAGCACATGTGTACTTTTGCGGATATAGTTTAGAGGTAAAACATCTGCTTCCCAAGCAGGGGTCGTCGGTTCGATTCCGTCTATCCGCACCAAATTGAAGCTTTCAGTGAGGGAGGCAAAGTTTTGGCATTTTAGCAGATGTAAAATTCTAGGCAAGACAGAGTGTAATTTTCTTGCCAAGTCCCCATTTTCTTAGACTTGCGGCCGTTCTGTGCACTTTCAAATAGGATTCCATTTATCGGCAAAACACTTCTATTTTCCTTTGTCAGCTTTTACAAAATTTTGGTAAACACTCCTCATTTACTTCACCTAATAAAGTGACTACAGGGTATCATTTACGGACCATATTCCTTCGCTGCATCCCCCATTTCAAATCATTGCAAAGCACGTAGACGATTCACACTAATTACCCTTCTGTCCTCTACCAGTGATTTCCCTCTTGCTTTCGGAAAATATTTATTTATTTGTTCAAAGGTTCTTCCCCTTATCAGTTTCATTTTTTCCTTCTGACTCTCTTTTTTTGTCTATTATGCGTCCTGATACTATATAAGCCCTAACACTAGGGCGTTCGTTTTTTTTAATAACAGAAGCTCATGGAAAGGTAAACACTATCACCGTTCTTGGTTATATCTTTAGTGATGTGCCTTTCCCCGAGGAGGCTCTTTGCAGAATAATGCTCATATCCCACGTTTAGCTTTAGTTGACTGGTAAGGAAAAGAGAAAGCTTCGTTTCAACACAAAATCCTCTACCAAAGGTCGTTACAACTGCCAAGGACAGATCACGTAATGACCTAATTTTCTTTTGCAAACCTAAACTAAACTCCGTTGCCGCTTTTCCCTTAAAGACACGCTCTACGCCGTACAACAGAGATAAACCATCCTGCCAAGAATTTTCCTCTCCACTAAATCTATATCTGCCGCTAAGCTTATAAGATATTCCCTGCGATGTGATGTAGGCAAAGGTATCGGGAACTATAAATCTAGCAAATTCCAGTGGTTTTGCCTGGTAATCTTCGTCATTTTTAAACGCATAGTACATGCCCCTCAGAATCGAATATGTTGTTCCGCTCAGAAATAAGGATATTATTCCGGTAGAAGCTATGTCACTTTGCTTTGCATTTATACCAAGCTGCTTGTAACATTTTGTTACGCTTACCGGGTCATTTGAAGGATCAGTTTCGTTTTTCGTACCTATGGCATATAGCGCGGGAGATATTTTATAAAAAAAGTAAGCAAAGCTTTCATTAAACTCCATGGTTTTCCTGTCATGAAACATGTCGCTAATTCTTTCGGCGAAGTACGTTTCATTGTTCATCCCCCCTGCAAAAAATATGAGAACTTCTTTGGGAGTAAGTTTCAGTGCACCATAATCGGGACTGCACGCTCCTCTTGCCAATGGGGCAAATAACTTTTTCACGAAGTATTTGAAAAAATTTTCATCCTTTTCAAATGGACCATTATGATTCAAATCTGTAAGCAGCATGTAGTTTCCTTGACTACAAGCCTTGTACCGCAATCCATGCCCCGTTTCATGAAAAGCAACCCAGAATGCTGCATTTATGAATAAGCTAGCTATACGGCACAGCAATTTACCACGAATCGCATTATTAGGAAATTTTCCCTGGGCCCATTTTTCTAGCCTGTCCTCTGCTCTTAGTAGTTCCAGCCCAAAAGTCGCTAACTGCGAATCCGTGTAATTACCTTCAAAATAAGCAGAGCTAATGGAAAAAGTATCCCTTTCACTGTAATATTTTTCTTCCAGTGCGCTATCATCCGCTAAAATATTTTCACTGTAATAGCCTTCCTCTAAGATGCCACCGTCCGCTAAGACGAGCATAGGAACCAAGAAAAATAATAATGCTAATTTCTTCACAGCACCCGGCTATAGCATTTCTTGGCTATTATCAAGCAATATTTTGATATTCGGGAGAAACTTTGGATAAGTTTTTGTTTCTGGCACCATCGAACTAGCAAAAGAAAGGACAAAATTTTTACCTCAGTTCGGAACTCTTTGCCGTGCTTCCACAAAAGTCGAAAATTATCTGCTTTGTTTCATATGTTTTATTTAACACGTTGAATTTCGCAGTCACACACCCTACCACTTCCAAAAGTACCAACCTAAAACCTTTGTAAATTTTATTTTAAGCCCTGAAGGCACCTCACGAGAGGGCATAGTTTGTGCAAAAATGCCAGTTACTGCAAATGGCAAAAATAAAACTAATAAAAAATCCTTGACTTTGCTTTTTTTTGTTACAGGTTTCTAGGCAAGCCTATTTATGTTTAGGTTGAAAGTTTCCCTGAGTTAAAAAACTAAATCGGAGGTATTTATTATGAAAAAATTAACGGTAATTGTCGCGAGTTTATTGAGCCTTAGTTGTTTGAGGGCATTTGAGATGCCTGCTTTAGGCGTAGATGCGACTGTTAAATTCTCAACGCAGCATGTGGTTCGAGGCCGCAGGCAAGGGAAGGAAATATTTTATCCTAAGACTGAATTTGCCATCCCGGTGCTCAACGATGGATGTGTGCGACTAGGAATGTGTGCGGCTCTTGGTTTAGAAGGCAACGCGGGAGGTTTGGGGCTTTGTACTAGGAATGAAGTTAATCCTTATGGAGAGGTGACGTACGAGATAGGTGATATGTTTACAGTTGGTGCGGGATATATTCATCACTTCTATACTAATATACCAGAAGTTCTTAAGGCAGATATAGGTAAACAGTCAAAGGAAATATATTCCGATGTAAAAGCAAATGTATTTTTATCCCCGCTGATGCGTGTTTCCTACGACTTTGATGCCGAAGAGATAAATGTCGAGGGGCATGTGGCCTATAACCTGGACTTAGAGCAGTTTGGTTTAGACAGCGTTTCTGTCGAACTGGGGGCAGTTCTTGGGTGGGATAAGGCCAGTAGGCCGTGGGCGACCAGCAAGACTTGGGTAGAAGGAATAAAAAGAGATGGTACAGATCTCAATGGGTATTTTTACTATGGAACAACTGTCGACGGCATATATAATTTTAACGAAAATGCTAGAGTTAGTGCAGGGGTAGAAATCGCCGGTGGAATTGCCAAGAAGAATCATTGGGTCAAAAAGTCTAATAACAACAAGAACGTACTTGTATGGTTCAATACATCCATTGATTGCTCGTTCTAACTCCAACACCGATAAGAAAAGTTTCTGAGAAATAGCCCGCCGAAAGGCGGGTTTTGGTTTTAGGTATGGGAGAAGTTTATGAATTGTATGAAAATTGGGCGTTTATGGGCAAAAGTTTTTATTGAAAACTAAGAACTGAAAGTTTTTTAAATACAAACAGAAAATGCGCGTGTTTTTTTTTGACAGTGTGATTAGCACGAACGACGAAGTTGTTAAACTGCTCAATTGTGGTCTTAAACCGATGTTTGGAGTTGTTGCAAATAGGCAAACCGGAGGAAGGGGATGTCACGGTAATCAATGGATGAGCGAAGATGTCGAAAACATTTATTTTTCCACTGCGCTCCCCGTTGAAATTTTCGCTGCCAACGGGATATCAATGTTTACTCAGACCTTTGTTCTCAGTTTTCTTGAAAAATTAAGTACCCTAATTCATTTAAATGTAAAGTGGCCAAATGATATTTTTTTCCATGGAAAAAAAATTGGGGGAGCCTTGTTGGAGACATGCTTCGGTGGCGAGGCTATCAAACATGCAGTATTTGGCGTGGGCATCAATGTTGCCAGTGCTCCGGATTTGAAAAACGTTCCCGATGGCAACTATAAAGCCGCAGCCCTCAGGGATTTTTTGCCCTCAATTTCCTATGCATTTGTGTTGGACAAGGTAGTTCAATCTATTGCCGATGCGGTACATTTGCACGAACAAGGAGCTTTCAGCGAATTCATTGCGAACAATTGGAAAAATTTTGATATGCTTCACCATAGGCAAGTGAAAGTTAAATTTAATGGAAAAATTTTCAATGGCGAAGCGTTGGGAATAGATCCAAGTGGGTGCTTTATTCTCCACATAGGTGAGGAAGGGAGGATGCTATTCAGTTCGGCAAGTGCAAAAATTATTTTGTAGCTTATCTTTGTTGGTGCACATTTTGATTGACTTCGTGCCACTGAATTTATACAGTCTTGCCTTACGTTATCCGAATTTAGTCTTTTATGGAAAAGAGAAAAACTTATAAAAATTTGTGTACCTCGATTTTAATGTGTCTATCATGCCTGCTTTACGGTTGTAATAGAACGGATCTCTTGTCCAACTTGGACGAAGATCAGATCAATGATATAATCTCAGTCTTGCAGCAAGCAAATCTGGCTGCTACAAAAAGACCCGGGATTGAATCAACATGGACAGTGGCAATAAACGACAGGAGTAAATTTTCTCAGGCGGTTGAGCTGCTAAAATCAAAAGGATTTCCGAAGACCGATTACAATGATTTGGGGAAAGTTTTTCAAAAAACTGGGTTGGTTTCATCGCCGCTCGAAGAGCGTGCCAGGCTTATGTATGCCATGGCGGAGAGCATATCCGAGACATTGAACAAAATTCCCGGGGTTTTGACCGCCCGCGTCCATGTGGTTTTGCCGGAAAATGATCCCTATGCAGAAAATAGTATACCATCTTCTGCTGCCGTGTTTATGGCCTACCGCGCCGAGTCAAACATTGAAGAATCTGTTCGTGAAATAAAGTATCTAGTTACTAATAGCATTCAGGGACTGTCCTATGATAAGGTCTCGGTTGCCTTGTTTCCGGTAACATTTACGAACGACGTTCGGCAGCATGAACAATCCCGCCTAACTTCGGTTATGGGCATTGAAGTGGATCAATCTTCAGCCAGCAAATTGTGGACATTGCTTGGCATAATGTCTGTGTTATTGCTAGGTATGGCAGGGGTAGCTGGATTTTTTGGATATGAGTTTTTCAAGAAAAACAAAATCGGCAATGATAACGAGCGGGAAAACGCTCCTATTGTCGTGCAAACTGGACCAATGCCTGGGCAAGCATCCGAAGGCGGTACGGATGAAACATCGATGGGCTCCATAGAATAAATGAATTGCATGATCTATGAGCGAAGTGGGCACAAGTGCGTTAAAGAAGGTTTTGCAATCGAATTTTGCTTTTTTTAGAAATTGGTACGATTTTCATTACAACGTGAGTTCCTACGTCGACAGGAGTCTTTATAGTGACATTATTGACAAATACTCGGACAAAATTTTCGATATTATGTTTACTTCGCCATCGCTGCGAGCTGGTCTTAAATGCAAAATTTTACATCACTTGGGGCTCAATGAACAAGTAAACTATGCGGTAAATTCTCCCGTACTCCCCTTTGCAATGCTGCAGTCCAAAACTTTGGCCAAGTTACAGCCGATCATCGGAGCAATGGTATGTTTTAAGGATGTGAATAAGGTCGTTGCCAAGAGGGATTTGGACACTATTTTAGAGCTAATAGGTAAAGATGTTTACACGTTTGTCGTGAAGCGCTCCCTTATATTTTGGAAAAAAATTCCAACATTGAACAGGGATTTTTCGACGGTTAAGTTGGATAAACGCATTCCGATGTGTGGGAAGTTAGTTTTGGAATACGTTGTTTCCTCATTGCCTCTATCCGTGATCAAACGCATGGGTATGCGCTCGGGCATTGCTTTCACCCATGTCGATGGCTGCATGCAGGAAGATGTGGTAAAGGCGATTGATTTGGTTAAATATATATTGGTTAATTTTTTCAGCGACAGTGAGGACGCAAAGCTATGCTTGAACTAAAACTTAGAAAATTCGACGCGGTTCCAGCGGGAAAGGTATTAAAGTGGAGCGAGTACGCCAGCATCGTTTCCGCAAAAAAACTGCTTTCCGATGCAAAAGCTGAGGGAGTAGATATCATAAAGCAAGCCCATGCTGAGCGCGATGTCATCGTGCTTGCTGCTAAGGATGAAGCAGAAAAAATTGTGGAAAAGGCAAAAAAAACCTACGAATCAGAAAAAAAGCGCGGCTACAACGATGGCATCACCAGCGGCAAGGAGGAAATGGCCGATCAGATGATGGAATTGGCCACAAAAAGTGCGGATAGCATCGCAAAGCTTGAAAAAGATGTTATCGATATCGTTGCCCGGGCGATCAAAAAGATTTTGGGAGATGTGAATAAAAATGAGCTGATAGCGAGCGTTGTGAAGAATGCACTCAAAATGGTAAAAACGCAAAAGCAAGCAGTTTTGAAAGTTTGCCCCTCGGAGGTATCATTTTTACGTGATCGCGTCGATGAGCTAACGAAAGACACGCCGAGTATTGAATTTTTGGACATCGTCTCCGATGCACACCTTTCTCCGGGATCATGCCTGTTGGAAACGGATCTTGGCGTAGTTGACGCCAGTGTTTCCGTGCAAATTGCAGCCATTGAAAAATCATTGGGACGTATGATAAATGAGCGAAGATGATTCTCCATACAGGTATATCACCGATATGCTCGAAAGGGATATCGAGGATTCGTCCCTTGTTCAGGTCAAAGGCAAGGTGCTGCAGGTTGTTGGAACTATTATCCAAGCCGTTGTGCCCGGAGTCAAAATTGGGGAGCTGTGTTCACTAAAGAATCCTTGGGAAGATAGTGAATTGTTGGCTGAAGTTGTCGGGTTTTCGAGGCAGGCGGCTCTGTTGACGCCGCTTGGTGAGATGCGCGGCCTATCGCCATCGACGGAGGTCATTCCTTCCGGCAAAGTGCACATGGTACCAGTGGGAGATGCCCTGCTAGGACGTGTCGTTGACGGCTTAGGAAACCCCTTAGACGTCGATAAATGGGGGCCACTCAATACTACAGATTTTTACCCGGTTTACAACGATCCACCCAATGCCATGCTGCGAAATCCCATCGATAAACCTCTTGCTCTCGGCATACGCGCCCTTGATGGACTGTTGACATGTGGAGAAGGGCAAAGAATGGGAATTTTTGCCGCTGCTGGTGGTGGTAAAAGTACGCTTCTTGGGCAGATTATACGAAATACGGAAGCAGAAATTAATATACTGGCTCTTGTCGGGGAACGTGGCCGTGAAGTGCGGGAGTTCATTGAGAAAGACCTCGGCCCCGAAGGATTGAAGCGTTCCGTGCTCGTCATTTCGACTTCCGATCGCTCATCCATGGAACGGTTGAAGGCGGCCTATGTGGCAACAGCGATTGCCGAATATTTTCGTGACAAAGGGAAAAAGGTCCTGTTCATGATGGATTCTGTTACCAGGTTTGCCCGTGCACAGCGTGAGATCGGACTTGCTGCCGGTGAGCCTCCGACACGCCGTGGTTTTCCTCCTTCCGTATTTGCAACTTTGCCTCAACTTATGGAGCGCGCCGGCCAATCGGAGAGAGGCTCTATCACAGCGCTGTATACTGTCCTCGTGGAAGGTGACGACATGACGGAGCCCATCGCCGATGAGACTCGTTCAATTTTGGATGGCCACATAATATTATCGCGTAAGCTTGCCGGTATGAATCACTATCCCGCCGTTGACATCCTTGCCAGTGTGAGCCGCGTGTTTAACCAAGTCACAGACGAGCGCCATAGGAAAGTGGCTACAAAATTAAGAACGATCCTGTCAAAGTATCAGGAGGTTGAATTGCTGGTTCGCATAGGTGAATACAAGCGTGGAGCTGACAAACAAACCGATGAAGCCATTGACCGCATAGACGCAGTGAACGCATTTTTGCGCCAAGGCTTGCATGAGCACGACAATTTTAAAACAACGATAGATAAACTTGCACAAGCAGTTGGTATGTAATGGCAAAGTATATACTGGAAGACATTCTTCGCGTGCGAAACTTTCGTAAGGACGTAGCAGAGAAGAACTTAGCCCAGGCTAAACGCCTTGTTGTAGAAGCAGAAGAAAATGTTAAGCGCGCAGAGGAAGCCCTCGAAGCATTCAAGGTTTTTATAGTTGAAGAGAGCGATCGACTGTATAAAAAAGTCATTGGGCAAAAGGTGAAAAAAATGTCCGTGGATAGCTTGAATGCTGCTCTAAGGGGGCTTAAAAATAAGCTGTGTGATCATGAAAAGATGGTCGAAAATGAAAAAGAAAATTTAGAAAAAGCAAAAAAAAACCTTGACGAAAAAAGAATAGCGTTACAGGAAGCCAATAAGAATATCGAAAAGATTTCTGCCCACAAGGAAGCTTGGATAAAAGAAGCCAAACATGAGGAAGAAATGTTGTCCGATAAAGAACTTGAGGAGTTTACGGGTAAAAAACAAGGGAAAGAGTAAAAGTTTAAAGGATGAGAGAAAATGAGTAGAGTTTTTGATTTAAAAATAGAAGAGCCATCTTCCTCTAAATCGAGCAAAACTTCGGATATGAAGATATCCCATGAATTTGAAAAAATGTTCCTTAGAGAAATAGAAGAACGTGGTGCTGGAACTGCCAAAGAACATGGTACGAAAGGTGGCGAAGAGAACGCTGCTACAAGTGAAATGGTGAAGGAAGAAAAAAGCCTCAACAGTAGTTATTGCCATGGAATTAGCGAAGATGTTTCTTTTGATAAGGCCAGCTCAAATGAGACTAAAGAAATTAAAAATGATTCCGATAAAAAGGAAGATGAAAAACCTAAAAAAAAGTCCTGCCACGAAATTGAAAAAGATAATAAATTTGGCGGAGAGGCCATCTTAAATAGTCTGCGCGCGCTGAGTGATTTTTCCCAATCTGAGATTGCGAAGGCCGGAAAGCAGGCCGGAACAATTAAATCACTTGGATATGAGGTAGCGGAAAGAATTTTAGCCTCAGCTGACGCCCTGAATGCCAAACAGGAAGTTTGGGTTGCTATAAAAGATAATATTTTAAAGGATACGGAGGTTGTAATTTCTAAAAATGGGAAGATGCTAGCCGTTAATTTTCATACATCGGCAAATGGGTCTGCTTCATGGCTGTTCTCTAACCGGGCTAAGTTGCAAGTGCACTTGTTGCAAACTTTGCAAGGATTCAATGATGTGGATGTAAACGTATACCAGGAAGCTTCGGAAACGAATTCCGGTGATTCCCATGACGGGCGTTCTCGCAACAAATATATGGGTGATCTCGATCCCGATGAGGAGGATGAAAATCCCTAGGATTTGCGAAATTAAATTTATTGCTTTTATGAAAAAAATATGCTACCCTATCCAGGGTAGTATCCTCACTATTATACAAAAGTGAGAAAATATGGATAAAATTAGAACTTTTAAAGCAGGAGACCTGTCTTCTTTTAAGCAGGATGGAGTAGCGCTAGGGCGCCCAAGCGCGGAAAGTGTTCGTGAATTTGAAAAGATATTATCCCGGGATGAGCGTAGCGGTAAAGGGGAATGTGACGGAGAAGAGAACGGCGAAAATGCGTCGGATGCTTCATTGTCCGAGAAAGTTAAACCAGAAGCAGCAGTCAAACTTTCAAAAAGAGATAGCTCTGTGCTTGGAGATGAAATAACGGCTCAAAAAAAATCGTCCGAGAAAGTTAAACCAGAAACAGAAATCAAACTTTTAGAAAGAGATAGCTCTGTGTTTGGAGACGAAGATGAAATAACGGCTCAAAAGAAAAAGTCTTATATCAAAGTGACGGGAAATGTTTCTTTTGGGGGGGAGGCTATCCTAAATAGTTTGCGTTTGTCGAGTGAGTTTTTTCAAGTCGAGGCTGCAAAAACCCAAAAGCAAGCCGAAGTTATTAAGACTATTGGCCAGGAGATAGCGGAGAGAGTTTTAGCTTCGACAGCCGCTCTCGACGCCAAACAAGAAGTTAGAATTGCCATAAAAGATAGTATCCTAAAGGATACGGAGGTTACAATTTCCAAGAATGAAGGGATTTTGTCCGTGAATTTTTATACTTCTGCGCCCGAATCCGCTTCTTTGTTGGCTTCCAAGCAGGCTGAGTTGGAGGCACATTTGCGTACTTTGCAGGGTTTCAACGATGTGGAAGTGGCCGTTTACCAAGAAGAATCTTCCAATGAAACCTCTAGTTCTTCCGATAACGGACGCTCACGCGATGAATACGTGGGCGATTACGACACCGATGATGATAGTAATGGAAAAAAGAACAATCCCAAAAATTAAACTTGTTGTTTTTGCCCAAAAATATGCTATTCACTTTTCTAGTTAACAAGAGGAGTAAAGAGGATGTTGCATTTGAGTAGCTTAAATTTTGCGAATGAAATAAGATCTAGTCGCTTAGTTGTTGTGGATTTCTGGGCACCCTGGTGTGGACCGTGTCGTGCACTAGGGCCAATTGTGGAACAAGTTGCATCGGAAGTTGGACCGAATGTGTCCATTGGTAAGCTTGACATAGATGAGTGTCCGGAATTGGCGGAAAAATTAGGCATACAATCCATTCCGACGGTGATTTTTTTCAAAGATGGTGCCGAAGTTAAGCGCATTGTGGGTTTATCGACGAAGGCTGATATTTTAGCCGCCATTGATTCAATGTAGGCAAGATGACCAATTACCTCGGTCTAGATGTTGGAAAGAAGAGGGTTGGCGTGAGCAGGGGCGACGATGAGCTCAGACTTGCTTTGCCTATGGATGCTGTGCCAATGGCCGATAGGTTATCCTGCCTGCGGGAAATCGCCCATACCATAAGCAAATTGAATGTAAGTGTTGTCATCGTTGGTTCTCCTCTCAATATGGATGGCTCGAAAAGCGAAATGTCCAAATACATTGATAATTTCATATTAGACTTGGAAAAATTTGTTGGTGGCGACGTAGTATTCGTGATTGTCGATGAACGCTTGACAAGTGTTCAAGCTGAAGCCGATCTGCGAATAGCACGCGGAACGAAATTCGAATCCCATGATCACAAGAGAAAAATGCGCCAACGGGGAGTCATTGACTCCAATGCTGCTACGGTTATTTTGCAGGACCATTTCAATGAACTGGCTTTGCGCGTCCAATGAAAATTGAGGGAAATAAACTTTTATATAAATTCAAATTGCTGTTCAGCGGCCATTCGCTCCGCGAATGGGACTTAATTTCTCCGATTGCCATTGTAGTTTTGCTGATTCTTGGTGTGTGTGCCATTTATTCCTCGCAGAGCTATCGGGGAGGTGTGCAATGGAAGGCGCAGATCGGATGGGCAGTTCTCGGGGCAGTTTTGTATATTGGTGCGTCGAGGATAGACTATGGTATTTTTTTGCGTTACGCCCATTGGTTTTATTTTATCAGTGTGGCGCTACTTCTATGCCTGTGGAGTCCGCTGGGGACGCGTCACTTCGGGGCGCTTAGGTGGGTAAAGGTAGGAAAACTTGTCATTCAGCCCTCTGAACCGGCAAAACTGGGGTTCTTAGTCATGATGGCTGCCATGATGGCCCGATCCGAAATTACAAATCTGACTAATTCGACGGAGAAAATATTAAAATTTTTACTTGTGTTTTGCGTGCCGATGCTATTAGTGTTCCTTCAGCCTGATTTAGGATCTGCTCTGACTTTTCCGCCGATGTTGTTTGCTATGTTATACGTTGCCAATCTGTCACAAAAGTTTTTCATCTATGCAATTTCCTGTGCATTGGTTTTGCTATCAATCGTGGCATTTGACATCTTCAGCTACCGCCTATTTTTAAACAAACACGGATTGGACATTGCCAATGGTACGGGCTTGTATGAAAAGCACTCCATACTTCCACTAAAGGATTACCAACGAAATCGCATAATTTCGTTTGTAGCGCCGGAGGTGGTCGATCCAGGAGGAACTGGTGTTAGCTGGAATCTCAGGCAATCGCTGATCGCCGTTGGTACTGGAGGGGCATTTGGCAAGGGATTTAATAACGGCACTCAGGCAAAATTGGGATATTTGCCGAAATCGGTGGCATCCAATGATTTTGTTTTCTCAGTCCTCGCTGAGGAAAGGGGGTTTGCCGGTTCGGCCATAACACTTTTGGCATATTTGATGTTGATTTTCAACGGATTGCGAATCGCTGCCCTGTCCCGTGACCGCTTCGGTACGTACCTGGCAGTTGGCATAAGTATATTATTTTTGACCCACGTTTGCATAAACGTTGGGATGACGTTAGGGTTGATGCCGATTACAGGCATTCCACTTCCGTTTTTGAGTTATGGAGGATCTTTCCTATTAATTTGTTGTTTTTTGCAAGGTATGATTCAATCGATATACAGGTTTCATATGAGTTACGAATAGCAAATTTTCAGCGAAAGATTCCATATTATTGGAACTTTTGACATGAAAAATTTAGATAAGAATAATAAAGTAGAATACAAAGCTGAAAATGAGCTGATAAAGAATGACGCCACGGAACGCGCTAAGCAGCAACCATTACTGCGCCGCATAATAAAAGCACTATCCAGGCATGACAAGGTTTTTCGAGAAATGGTTGTGGACGCCAGCCCCGTGGAGAATCGGGTGGCCTTATTAGAAGATGGAATCCTCGAAAATTTCGAGTTTGACCGCTACGGCGAAGAAAATTTCGTCGGTGCGATTTTTAAGGGTAGGGTCCAAAACATTGAGCCGGGGCTGAAGGCGATGTTCGTTGATATTAGCCAAGAAAAAAACGCATTTCTGCATTACTGGGACATGTTACCGGCGGCGAACGATGGCCAGTTTGAGCTTGTTCGCAACAACCGAAAAAACAAGGCCAAAAAGATCGAATTACGGGATATTCCCGAGCGGTATCCCGTTGGGACCGATATATTAGTTCAAATTAGCAAGGGGCAAATTGGAACTAAGGGGCCGAGGGTAACAACAAATATTGCTCTCCCCGGCCGATGTATTGTGCTAATGCCCTATAATGATGAGTGCGGGATTTCGAAAAAGGTTGAAGACGATAAGGAGCGATCGCGGCTAAGGGACATACTAAACAAAATAAGCATCCCCGATGGCATGGGGGTAATAATTCGCACGGCTGGCATCGGAAAAAAAGCCCGCTATTTTGTACGTGACTTGCACATGTTACTCAAGCAATGGGATGACATTCTTAGCAAATATCAAAGAAGCAAAAAACAGGAAATTTTATACAAAGAGCCGGGCTTGCTAGAGCGGACAGTGCGGGATTTTTTGACGGATGACATCGATCGCGTAATCATCAATGACAGGGAGGCATACGAATCCATGCTTGGTCTAGTTGAGCAGATATCGCCCCGTTCCAAGTCGAAGTTTGTCCTGTTTGAGGAAAACATTCCGATTTTTGAACGCTTCAACATAGAGCGGCAAATAGAGCAAACATTTAGGAAACATGTCTCTTTGCCATGTGGTGGTGAGATCATCATCCACGAAACGGAAGCGCTGACTTCCATAGATGTCAACACGGGAAATTACAAGGTCAATGGCGATGAGAGTAAAAGTTACATTTTTAGCTTGAATCGCGAAGCGGCTAAGGAAATCATGCGCCAAATTAGGCTAAGAAATATCGGCGGCCTACTCGTCATAGACTTCATTGACATGAAGAATAAACGCGATCGCATAAAATTATACGACTTTGTGCGCAGTGAAATGGCTCGAGACAAGGCAAAGAGCCACGTTTTGCCCATTTCCCAACTAGGCCTTATGGAGATCTCCCGGCAAAGGCACTCACAGAGCAACAGCAGCGAATTACGCATTCCCTGCCCCTATTGCAGCGGCGATGGTTTCGTTAAGTCTGCACTTACGGTATGCAGCGAGATCTACAGAAATATTGTGAATCACATCAAAAATAATTCCGATGTGCAGAATATGTGCGTTAAAACGTACATCAATCCGGAAGTCTTGGAACAGCTCAAGAAAAAAGAAAAATTTTTGTTCGATATTGAGGAAAAATTCGCCGTAAAGCTATCCTTCGTTGCTGATACCACTTTTCACATCGAGCGCTACAAAATTACCCACTGATCATAATCCAAGATACGTGGCAAGCAGTCCTTTTGTCCAAAGTCTGTATCTTCCAAGGAATGAAATTGCTGCGTTTGTCCTTCCATAAACTTGCTCGCAGTATCCATGGGCTATGTTTGCCTCTTCCAGGCGTAGTTGTTCACCGTTGATTGCCTGCAAACAATTTTCTCCACACAGACACATGGCTTCCCATTGTGACTTTTTTACGCGCTTTCTATGGCTGCTTATTAAATTTTTCACCATTGAGAACTGTTTTTGATGGGCTTCAAATGGAGGAACGTAGAAGGTAGCAATGGGAGATTGCAGGTTGTGCGTTACAAATATAGCCCCGTTTCGCAGGTGCGAGACCAGTACGCAGTTTATGAAAGTGCGTCCTCCATCGAAGTGTGAAAATATCATCTGCAGTCTAATGCAGCCATCGTCGCTGTAGAATATTGGTGCGCTCATTACGGGCATCGTTTTGATCTTTACAACGAGCGTTGCTGCAAATTTAAACTCGTTTTTAGCTAGTGTTTGCCTGATTTTTTCGAATGTTTTCCCCATTGGCCATATGAGCTCACTATCTTCGCTGCTGTACTTTGCGAATAGAGGAAAATCGAATTTGGCATACCTGCGTATCACAAACCAAACATACATGGATTCGATCAGGCCATATCCCAAAAGGAAACTGATGAATAGCACTAAAAGCGGCCGAGAATGATTTGTAAGCGCACTGGCGGCGAAGGTTAAAAATGTACACGTTGACAGGCGCAGCAACCATTTCGCAATAAAGTTTGCCAGCTTTGACGCCAACATTGATGAAAAACGTGGAAGAACGACGGATATCAGCAAAAATATCAACGCGATGTCCTGGTGTGAAAATTTGATGTGCATTTCTCCCTCTTACTTTTTTCTCAACGAATCGACGTATTTCCAAAAGGAAGAGTGTTGTTCCACCATCTGTTCCTCGCTAATCGGCAGTTTACTGCGAAATACAAAGTCCGATAGGGTATGTTGTGGCAAAATGTAATGGCAAAACAATTGCCCATCACTGCGCGGCTCAAGGTAGGCCCGAAAGGAATCAAATTTTATCCTAAAAAATGATACGCCATCGCGCTGAACTTTTGGCAGATCGCCGCTAAAAGCCCTATCTGATAGCGAACTCAACTGCTCGATCATGCGCAGCCGCATATCAACATCCATCTTATTTATTTCCGCCAAGCTCTGTTCACTAAAAGTTAACTGGTACATCTAACAGCCTGCTAATTAAAGTAATTTTTCGGCAAATTTCAACAAAGAAACCGGCTATCTTTATCAATTAAACTTGAATATGTTTTGTGTTTATGAAGATTTTTTCGTAAAATAACCGCTTGAAGCCTCTGAATTTAGCGCTTCCTTGCAAATACACTTCGAAAACATTTGCCAAACAGCAAATTTAAATGGTCTCATATTCTGATTGGATTGAATATTTTACATTTTTAAATTGAATTTATTGGAAAAATATGTAAAATTCCCACCTGTGACCAAGCCAGCAGATCCTATAGTTACACCACCACCGCATTCTCCTGCCAGCGCCCGTCCCGGGAGTGACACATCAACTGTAACTCAAAGAGATATTCAATTTTTTGGTATTTCACCAGCCCAGGGTCAAAGGAATTTGGCCGGTGAAGCTTCACAGCCAATGAATGAGCGTTCAGTGAAAAATTACAAAAAGGCTGTGGTGAAAAGTGCACTTGCTGAGCATGTGGAACAGCGAGAGGCCGAGCGGAAAAAGGCCAACTCTTTTATTAATTGGCTTAAACGTGTGATCTTTGGTCCTGATGCTGAGAGGGACATGAAGAGCTTTGTAAAAAAATATGCACCTAACACAAAACATAGAAAGATTATATCAGAAATCATCGCCGAACATATTGGCGAATTTGATCTTAGGGTCGTTGCCGCCTACGCTAAAGCAGTGAAAGACGCAGATGAGGTGAACGCAGAGTGCCGTCAGAGATAAAAGAAATATCTAAGCTTTTTGAAGAAAAGGGGGCTTATGAAAATTTTGCAAAAGCATTCCCCGATAGGAAAATGACGCCAGCTGAGGTTACCCTAATTAAACAACGCCCCGATCTGGCAGCAAAAGTTATACAAAATGGCAGGATGAACGATGTTTCTCGTCAATTTTTTACCCAGAATGACTCCGGAACCATTGGAGCCTCAGAAAATCCTCTTATACTGGCACTGAATTGTAACCTGGGCGACTTCGACGACAAGAGAAGATTATTCTGCAATGCAATAAACGAAAACCTATTTTCAGAGGATGACCCTACACAGGATGCCGCTGTGGACGCCTTATTAGCCCAAGACTGGCATTTTTTTATCAAAGACGGCCTAAACAGGTTGGAGATCCCGAATATGACCTTGCCCGGTGAAATCAGTGTATCGGGAAACGGGAAATGTGGTCATAATCCTCACATAAAAGGGTATTTTCAGGAAATATACGGAGATCCAATTGTTGAAAGAGAAACAGGCAGGAAAGTAAAATTTTATAAAGGAGACAGGGAATGCGTATATGATAAAAAGGAGTATCTAAAGTATCTCCTCGGAAAGTTTAAAAAGGCCTACGGCGACAAAGCCCTCCAGGCTTTTTACGTGTATATGCAAAATTTTACAGGAAGCGGCAACACAAGCCATGGCGCGGCAGCTTTTATGGTCATTGTTGGGGAAAATCTTTCCAATCTCTATGCAGTGATAAATGGGACCAATTTACATGGGGAAAGGCATGTGACAATGACAATGGACGAAAATTTCAATGCCACCTATGATATCATCTTCGATATCATGCCAGAAACATATAAAGAGCTTTTGCGGAATGATGAAAGAAGAAAAAATACTTCCGGACTTGAAGGAATAGACATGAATGATCCACATCTTATATTTAATTTCGATGCTAATGAGGTTGTTGTGGTAGCGATACACTCCTACATCCCCGCTGCACATAATACCGATGGCGCCGACTTGTATGAGCAATATGATCAGCGGCCAAACAGAGGGAAGCAGGAAACTAATATGAGCATCATCGTAAGCAGTCCGCCTAAATAGTCTGAGACTCCCAATCATTTTATTTTAATTTTGAGCTCCCCCTGTGTATGATTGGGCGGTTTTAATTATGAACAGGTTGTTTTAGCCAAGACTAAGTAAGCAACGGTTTCCTAAAAATTTCAATCAAAATACCTCGTCAGCGTTTTCTTGCTCCGGCACTGACCCGCCAGCGTCAGCGTCTTCTTGCTCCGACATTGCCTCGTCGATGATCTCCAAGAGATCCACATCAGCTGGACAACCAACGGCAACAGCAAACCCCACGAATAGAAATCTTAGTGCGGCATATTCTTTATCCCTTGAGTGCATCATTTCAGAAATATTTTTTGCTATTTGTAAAGATTCCGAATTTTTTCCAAAAACTTCGCGGCATTTATTACAAAAGTATTGCCTATAATACACGTTGTATTGCCTTTGTGTGTCCCCCTCCCCCAAGAAGGAATACGCGTTGTATTGCCCTTGTGCCTCCTTCAAGAAGGAATACACGTTGTATTGCCCTTGTGCCTCATCCAAGGTGGAATACGCGTAATCTTGAGATTCAAGACTTATTTCTTTTAACTTATCCACTAGGGCACGAAAATTTCTTTCCTGATCTTCTTCATTTTCACCAAAACATTTTAAAAACTTGTCATGAGCCGTTTGGGTTGGTATTTCACGGCCAAAAAATAAAGTATAAGTTTCATTAAAATATGGAGTTAGCGGAGCTATGGCTCTCAACGGAGCTGGATCGTTTTTAAGTATTAAATCTTCCCCACAACGACTTGCCCACGCATTAAGCATTTTTTGCACATTTTCATTGCCTTTAAACATATCCCGGATCCTTTTATCGATATCGATATTGTGGCATTGTTCAAACTCTTGGCAAAATTCATTTTTTTGGCAAAATTCATTTAAAGAACAAAATCTGGAAAAGTTTTTCCCCAAAGCAGTTTCATCCAAAGCAGTTTCATCAGACCCCACTAGCTGCTCCGCACAGGGCAATAATAATTTATTGATGAAAAAATCTATCCGCGTGGCTGATTCTGCACCAGCTAACAAATCATACGCAGCTTGGTAAACACTGAGTAAATCTTCACTTTCAGGATCACACAGTAATATACATTTCCCTAAAGCTTCTAGAAACTTTTTTCCTCCTTCACCTCCTTCATGCAAAATTTGTGATACTCTAAATTGTTTTATGGCTTTTTTATATTGTTGCCCACCAAGTGAACTTAGCCATAGCAAAATTTTCCTAAACCACCCGGGTTCAAATTTGCGATCTTTCAGCCCATGTATGATAGCTCGTACACCTTGCGATGAAGTATCAATATGAGCGCATTCCCTCATACCTAGGCCGAGCTTCTTAAAAACCTTTTGATCTTCGGTTAGCTGAGTTGTTGTACTCACATCAACGCTGCGACCGCCGTGAATCGCATCCGGTGGTAAATCTGGATTCAAAACAGTACTATGCCCCACGGCTTCAGTCCTTTTTGTCATTGTTCCCTCCTTTGCACTTTGCAGAGGAATATGATACCCTGTTGAGGTTTAAATGTCAATAGTGAAATACGTTCAATGCGCATTTATTGTTCCAATGGAGAAGAAAAAAAGACGAGCTTCACAAAAATGGAAAGCGCTTTAGGAAATCACACTTTGCCATTTCGAAAAACGGCGTTTCGCCGTCCGGCCCGCGGGAAAAGTTTTCACATTTGAGGAGTTCGTTTGCCAGGGCAGCTATGCTGTCACCCGTTGTGTAGTGTTCGTATTTGGCGTGGCGCGAAGCAATCTTGAAAAAATTTTCCTCCGTTGAGGTGGTTTTTTCATTGAAATCATACTCCGATGAAGATTGGACCACATCGCGAATAAAATTTTCCACCCGATTTGGGGACAGCCAGGCAGGGACGCTGGAGACGCGGTAGTGATTTTTCCCGAATTGGTAAATATCTACGCTTTTTTTTTCAAAAAAATTTGTCAGTGTGTCGATGATTTCTGATTCGGAGTCACTCGCTAGCACGTCAATGGGTATGAGTAATCCCTGCTGCTCACTCCCTTGTTTGCTTTGTTTAAGTTGCTCGAACAAAATTTTGCGTACGGCTAATCGTATGTTAAACACCACCATGCCCGTGGCTCTTTCGAAGAGGGCGCAATTGTCGAATATTTTTCCGATGAACCTCCACCCCAATTCATCACGAGGTTTCGGAAAAATTTCACCGCTACTGTGAAATATTGGTTTCTGCGCCATCGCTGGAAAACGGGCATAGTGGCCACAATTCAAAGAATTTTGCACCGAAGGCTCATTAGTTGCGGTCACGCATTGGGGCATAAGGATTTTTGTGAAGTCTTCCCTTTGCGCCTGCGGTGGCATGTGCAGGGCTGCAACTATGGCATTTTGAACGCACTCCTTGACAAATTGCTCATTTCTAAACCTCACTTCTTTCTTAGTTGGATGCACGTTGACATCGACGAGACCGGGGTCTATTGTCACAAGCAAGCAGGCTATTATTTCCCGGTGCCGAGGAAGGATGGAACTCAAGGCATCACTAACTGCGAAACGCAGAAGTTTACTTTCTACCGGCCTGCGATTGACAAAAAACGATAGGAATCGGCGGCATGGTGTGCCGCTGTCAGGATCACAGATTGCTCCATTAATGGAACAATTGTGTTCGTATGAGATGGGCAAGAGTCGCTCGTTGGGGCAAAATACTTGGCCGACCCTCTCCACCCAACTATCCCCCGTTGGGGATTGGAAGATTTTGCGCTCTTCGGAAAATAGTTCGAACTTGACACATTTTTCCGCAAAGGCAAAATTTTTTACGAGTTCGACAATGTGATCCGCCTCTGTCTGGTCGGTTTTCAAAAACTTTCGCCTCGCCGGCACATTGTGAAAAAGTTGCTCAACTTGAACGGACGTTCCCCTGGGCATGCCGAATGCTTTGCTGTGTACAAATTTCCCACCGTTATAGCAGATTTCGTGGCCATCTTCGCTATCTCCCCGCGTGCGCATGGTAAGCTTCGATACGCTAGCGATGGATGGCAAAGCTTCCCCGCGAAATCCAAAAGTTTTTATGGTATTAATGTCCTCAAGACTAGAAATTTTGCTCGTTGCATGCCGCTTAAAGGACATTAGGGCATCTTTTTCACCCATTCCGCAGCCATCGTCTTCGACACTAATTAGCTGCTTTCCTCCGTGAGAAAAACGCACGATTATATGATTCGCACCGGCGTCGATACTATTTTCAATCAACTCCTTTACAACCGCAACGGGGCGCTCAACCACCTCACCGGCAGCGATTTGATTGGACACAACCTCGGGGAGAATGTTTATTTTGGCCACGAAACCTAGCTTAAAAATATACCGTTTTTCTCAACAAAATTTCTTCTTAAAAAGATTTGTTTAGTGCTATGTGTACATTTGAAAAGCCGAGGTTTTTTAGAATTTCGCAGATATTTACCGCCGTTTGAAGGGGAATTGCTGCATCCATTCTGAGCAAAATCGGGGTTTTAAGGTTAAATTTTTCTCCCTGGGTAATTTTGGCTCCCATGTCGCGTTTAAGCGTTTTTAGGGATGAAATTTCATCATCCACTATGAGTAAATTTTC